>NZ_JBQQCL010000012.1:0-102097 GCF_052246725.1 Pseudalkalibacillus sp. R45 | reverse complement strand
TGTGCTCCTGCGTCTACAAGAAAGTCCTGTCGAAGTGAGATTCCTCGTCGCATGCCTTGCGAGGAGATTATTCAGGTAGTAGGCACGCTGATCCCGCAGGACAAGGAAAGCTTCGGCAGCGTTACATTGCACGAAGAAAATGCGATTTTCATTTTCGAGGAGTCTCGCACCTTGCTCTCCAATCAACTTGCTCAAGATGTTTTTTTAAAAATGACTCAATAGCAACAATCTTTTAGAAAAGAGCCTTTTTTAATAAGTCAATTATGTAAAGTCTCACAAAATATGAATGGTTTTTACATAGTAGCAAATACTTAAAGAAAACTTGGCTCAGACAAGCCTTAGCTGGATGAGCCTTATATTGAAGAATTTTTATTCTTTCTTTAAATCTAAAAGGAGTGAAGGAGTTATGAAACTAAAGAAGTTTGGGCTTGCTTTAATAGGAATAGCTTTTTTGGGAATGGTTTTACCCCAATATGCAGACGCATCTAATATGGATATTGAGGGGACTGTCACGATGACGTCATCCGAAGAGGTTAAAGAGGATGACGGTCATAAAGGGCGACTAAGCCTTGCACCAGCGACACATCATAAGTTTGATAAGAAAGAGATCCGTTCACTTTTGGAAAAAGGTCATTCGAAAGAAAATGTCTTCCAAGCAGCACAAATCGCAAAGCTCTCTGAAAAGTCGATTGAGGAAGTTCTGAATCACTATAACCGCTCTAAATCATGGGAGAAAACGGCTGAGCATTACGGAGTCAGTCCTGAAAAGTTAGCTGAACAAAAAGCCAAATGGAAAGCACATAAAAAGAAATTCCAACAGCACAAAGGTGAGATTCTCAGTTATGTCGCTGATTATTCCAATAAGGATGTAGCTGAACTGAAAGGTTACTTGAAGCAAGATATCCGTATGCCACAGCTCGTAAAAGCCGCAATCGTAGCAAAACTGAGCAATAAAGATTTGAAAGAAGTCATCAAGTATAAAAAAGAAGGTCATTCAAGAGAAGAAATGATGAAACATTTCAATGTCAGCGATGCGCAAATGCATGCTGAGATGATAAAAGTGTGGTCAGATATAAAGTCGATCATGAAGAAATAACTCTAAGGGAGATGGGCTGATTTCGGGTCCATCTTTTTTAATTTGGCTGTTTTCGCAAACTTTGTTGCACTTGCACTTAAAGAAAGTATAAAATACTTTCTTCAGTATAAGGGCAACTAAGGCTCGACCTACAAAAGGCTTGGTCTCGCCAAGTTTTCTTTAAAAGTCGTTGATTTCCGCTCCAGGATGCTCGCTTTCCGTGGGGCGTGTGGTGAACCCACAGGACAAGGAAAGCTTCGGCAGCGTTATATCGCATGAAGAAAATGCGATTTTCATTTTCGAGGAGTCTCGCACCTTGCTCTCCAATCAACTTGCACAAGGGGGTTTTTTAAAAATGGCTTTTAGATAAGAGCCTTTAATTTAGACAATTTAAATGATTAGTTCCATCATGTTCGGACATCCTTTCCCGTTTTACTCCTCTCCCTGTCCGAACTCCTTCTATAAAGATTCAACCTTAATTAAAGGACTTTCTTTTCTTTGATGGAATATAGAAAAACAGTCAGAAAAGAAGGAGCTAATGACCAATGTGGATCCAACCTGTAACGCTGGAAGGCACCCGTGTCAAGATCCGTCCGATGGAAATGAAAGATATCGATGAGTTATATGAAGCAGCGCAGTATGAAGGGATTTGGGACTACATGCCAATGGAAATCACAACTCCTTCGGAAATGAAGAAGCTTGTCCAGCAAGCTTTAACAGCAAAAAAAAAAGGTACTGAGTTCCCTTTTGTCATCTATGACCATGTACAACAAAAGCTTGTCGGAAGCACACGTTTCCTGGATATTTCGGAAAAAGATAAACATCTTGAAATCGGCTGGACATGGCTGACTCCATCCGTTTGGCGTTCATCTGTGAATACCGAATGCAAATATCTGTTGTTGCGTCATTGTTTTGAAGAACTGGAGACGATACGGGTACAACTGAAAACGGACGGTCGAAATAAACGTTCCCAGGCTGCGATCGAGCGGATCGGTGGGGTTCGAGAGGGAGTCCTTCGAAAGAGCCGGATGACCTATACAGGATATGTACGGGATACTGTCTATTTCAGCATTCTTGAATCAGAATGGCCGAATGTGAAAAAGAAACTTGAAGAGAAGCTCCATTGACAATTCTATTGCTTCTCTTTACTTTTTTTCAAATACCTTATCAAATCATCTAATTCATAAGTTTTGTATTCAAGCTCTCGGGTGTTGAATACGAGGTAAGCTGGTGCAGACTCGATTTCGAGCCCAGGGTGGTCGAGTTGCGCATCCTCTAAAGAATCCACTTTCTGCATACTAGCCGAGGAATAATGGAGCCCCTTCTCCCGCAACATTTCCATTTTGAAATCAGAATCACCGACTACAAATAAGGATAATTGGTTTTCATCCTCCGCTAAAAAAGGAGGTCCGAACGCCGGTGGTCCATCCTCGGGTAAATCCATCTGTGTACTCCAGAATATAAGGAAGACTGAAATGACAACGCCAAAGGTTATCAACTTTTGTTTGTTATTTTTCATAAAAATCCCTCCATACTTATTTACTACGATTGATATCCTCTAATAGGTCGTTTTGTTTCATAATTTTTCTTAAGTGGCTTTGTATGCCAAGAATCCCCATCAATACGACTATGGTCAGAAATATCATCATGGTCATCACCAGCTTTCTTTCGTACCCTTGCGCCCTCTTTTGCATATCGTATATGTATGATTGGTTGGCAAAGGGGTTAGATCTATGGGACTTATATCTGGTCAACAATACATCGACCGAATCAACAAATTACATCCAGAAATATGGATCGATGGGGAACAAGCAAAAGGCAAGCTTTCAGAACATCCAGCTTTGAAAGGGATCATGAAAAGTAAAGCGAACTTATATGACTTGCAATTGAAGGAAGATAAGCTTGATAAAATGTCATTCAAACTAGAAAATGGCGAACGTGCCGGTATGGCATTCTTCCCTCCTAAAACGAAAGAGGATTTGGAGAAAAGACGTCTCGCCTTCCAAGAATGGGCAAAATCCACTGGGGGGTTACTCGGGCGATCGCCGGATTACTTGAATACGATTTTGATGACTTTCAACCAAGCTGCTGAACTCTTCAAATCACAGGATCCGAAGTTTTGTGAAAACATGAGAAACCTTTATGAAAGAGCCACTCGTGAGGACCTATCCTTCACGCACACATTCGTCCATCCTCAAGTAAATCGCGGCCGTTATTATTTTGAGCTATCAGATGATCCAGTTGCAGCGCATATCAAGGAAAAGACGAAGGATGGGCTTATTATCAAGGGCGCTCGCCTGTTAGCGACACAGGGTGGATTGACCGATGAGTTGATCGTTTTCCCTCAAGGTGGTGTCGGAGAATCCTGTATGGCGAATGGGTTTTCACTGCCTGCAAATACACCTGGTTTACGGTTTATTGCTCGCGAATCGTTTGATTATGGAAAATCGAACTTCGATCATCCTTTAGGCTCACGTTTCGATGAACTCGATTCTGTCATCGTATTCGATGATGTACTCGTACCATGGGAAAACGTGTTCTTTTATGAAAGTAAACGGCTCTCGGGCGAAGTGTATTCACAAACCAGTTTCTTTCCACAGACGGTCCACCAGGTGGTCAGCCGTTGTATCGTTAAGACCGAATTCATCTTAGGAACAATCCAATTGATGATCCATACCATCAACATTGGTGATTATGATCTGGTTCAGGATAAGGTTGCAGATGTGATCATCGCTTTGGAAGCAATGAAAGCATTCGTCCTTTCATCTGAAATTCAAGCAAAACCCGATCGGTGGGGGACAATGACACCTGCTCGGGAGCCTCTTCATGCTGCATTATGTTATTATGCGAAAATTTACCCAACCTTCAGTGAAATCATCCAAAATCTTGGCGCAAGTGGTCTTGTCACGATACCGAATGAAAAAGATTTCCACTCTCCGATTCGTGGAGACCTTGATGATTATCTCCAAGCAGCAAATGCAAATGCGGAAGACCGCGTTAAAATTTTCCGCCTGGCATGGGACTTATCTATGAGTGCTTTCGGCACACGTCAATCGCTTTATGAGCAATATTTCTTCGGTGGCCCGCTAAGCCTTGCCAAACGGTTGTATGCAGGGTACTATCGGGATCCTCAAATTGAATGGGTCAAAGATTTCCTTTCGATTAAAGATATTGAGCCCGGCAGCTGAACATTCGGCTGCTTTTTTAATTCTATACTTCGTTATACTTTATTGTTTATTTTTACAGAACACTCCCTTTCCGCGGGCGAACCGCAAGTCTCCTCGCGAGTTATTTCATTCCGACTGTGTTAGTCAGGATGTTCATATTCTCTTACATGGAAAATAATACCAAGAAATAGTTCCTAATGAATGTTACAATTGGAAAAAAGGGGGATTCGATGGAAATCATTTTTCTTGTTGTAGTGGGACTGATTGTCTTTGTGATCTTCATTGTATCGATTGTCTTTATGATCGGTAATCGAATTTCATCTGCAAGTAAAGACTTGGTGTATTTGAGGAAAAAAGTAGAAGAACTGGAGAAGAAGCTGGACGGAAACTAGCTTCAGAGGTCTCTGTAATGATTTAGCGGACATGAGCGCCATTATTTGTGAAAAATGAGGCGTTTCTAGAAAATTAACGGACATAGGGGACGCTATTTGTAACAATTGAAGCAGATTTTTAATGATTTTGATTAAATAAGATCCCTGGTGTCCGCTAAAAAGTTCCACAATATAAAAGTCCACCCACTTTAACAGGTGAACTTCCAACAATGTTATCGTCTTTTATTTTCTCTTGTCATTTCAATGATGATCTTTTCGATTTCGTAGAAGTTAAACATGGAATCCGCTCCCTTTCGAGTTTGTTTTGTTACTCTTAGTTTACGGAATTCCTCTTGCTTTTTAACCCGTCAGCAGATTGGATTTCCCTCCGCCTCTGGTTTGATTTTATTCTCCGTCTATGTCCAAATGGTAGGGCTTACTTGCGGTAAACCTATTCTACCCTACTCCTTCAATAGCCTCTCCACCTTATTTAATTCTTGCTGCTCGAAAGTCACCTTATAAATATCAGGCATAATCAACTGTTTCCAAAAATCAAATCCATACTGCCGGTCAAAGTGGTTCATGATCAAGACCATTATATTTCCATGTGTTCCGATTACAACGTGTTTTCCTTCATACTTTTCTAAGAGGAAACGGAAGCTAGAAATCCCCCTTTGTTGTGCCTGTGTGTTCGATTCGCCACCTGGAAATGTAAAGGTAGTGGTCGACCATACTTTATTGATTGCCTCGTCGAAATCCTCAACAGGAGAACCGGATAATGTTCGCTCTTTCAAATTTTCGACTGTCCCCACCTCAGTACCTTTTGCTTCCGCAATTCCTTTCACACTGTCAACCGCTCTTCGGTATGGGCTCGACAGCACGACATCGACATGTACGTTTTGGAAGCACTCCGTTATTCGTTCAGCATCTTCTATTCCATGCTCAAAAAGCCCACGTCCATATTCATCAGGTGAATAAATAGAGTGAGCATGGCGAACCCAATAGATTGTTGTCAAAAAAGATCCTCCTTTACGTTGTGCGTTGAAAACCGCCTTCTGAGTGGATGACCTGACCAGTAATCCATCCTGCTTCTTCACTTGCTAAGAAGCTGATCAGCTGCGCTGCATCTTTTGGGGCTCCAATTCTTCCCATCGGAAACTTCGGCAGCAGTAATTTCTCCAATTGTTCATCTACCCAGCCTGTATCATTCGGTCCGGGATTGACAGCGTTGATTGTGATTCCTTTTTCCGCGAGATCAGGGACCAGAGTTTTTGTCAGATGTTCCACCGCACCTTTCGTAATTGCATAAGAAAGTTCGTGTCGCATCGGTTCAAGGGACTGACCAGAAGTCATTGAAATCACGCGGCCCCCTTTTCCTTTTTGATAACCTCTTGCAAAGTAGGAAGTCAATAAGGTCACTGCTTTCACATTGATTGCATAATGCAGGTCCAAGTTTTCCTCCTCGATCGAATCATAGGTATCGTTCACAGAATAACATGCATTGTTGACGAGGATATCCGGATACCCTAACGTCGTTTCAACTTGTTCCAATAAGCGAAGTATGTTAGATGCTTGCGACAAATCCATTTCAATGCGTTCACACCGTACACCTTTTCCTTCAATCTCGGCTTGAAGGCGTGCAGGTTCATCAGCAGCAATTCCCCACTCCATCTGTTGATCATAATCTGTCCAGTACGTAAAAAAGATATCGTTCCCGGACTCAGCGAGTGCCCTGCATGCTGCTGCTCCAATCCCATTCAAACGACTAGCACCTGTAACCAAAGCGATTCGATTCATGTTTGTACCCCCTCATTGAGCTAACGATTGCTTCATTCTTACCTTTTTCGATTCTTGTACGATCATCACAGCACTGAGCACCAGGAAGATTCCGAGTACTTGCCAAACCGTAAGCTGTTCATGGAAAAGCATCACGCTTACGAGTGTCGCAACGACCGGTTCAACCGTTGCCGTAATCGAAGCCCGGCTCGACTCAACGAATTGCAGACCAACCGTATAAAGCATATAGGCTAATACTGTCGATAAAAAACCGATACCAACTGCATTCAGTAGGACGCCGGGTTCTTGAAGCTCACTCGTTTTTGTCCACAATCCAGTTGTAGGTATCATCGCTGCAGAAGCAAAAATGAACGTATATGTGGTGACTGTCAGTGATGAATACTTCGCGAGTGCATATTTTCCAAAAATGCTATAAAGAGCGTAACCTAGACCAGAACCAAGACCTACAATGACACCAAAAAATGAAACTGAGCTTGATCCACCTGGTACCAATCCAATTACAAATGTACATCCGAACAATGTCATGAATAACGCGATCATCTTTCGCTTCGTAAACCATTCTTGAAATAAAAACCTTGAAAGAATCGTCACGATAGCGGGTGCGGTATATAGTAAAATGGCTGCCACTGCAATCGACGTCTCTTGTATCGCGGTGAACAGGCACCAGTTGAAGAAAACAATGCTGAATATCCCCGTTCCGATGAAATATATGCTGTCACGCATTTCCATTTTGAGTAGTCTCGGATTTTTTATAAGAACAAAAACAACGAGGATCAACGCTGCAACGATTACACGAATTGCGACCACCTGTATGGCAGTAAACCCATATTCATATAGTCCTTCAACAAATATCGCAATGAGCCCCCATAAGGCTGCACCGATTGCGATCAATACATACGCCCACTTTTTCATAGATGTCTCTCCTTACTTCAATCTCTGCATCCTCACCATTTCGATATAAGCATGAAAAGTCCTTTTTAGAAATAATTACTGATTACTTAGAGACTGCTGAACAAATAAAAAAGCTAGTAATATCAATGATAGAGTGATCTTTTTGTTCTACTATATTTTCGCGAATAACGTCTTATATGGTTAGTTGAAATACTAAGTAAGAACTGCTGAACAGCTCATTACACTTCAGGCGCTGGTTATTTGTACTAACAGTTTTAATTAGGGTGCAAGGATATTTATGAAAACTCACGAATTCCATGCACTTCAAGAACCTCCAACAAGTAAGGTTATTACTCATTGACTGAGCTTGTCTTCTGTATGTTTATCTTCCTTTTAGACAAACTATCATAAGGATCAATGACTAGTTGATGGAGGTTATATTGTGGCAAATATAACAAAGAATCGTTTTTTCAAACAGGGTATTTTTGCGATTCTTGTCGCACTTGTTTTCTTATATCTTGCACTGACTAATCCTGATATTCATTGGGGCGGCTTCATTTCCATGATCATTTTTTATGCGCTGATCTATTATATCGGTGCGTATTCGGCTGCCAAGAAATCGGACACTGTTTCCGATATGATGGTAGCGAAAAGATCGCTCCCATTATGGATCGCCATGTTCACGATGGCAGCGACATGGGTGGGAGGCGGTTACATAGCTGGTACTGCAGAGTACACCTACTCTTCCGGTATCGCCTGGGCTCAGGCACCGTGGGGGTATGCCCTCAGCTTGATCATCGGTGGTATTTTTTACGCTCGTAAAATGAGACGTTATGAATTCATGACGATGATCGATCCGCTTGAAATGCGTTTCGGTAAAAAAGTAGCTGGCGTTTTATACATTCCAGCACTATTAGGGGAAATCTTCTGGAGTGGTGCGATATTGACAGCACTTGGAACCACTTTCGGGACGATCCTTGGCCTTGATTTTAAAACATCGATCATTATTTCGGCTGCGATTGCAATTGCATACACGGTAGTTGGGGGCATGTGGTCCGTCGCATACACTGATGTCATCCAAATGAGCATCGTCATCATAGGATTATTTCTTGTCATACCTTTTGCTTTGGATAATGTCGGTGGTTTCGGTTCAGCATGGAGTATGTATACCGGAGAAATGGGTTCACTCGCGAATTTGTTCCCTCCATTGAATGGTTGGGAGCACCCGGACTGGGGCAATTACTACTGGAACTGGTGGGACTATGCTCTATTATTGATTTTCGGGGGAATCCCATGGCAAGTGTATTTCCAACGTGTGTTATCAGCTAACACACCTCGTACAGCCATGTGGTTATCGATTTCAGCTGGTTTCATTTGTATCATTGCAGCGATTCCGGCTGTGTTTATCGGTATGGCTGGATTTGCAGTAGATTGGGCAAGTATGGGGGTTTCAGAACCTGAAAATCCTGCGATGATCCTCCCTTATGTTTTACGGTACATGACACCGCCGATCATTGCTGCTATCGGACTAGGGGCTTTGGCTGCAGCAGTTATGTCATCAATGGATTCATCCATCCTTTCTGCATCATCCATGGCCTCCTGGAACGTTTATCGTCCTTTGATAAAACCAAAAGCGTCTGGCGAGGAACTTAAAAAAGTGATAAAGCGAACCATCATCCTTGTTGGTGTCGCGGCGACCATCATCGCCTTGAGTATTAAAAGTGTTTACGCGCTCTGGTACCTGGCTGCGGATCTCGTCTACGTCATCCTGTTTCCTCAGTTGACGATGGCGTTGTTTTATAAACGGGCTACCAAATACGGATCGATTGCAGGGATCATCGTCTCCTTCTTCTTAAGGATCGGCGGCGGGGAACCAATCATCGGACTGCCGAAGTTTTTACCTTATCCCTTGGTTGAAGATGGGGTTGTCCTCTTCCCATTCCGGACCCTCGCGATGGTGGCCGGATTCATTACGATCCTTATCGTATCTGAAATGACACAGAAAGCATCTCCGCCTCAACCGCTTCTCACACCAGAAGAGCGACGCAGGAAATCAGAAGGCACTGTCCAATAATGGACGGTGCTTTTTTAATGTAACTGTTTTTGGCTTATCGGTGCAAACTTGAAAAATTTCGGTGATTTCAAGTTTCCCTGTTTTTAAATCAGATACTTTGAAACCAATCACTCCTAAATCCGTAACTATAACCATACATTAGAAATTGTGGATTAAAACCGAACTGCAATTTTAGAGGAGGACGTTTCATGGAACATGTCATAACCGTAGAAAACCTATCAAAATCCTACGGAGATACCCATGCTGTACAAAATATCTCATTCGCTGTACAGAAAGGTGAAATTTTCGGGATCATCGGGCCGAATGGTGCTGGTAAAACGACAACTATTGAAATGCTAGAAGGGATTCGAAAACCGGACCAAGGATCAATCGATGTTTTAGGATTACAACCACACCGTCAATTAAGGGAATTGAACAAGCGGATCGGGGTTCAGTTCCAGGCGACTTCGATTCAGAAAAAGATGAAAGTCAGAGAAGCGCTCGACTTGTTTTCTTCCTTTTATAAAACGAACACCCAGAAGGATTACCTGATCGAACTGCTCGGTTTGAAAGAGAAGTTGAATGTACAGTTTGAAGATCTATCAGGCGGTTGGAAGCAGCGTGTCACCCTTGCCCTTGCAACTCTCCACCAACCCGAGATTCTTTTCTTGGATGAACCGAGCATGGGGCTGGATCCACATGCCAGACGCGAAATGTGGTCGATGATCAAGCTCTTGAAAGAACAAGGTTGTACCATCGTCATCACCACGCACTACATGGAAGAAGCGGAACGGCTTTGCAATCGGGTTGCGATGATTTATGGCGGTCAGTTGAAAGCCTTGAATACACCCCAAGAACTTCTTGAAGAAATGGCAGTCAATTACCTCTCCTTCCAAAGTAATGGATTGGAGTATGATCATCTTCTCTCGTTACCTGGTGTCATCCGTATTGAAAATGAACATGATACATTCAAAGTTTATAGTGAAACCCTACAGGAGACCACTTACCATATTTTCGCCCACTGCAATGAGAAGGATATTGTCATCGAAAACTTCAAGTTTGAAAAAGGGACGCTTGATGATCTCTTCGTCCACTATTTGGAGAAGGAGGACCAGCCAGCATGACAGCAATGATCAAATTAGCAAACCTAGAAACAAAGATGTTTTTCCGCGATCGTCTAAGTGTTTTTTGGACCTTTCTATTCCCTGTTTTGATGATCTGGCTGTTCGGTTCGATGTTCCAGGGGCAAGAGATGGGTGGGATGTCATTTGCGGAGCTCTATGTTCCTTCTTGGATCGGGGTCAATATCGTGACGACTTCCTTTTTCACATTAGGTACCGTACTGGCCAGTTACCGTGAAACAGGCGTACTGCGACGCTATCAATCCACCCCTCTGCAACCGTGGAAAATTTTGACCGCACATACGTTTCAGGGTACCGTCATATTCATGATATCCGCCATCCTATTGATGGTTTTCGGTATGTTGATGTATGATCTCACATTGCCGCAGTATATCGGTAGTACTTTACTTGCTTTGCTCGTGAGTATCCTGGCGTTTTTCCCATTTGCATTGTTTTTGACCTCCCTTGCAAAAAACACGCAGGCAGCTGCAGCAATCAGTTCGCTATTCCTTAACCTTATGCTATTCCTTTCCGGGGCAACCTTCCCATTGGAAATGATGCCCGAGATTTTGCAGTATGTAGCGAAAGCCCTACCGCTTTACTATACAATCCAGCTATTAAGAGGAACCTGGAATACCGCACCGATCTCAGATTATGGGCTTGAAGTAGGAGTGTTGTTGGGAATTGCAGTCGTATCTTTGTTTCTTGCATCCCGATTCTTCCGCTGGAGCGGGCAATAACGAGTAAAGAGAGCTTTGAGGAATTTGTAAATTCAGCTAAGATATTTGTAAACGGCAATATGTAATCAAAAAAAAGGAAGAGCGATTCAGCTCTTCCTTCATTATTTTTATCCTTTTTGGACAACGATTTCGTCATCGATATAATCGACTTTGATTTTTGTGATCTCTTCATCATCCAGTAGAAGATCCGCAATGCCATCTTCCACTTTTTCTTGAAGGACTCTTCGGATTGGCCGTGCACCGAATCGAGGATCGTATCCAAGGTGGACAATTTGTTTCTTCGCTTCATCTGTAACCTCGATTTTACGACCATCTTCCTTCACCATTTCACGGATATCATCCAGCATTAGATCAACAATTTGTACAAGATGTTCTTCATTCAATTCATTGAACTGGATGATCGCATCAAAGCGGTTCAAGAATTCTGGCTTGAAGTAATCCCCTAGATTTTCAAGGATGGAAATCGCTTCAGTGCCCTGGTTTTCGAAGCCGACTTTAATTTTCTTATCGCCAGTACCCGCATTACTTGTCATGATGATGACTGTATCTTTAAAGCTGATTGTGCGACCTTGGCTGTCAGTGAGTCGGCCATCTTCCATGATTTGAAGGAACATGTGCTGGACATCTGGGTGCGCTTTTTCAATCTCATCTAATAGAATTATGCTGTAAGGATTTCTTCGCACGCGCTCTGTCAGTTGTCCTGCTTCTTCATGTCCAACATATCCTGGAGGTGAACCGATCAACTTGGACACAGAATGTTTTTCCATGTACTCACTCATGTCAAGACGGAGCATGGCATCCTTCGAACCGAACAATTCTTTCGCAAGTGTCTTCGTCAATTCGGTCTTTCCTACACCCGTAGGTCCTACGAATAGGAATGAACCGATCGGACGGACTTTCGACTTCAAACCTGCACGGCTGCGTCGGATTGCTTTGGCAACCTTCTGTACCGCTTCTTCCTGTCCGATGACACTTGAACCAAGACGTTCAGCGAAGTTCTTCAACTTGTTCTGTTCTTCATCCTGAAGCTTGCGCACTGGAATACCAGTCTTTTCTTCGACGATCCATTGCACATCTTCAAGCTTGACCTCTGGTTTCTCTTCAGTTGATGTCGCTGTCTGTTCTTGCAGCTTCAACTCTTCATCGCGGAGCTTAGCGGCACGCTCATAATCTTCTTTTTGAGTCGCTTCTTCTTTTTCCTTAGCAATTTGTGCAAGCCGTTCTTCGATATCATCTGATGAAGTCGCTCCTGCGAATTTCAAGTTCATTTTTGAACCAGCTTCATCCATAAGGTCGATCGCTTTATCTGGTAAGAATCGATCCTGGATGTAACGCTGGGATAGAGTTACACATGCATTCAACGCTTCATCTGTGTAACGGATATCGTGATACTGCTCGTATTTTCCCTTCAATCCTTTTAAAATTTCGACTGCTTCATCGACATTCGGCTCCTTCACCATGACTGGTTGGAAACGACGCTCGAGTGCAGCATCCTTTTCAATTTTACGGTATTCTTTCAATGTTGTTGCGCCAACTAGTTGTAGCTCTCCTCGTGCAAGAGCCGGCTTCAGGATGTTCCCTGCATCCATGGACCCTTCAGCTGAGCCTGCTCCTACTAACAAGTGGATTTCATCTACGAAAAGGATAACGTTTTTACGTTGTTGAACTTCTGAAATCAACTGTTTCATCCGCTCTTCAAATTGACCGCGGATCCCTGTATTCGCAACAAGTGATGAAACATCCAACAGATAAACCTGCTTGTTGAGAAGCTTCTTAGGTGCATCCTGTTCAGCAATCTTCAATGCAAGACCTTCTGCGATCGCTGTCTTACCTACACCTGGCTCACCAATCAACACAGGGTTGTTTTTATTCCGACGATTCAAGATTTCGATGACTCGCTTCACTTCTTTATCCCGGCCGATAACTGGATCGATCAATCCAGCTTTAGCGGCATCTGTCAGGTTGCGACCAAGGTCATCAAGTAGACCGCCTTGACCGTTTTTAGATCCAGTACCTTGACCTGCTTGATGTTCTTTTTGTGCCATGAAATCTTCCATATTGAAGCCCATCGGACTGTGGCCGAAACCACCAAAACCGCTTGGCTGCTTCATTTCGTTTTGGATTTCTTTATAGCATGAAGGGCAGAGATGCAATTGTTTCGTTACCCCATTTATATGAAGAGTCATTCTTACATTGGCTTCGTTAACTTGACATTTTTGACAACGCATATCAATGACCTCCTTTAAAATATTTGTTTTTGATCAAAGTTGACTTTGACTATCTTTGATCTTTAATTATATTATAGTTTGACCATCTTTGACTTTCAAGTATTTTGTTTTATAAAATTTCCCCCTACTATTCAATTGGTCTCCGAGGTTAACAGATGAATCTAGAGGATGCAAAAAACTTGTTTCGATTAACGAGTACGAATGTCTCGCAATTCATTGGCCATTTAGCTATGCTGAAAAAAGCAAAGTGTTTGGGAGGTATATCTAAATGAAAATACTTGCAATTCATGGTAGTTCGAGACCCAATGGGAATACAGAACAGTTGACGAGAAAAGCCCTTGAAGGGTTAGATGTCACCCACATCCATCTAAGTGATTTCACAATCCAGCCAATTGATGATCTTCGTCATGAGCCTGGCGGTTTTCAGCCTATTGAGGATGACAACGATCATATCGTCAAATTGATGCTAGACCACGATATCCTTGTCTTTTCTACTCCTGTTTATTGGTATGGGATGTCTGGAATGATGAAGGATCTGATCGATCGTTTTTCTCAAAACATGCGAGATACAAGATATGATTTCAAAGATCGTTTAAGCAAAAAGAAAGCTTATGTAATCTGCTGTGGCGGAGATAACCCCAAGATCAAAGCATTGCCGCTCATCCAACAGTTCAACTACATCTTTGAGTTTGTGTCATTGGAGTTTGCGGGCTATATCATCGGTCAAGCGAATAAACCAGGCGAGGTGATGGAAGACAGCCAGGCATTGATGCAAGCCGGTGAACTGAATAAGTTATTGAGGGAATTTAAAAGATGACAAAAAACTTGGCTCAGCCATGACGATGGCTGAGCCTTCCGTAGAGCAAGAAGATTTTTCGCGTATTATAAATTAGTGGACATCATAGACCTTATTTGCCCCAGATTCCCCATTTTTAGAAAATTAGAGGACACCAGAGACCTTATTAGCCTAAAACTCGAAAAAATCAGGGTCGTTTCACCAAATTAGCGGAACAGTTGTCCTCTAATTTTTCAGATCACTGCTTTTTGTCACAGATAGCGGAACAACTGTCCTCTAATTCTAACTCCTTACAATGTTATCTTTGATCTTAAAATTCTTGTTCTTCTCGCTTTGGCAGATCCTCTTCCCGAAGTTTATTCGGGCCCTTCGCCATTTCTTCAGCAATTTCAAAATCCGGCAGACTTTCCTTCGGTGTTTGATTATGGTGGGTGGTCTTATCCTTTTGCTGCTTACGTTTCGTCATGTTGAAACCTCCATCTTTTTACGTTATAGAGGTAGTTTTTGCTGACTCTTAATTACGTATACTCAGGGATTATTTCAAAGGGATTTTAACGCTCTTCAAAAATTCCTTCATGTACATTCTCACCGGCTTCGTCATTTTACCTGCGATGATTTCTGTCCAGGTATGTGTTCGTTTACCCTGGGTACGCTCGCGATAATAAGCGGAAATATCTTCATTGTATGAAGCAAGTTGTTTTTTGAACAGTTCATCATCATGTTGGTATTCATCTACGTGATACACGTTCTCCATCGGCAGGCGTTGCTTTTTTCCAGGATCCTGATCAGGCACCCCGACACAAAGTCCAAACAAAGGTATGACTCTGTCCGGTGTGTTCAATACTTTAACCACTTCATCCAGGCGGTTACGGAGACCACCGATGTAACAGATGCCGAGCCCCATCGATTCTGCGGCAAGAACAGCATTTTGGGCTGCGAGGGTTGCGTCAATCGTACCAACCATGAATTTTTCGGTAGATTCGACTGTTTCTTCAATATCTTTTTCCGAGAGCCCTTCCATCTCGACAGCCAGTTTATGACGATGCAGGTCTGCACAAAACACGAAGAAGTGGCCATTTTTTTCGACGTATTCTTGATCCCCAGCCAGCTCTGCAAGTTTCTTTTTCTTAGCAGGATCCTTAACGCCGATGATCGAATAGACCTGCAGATAACTTGAGGTTGCTGCCGCTTGTGCGCTTTGGACGATGAGAGAGATTTGTTCATCAGTCAACGGTTCATCTTTAAATGCACGGATGCTTCGATGATTCAATATCGTGTTGATTGTTTCATTCATTACATTCACCCTAACTTCGATAATTGATAACTATCTATATGGTATCCAACCGTCATGCCTTGAACAAACATTCTGACTTAAAGAATACTTGGCAAAGCCAAGCATTAGCGCAGGCTGAGCCTTAGTTGCCCTTCTATTGAAGAAAGTATTTATACTTTCTTTAAATGTGAAAAAATTTTCCGAGAACAAGGTCCATTTCTGCGAAAGCCATGATGTATAAAAATATAAAGCCATAAGAAAAGAGAGCCATCAAGAACGGCTCTCCTCATCGTTTAATTCTTTTTCAGCATTGTGATCATGATGACTGATATCGATAAGAAAGCAATCAACGCAAGGAACGGAATCGTGATGAATCCAAGCCAGTTGATATACACTCCAGAGCACGGAACGCCCTCTGTACAAGCAACAGCCTGGGTAAACCATTCTGTTTTTTGATGTAGATAATGGAATGTTGATACACCTGCACCGATGACGCTGAATGGCAGGACATAATATGGAAGTTTCTTATCCTCAATGTACCATCCAATTCCGAGGATGATCGCTAATGGATACATCAGAATCCTTTGATACCAGCAAAATTCACACGGGACGAATCCAGCTATTTCACTGAAATAGAGGCTGCCAAGAAATGCTGTCAAAGAAATGATCCAGGCGATCCCGACTCGTTTGTTACTCATTTGCTTCTTCCAAAGCCTTTTCAATTGCTGGCTTTATTCCATTTTCGTAATCTAGATCGACCATTTTTCCATTCACGAGGATCGTAGGAGTGCTTTCGACTGCACTGCTTTCTTGTCGATCCTGTTCTACTTTTTCACGGATAGCTTGGTCTTCCATATCCGTCTTCAACTGTTCAATATCGATGTCTTTCATATTCTTTTCCACCAAACTGACGAGAAATTCCTCACTTGCCCATGCCTCGTTCGGATCTCCTTGATTCTCAAGAACAAGATCATAATACTCCATGTACGCATCCGGCTTTTGAGCAAAGAGGGCTTCACCAACTAAGGCCGCAGTAGAGGAATCCGCTCCCATGAACGGTTTATTGATGAATGTCATTTGTGCTTTTCCTGTATCAATGTAATCCGCTTTGATTTGCGGATACACCTGTTCAGCGAACTCTGCACAGTGCGGGCATTTGAAATCGAAGAACTCGACCATCTTGACTGGAGCATCCTCTTCCCCAACAGTAGGCTGCCCTTCATAGGTGACTTCAATTTCTTGATTATTTCCATCGCTTCCAGTCTCTGGCTGTTTTCCTTCCTGGTTACTGATGATAATCAACAGTGCAGCCACGATTACGAAGATACTGGCAATAACGATGATGAATCCTTTGTTGCTACTTTTAGGCGGCTTGTATACTGATTTCTTTTTCTTAGCCATTATGCTTCCTCCTATTATGTACTACCTCTATTCTTATCAATTCCTCTCATGATGTCAATGAATGGGTTTTGAAAAATAAAAACCCCCTTACAATCAGGAGGCTTTACAAGATATGTTCACGTTATTGTTGGTGTTGTGGTAGTTAATGTTTCTTCTGTTTTTTCAATTTCGTCCTCTTCAATCTGATCTAAATGCTGTTCGTCAAATTGCCATTTCTTTTGGTTCGCAAGATATTTCAAGCCCGTTCTGAATGTCGAGAATGTTTCAGCATCAATCGTGACACCAGAGCGTACGATTTCTTGTACGAGTCTTGATGAAAAACCGACATAAATGATTTCTACACCCATCAAAGATAACGCCTTCGTAATCTGTTCAATCTGGTGAGCCAGATCATCCATTTGGAACTCTCCGTTTTCCGGAATGACTGCCCCTGTAAAGTCACAAACAATCGATTCAGCATTTTGATCAGGAACGTTATTCAATAGCTTCTGCCTCAATATTTCAAAACGTTCATTGGTAAGCATTCCGACAATCGGTACCAAAATGGTGTTAGGTACAATTGATGGAATGATCGGTACAGATAAGTCTGCTATCAGTTGCTTGTCCTTCCTCATAGTCTTCTCGAAATCATTCACCTTGGTTTCGAAGTTTTGGACCATTGCCCGGACATACTCAAATCCGGCTTTATCAATTATAAGCTCTACCTTACGGAGAATGTGAAACAGCTCTTTGCTTGTTAACGATTCCTCATCCAATTGGTTTTCAATGATGGTCCAAATCTGATTTTTAAAAATCTGAAAGCGTTTAAATGAATGTTCAAATGGTTTTTTTTCTTGAAGTGAATTCTCACTGGATTTCTCTGCCCATTCTTTCATCAAAACGTTTGTTTTTGTTGTATCTTCCGCTGTTAATCCATTTGCAACAAACTCTGCGAGCAAAACATGATCATTGGTCACTTGTTCGTTCAAATGAAGTCCTGTTTGTTCTGTGAAAATCGTGCGGGTCTTCTCGGCTATGACTTCTTTTTCAGCTAGAATTTTTTCGGCAAGTACTGTGGTTTTCATTTCCAACCCCCTCGAGAAAATGTTTAACATATTCCCATACCCTTATTTCGACGAATTAAACATTATTTTTTAAATTTTATGGAGTCAACTTGTTATCTCCATCGTTATTTCACTTGTAGCTACCCATTTTTTCAATCCATTGAAATGTTTAGCGGCATCCTGATAACCCTGGTCATAAAGCATAGTGAGTTTGACTGGATTTCTTTCGATCCGGCTCACTTTCAGTGGTTCAGTCGGACGGATGACATATACATCACCAGTCTTTTCTTTTTCTTTTATATAAGCCATCGTTTCATTGTAGACCTGAAATCTTTTCTCCATTTTGTTGACAAGCCCTTCATATGTCGGATAGAACTTCCTAGTCAACCAGTTCATTCGTGATTGCTGTTTAATATAACCATCATTCCGCGTAAGGATCAATATATTCTTCTTGTTTCCGTCTAGTTCTGATTTTCGTATCGGAATCGGGTCCGATATCCCTCCATCCATCAAGCAGCGGTTCTCCATTTCGATGACCGGTGCCATGAATGGCAATGAGCTTGAAGCTCGCAGGATCGGCAAAATTTGATCCTTGTATTCTGATTTCTCAAAATAGACCGGTTCTCCCGTTATACAATCTGTGGTTCCGATGACGAATCGTTCCTTTGCCTCATGGAATTTGTCGTAGTCGAACGGTACAAGCTTATTCGGGATTTCATCAAAGATCAGGTCCATACCGAATAACTGACGTTTCTTCCATAAATTTTTCAATGAAATATATTCAGGATGATTCGAAAAACCGATAGTAACCTTCTTATTACGCCCAAATTGGCGGGACAGATAAGAAGCAGCATTACATGCACCGGCAGATACACCGATCACATATGGGAGATAGAAATCTTGTTCCATAAAATATTCCAAGACACCAGCAGTATAAACACCGCGCATGCCTCCACCTTCTAATACTAGCCCTGTTTGGTCCATTTCAATTCAACACCCCTTGTACCACGTATCTCACTTTAGTTTATCAAAATACAAAGCATACCGCAGGGAAAATATGTATATCAGTATAAAATAGATGGAGGCAAACGAAAAGCCAAACGACTCACAATATACAACCCATTTTTAAGGTGCTGAATGTGAGTGTTTGGCTAAATTTCTATTTCCCATTGATTATGTTGGTGGAGGTTCACTTCCCTCCCCGCTTGTATGACGATGTTGTGTTTCATTCATTTTGGCTTGAGATGGTCGTTCCTGGTGTTCACGTGAGTTTAAATGGAGATCAGCTTTCTTTTTATTCGTATACTCATAGTAGATCGCAACGATCAGGACAATTAAAAGCGGAATCAGAACCATCATCCACATCACCTGACACCTCCTTTACTCCTTTCATACCCTTTCTTGCATGTTGATAACCTACAGGTCGGTTTGTTTCGGAAAATCGTTTACACCATGCACATCCTTATGTAAAGTAGTAAACAGATAACGTTAAAGGGTGGTCAAAGAATGGTTACAAAACAACTCGTTGCGGTTTTTTTAATTGGGGGCAGCCTGTTTCTGCTAGGAGCAGGATTTTGGTTGAAAAAATCCATATTCCTTATCAAACATTATGATGAAAGCTCAGTCACGGATAAAAAAGGATTGGCAAAAGCGGCTGGACTGTATGTGATGGCCATCGGAGTGATGATTTTCCTGGCAGCTCTCCTGGCACAATTGATCGGGATCTATTCATGGATCATCTTAGGTATTTTGATCTCATTATCTTCCGTCTTGATGTTGCGCATCATGACCAAATACGTATAAACACAAAACGATGAGCACTTTCTTGTTCATCGTTTTTTAGCATCAAATGTGGTAATTTCTGTTATAATCAAGAGAAGGAAATATACTTTAGGGGGAAAAATTGATGGCACTTGCTACAGGTATTTTTGGTCTACTTAATATTCTTTTCATAATCAGTCTATTTGGGTTAGGTATTTATGCGTTGGTCACTTTCATCAAATTCATGAAACAGAAACAAGCAAGTGACCATGAGTTGAATGAAAAGCTTTCCCTTCTTATTGAGGAGATTCGATCAAAATAGCATATAAGATAAATCCTCCAAATGTTATCATTCAGTACAACTCAACGCAAAATTACAAGGACTGAATGTGCGTTTCTACAAAAATTTGAAACCACCTACAAAAACAAGATACTATCTACAAAACAACAAAATTCCTCTGATTCAAAACGTGGCGAAGTACGAAAAAACCTCCTCCGATTTCGGAAGAGGTTTTCTCTTAGGGTTTAGGGGTTAGGGGGATAAAAGGTTGTTAGTATAAGGATACCCCGTCCATAACTTTTTAAACTTAAAAAAACAAAAATTTTATAGTTTTTTTTGACTAGTATTTAAAACAGATTCTAGTTCTTTCGTAACATTTATGTAATATTCGTAATAAACCTGAAACCTGTTCGTGGTTTATTCGTCTATATAGACAAATAAACTTTTTAAAGGGGTAGATTACATATGAACACATTCATGGATCTTTTTCGTCCGTTACTTGCTGGAACTATCGCTGTCCTTGCTTTTATCTTTGTTGCCCTTTCATTCTGGAATTCTCTTTCGTAGTAGACGGCCTATATAAAGAGAGGATTGCACGTGACCCTTGGTGGCTCACTTGCAATCCTTTTTCATGTTCAAATTGTGAATCCTATTTTTCCGAACTGTTTCGCGTCTTCCAATCTTTTGAACGCTTCGTGTGCCTCATCTAATGAAAATGTTCGATCCATTACAGGTTTGATATTGTATTTCTTGATAAAAGTGAGCATTTCTTTGAATTCTTCATGGCTCCCCATTGTAGACCCTAGTAAATTGTATTGACCGTAAAAGAAATTGCGGATGTTGATCGTTATCTCATCTCCAGCAGAGGCCCCAAATGTGACAACGGTGCCACCCGGTTTTACTTGATCAAGCGATTTTGGGAACGTTGCAGCACCTACACTCTCAATCACCAGATCGGCTTTTTCACCATTCATCGCTTCAATCCAGTCTGATTCACTGTCTATGGCGTCATCTGCCCCAAGTTTTAAAGCCTGGTTCCGCTTTTCTTCACTTCTGGAAGTGACAGTGACTTTCGCCCCGACTGCTTTTGCATATTGTAAAATGAACGTGATGACACCACTTCCGACTCCTGGGAGCAACAGATGGTCCCCTTCTTGGAGGTTTCCTCTCGTAAAGAGCGCTCGGTAAGCCGTTAAAGCTGCTAGCGGCAATACCCCTGCTTCTTCCCAGCTCAGATGTTCAGGCTTAGGCTCTACCTGATTTGATGGAACAGCAACTTCTTCAGCAAACGTCCCATTCGAAGGATAGCCTAGAATACCGAATCCCTCTGGCGGGGCTGGTGAATTTTTCTGCCAACCAAGGCCAGGGTTTATGACAACTTCATCTCCTACGGAAACGCCGGTCACACTTGAACCGATTTCCATTACGATTCCTGCTCCATCTGACCCGACCACAAAAGGTCCTTCATCTTCTCCGTGTCGATGTAGGACGAACAGATCCCGATGATTCAAGCCTGCCGCCTTCAACTGGACTTTCACCTCGTCATCTTTTAAAACGGGAGACTCGAATGACTGTACTTTCATACCTTCCATGCCTTTTGGATTCGTATGTACGATCGCTTTCATTCCATATCCTCCTCCTTTTTTCATTATTATTACACAATTCAACCGCGTTACACGAATAAGACGCTTCAGCATCTCCTCTCTAATTCACACAATATGGTAATATGGTGTGAAAGGAGGTTGTCGCCATGATTCGATTTCAACAAATGACAAATCAGGAGTTTCAAGCCTTTCGCGACCGTTCACTCAATGAGTATATCGACAACATGAGCAAGAATTACGATATGCCGATCGAGAAGGCAACTGAAAATGCAACGAAACAATTCGAAGAGTTATTAAAGGATGGATTAAATACGGAAAATCAATATATCCTTCATGTCGTAGATGATGAGACAAATGAAAATGTCGGGATGATCTGGTATAACTACAAAGAACAGGAGCGACAGATCTTCATCTATGAAATTTGGATGGATCCAGATAAGCGGAGGATGGGTTATGGAACTCAAACATTAGATGAACTGCATAATAAAGCGAAGGATTTAGGAGCAAATAATGTCGGGCTACACGTATTCGGTCAAAATAACGGTGCTATTGCACTTTACAAAAAACTCGGTTATGAAGAAAACAGTATCGTCATGTCAAAGAAATTATAAGAATATTGCGCAACCGCCATTTCTGAAAAATATTCATGGTATAGTGGGTAGAGAATTACCTCATCAAAGGAGTTCTTTTCATGATAAAAGAAACATCTTCACCAAGAATCACACCGGAAAATGATCCATGGGAGGCTTATCTGGATGTCACTGAACACGGACAGATGGTGTTGAGCAATATCGAATTCACGACAACAACGATCTGTAACATGCGTTGTGAACATTGCGCAGTAGGCTATACATTGCAGCCGAAAGACCCGGATGCACTTCCAGTCGATTTGATGCTACGTCGTCTTGAAGAAATCCCTCACCTTCGTTCGATCAGCATTACGGGCGGCGAACCAATGCTCTCCATGAAATCTGTTAAAAATCATGTCGTTCCATTACTCCGTTATGCGCATGAAAGAGGTGTCAGGACCCAGATCAATTCGAATCTTACACTTGATTTGAAACGCTATGAACTAATTACACATTATTTAGATGTTCTACATATTTCTCACAACTATGGTTCGATTGAGGATTTTAACGAAATCGGATTTGCAATGATGGAGAAAAAACCTACTGATACCCAACGGGAGAAGTACTTCCATCGGATGATAGAAAATGCGAAAGCTCTCACAAGTGAAGGGGTGATTGTCTCTGCGGAAACAATGCTGAACAAACGGACTTTGCCCCATCTCGAAGCGATTCATGAACAGATTGTTGCCATGGGCTGTCAGAGACATGAAGTCCACCCTATGTACCCTAGTGATTTCGCGAGCGGCTTAGAGCCTGCGACGCTCCCTGAGATTCGTGAAGGCATCCATCGATTGCTGGATTCTCGCGACCGTAACACGTGGATGCTGTTCGGAACCCTCCCTTTTTACGCGTGTAGTGATAAGGAAGAGGACTTGCTTCTTCTGAGACGGTTATACAACGAAAAGAATGTCACTATCAGGAATGACCCCGACGGACGCTCCCGTCTGAATGTCAACATTTTCGACGGAAGTGTGATCGTCACTGATTTTGGCGATGCACCTCCACTCGGAAATATTCAGTGGGATCGCTTACAAGATATGTATGACCGATGGATGAAAAGCAGGTTGGCTCAAACCGTCAATTGCTACTGCCCAGCCGTCCAATGCCTCGGGCCTAACATTCTTGTAAAAAACGCATATTATCCAGAAGAAGACTTCACATTGAAAAAATCAAATATTAGTAAAACCAATGGCTGAAAAACCATTTTCCTACATTTAGAGGACACCAGAGACCTTATCGGGCTGATAACCCTATGTTGTATAAAATTAGAGGACATGAGAGACCTTATCTGCTGTAATACGGAGAAATCCACCCGTGTTTCAGGCAAATAACGGAACTGATGTCCTCTAATTCGTAAAAAGTATTCTCTCATAGTCACAAGTGCTTCTCAAGGATGATTTTCGGTTCACCGCTTTTATCAGTGAATGTTCCGATGATATCAAATCCGTTTTTGATATTCAGAATCAACATGCTCCGCCACTTGTTTTTCGTATGTGTCCGGATCGTCTGATACCCGTTCGTCCGACACCAGTCATGTTGACGGATGAGAAGTTCCTCGCCTACACCTTTACCTCTATGATCAGGATGGACTCCCCCTAACCAGCTGTAAAAATGATTTGCCTTCCGTTCGTACCCGATTTTATACCCGATAGGTGTTCCCTTGTCATAAGCTGCTAACATGCAGAAACGGTGCTTTGTCTGCAGTTCTTCGAGAAAGCCTTTTGTCGAGCTGAACACCAGATTGTGTAACGCACATATTTGATCAAGTGTTTTTTCCTCAGGCATACTGGTTAAAATCCGAATGTCCATGATTAGTGCTCCAGTATTTCGATTTTAGACTCTTGGCCGTTTGCTATGATTCTAGCTTTCCCACCGATCGGGAAAATCGAGACTGGTTGCGTATGGCCGAAGTTGACATTCGATATAATCGGAATTCTTTTCAGCTCGGCTTTACGTTCGATGATAAGGCGCAGCGTTTCATCTGAAATGTCAGATTGCGGCTGGAACCTGCCAATGACGAGAGCTTTGATCTTATCCGCATCAGGTAAGTGCAGCAATGACTGCAAATCACGATCGAAAATCAGATCCTCAGTCAAGTAATCATCTTCAATGAAAAGAATCTTATCTTTTAGAGAAGGCATGTACTCCGTTCCCTGCAAAAGGTTCAACGTACAAAGGTTTCCGCCAATGATTGTCCCTTCCGCTTCACCCTCCTGCAGCACATCAAATGGACCTTGCTCATTGAACGTACGATTCTCCTGATCTCTAAACCAGGGATCATCACTCCAATAATCTGCTGGATAGATCTCATACGGCGCTTCTGCAAACAAACACTTTTTGAATAGATCTTCCGTATACTCTAGACCTTTTTTCATTCCGAATGTTGAAAAATGCGGACCCGAATAGGTGACCAGATCGGATTGTGTATAGATTGCCGTTCCTAGTGCAGTGATATCAGAGTATCCACAAAGGTTTTTCGGATTGTTACGGATCAAATCATAATCCAAATAACGGAGGATTTGGTTCACATTATAACCACCAAGGAATGTCAGGATCGCTTTCACATTTGAATCCTGGAAAGCATCATGGAGATCCTCCACTCTTGATTGGATGCTTGATGATGTGAATTCATCTGATTCATTGACATGCTTCCCTAACGTGACGCGCAGCCCCATTTCTTCTAATCTCTCAATGGAATGTCGTGCGTTTTCCTTCTGGTTGATCCTCATGCTGGTAGAAGGGGCAACCACCCTCACCTCATCGCCAGCCTGTAGTTTGTTTGGAATTCTCATAGCCTCTCTCACTCCCCCTCCCATGTAATATTTTCCTATCATACCAGATTGGTAGAAAAAAGGAAGTGATAAATAAGAAAAACCAGCCTCGAATTCCCCGAGACTGGTTTTATTCACTAGTTTTACTTGTGGATCAATACTTTTCCGACTGTTCCATCTTCACTTTGTCCGACAACACGGAACTTCAATCCGTAGTTAGGTACATTACGTCCAGCGTCTACTAATCCTGGGTTCAGGTAGTTTTGGCTGTCATCGAATAAAGGGTTACGTTTTGTATGATTGTCTTTCATTGTGATACCTAAAAGATCTGTGTAATCAAGGAACATTTTTCCGCTCTTATTCAAGCTAAATGCAGCATCATGGATTTGATAGCGCGTCGATCCCACTGCTCCATCGCTCCAATAGTTGGTGTGTTGGTCTGCATCAACGACTCCGACAAACCCTTCGCCAGGATGGTCACCTGTCCAGTTTTCGCTGTATTGCTTATCAACATACCAGACGACCAATCCATCATCGTAAGTCATCAGGCTTGCTCCACGTCGGATATTTGTCAAACCTTCATCCACCCTGTTGTGGCTGCGCCATTCTAACAAGTAGTAGTGATCAGAACGCTTGATTCCATCATTTATTGTGAAGCCATCAAGATTAACTTTTGGCTCTGCTTCAGCATCATCGAACAATACTTCTTCTCCATCTACTACGATTGAAAGATCATCAGCATATAAACCAGGATTCGATACGGCTGCATCGGTTACATACTCAATGGCTACTTCAACTTTTTCCCCAACATAGCCAGTTAGGTCAAACGAAGCATCGATCCAACCATCGGAAAAACCAGTGATACCATTGCCCAAGTTACTTCCATGTGGATTAGCATTAGTTGTAATATCACTTGGAATCGGCTCTCCATCAACGGTTACATAAGCATAATCCCAATCTACTTCAATGTCATACCATGCTTTGAAATTGAACTGTGCAGAATTTGCGTTTGTAAGGTCTACTGAAGCGCTTAGTACATTGTGCAAGTTATCAGCACTTCCAGAGAAATACTCAGACTCCCCACTAGCAGGTTCATTGATGATGGTCTCTTTTTGTGGAAGAGTAACTTTGACAACGTCATTGTTCGTACCTTTCGTTACCGCTTCATCAAGCAGAACTTCCACACCGTTATTATTTACATCCATTACATCTAATTCAGTACCAGTTTGCCAGTTTCCTTGAGTACCTTGGTTGTCCACAACTGCTGATGCTTGAAGCATTTCCTTCATATAAGGGCTGAATCCTGTCGGCATCGTTCCAGGAATATCTCCTGCCCAGCTTCCACTAGCCATGATTGACCAGTAAGCTACAGCTTCACCAGCACCAGTATATTGAGTGTCATACTCATCCGGAAGACCCAGATCATGTCCGAATTCGTGGGCCATAACTCCGACTGCACCATCTTCAGGCTCGATTGTATAATCATACGCATACATGGTACCTACTCCCCAATAATCAACTTCTGGTTCAGGGGCTCCAGGAATCGGGAAGATACCGCCTAGGTTCCAACGGTGTGACCAAATTGCATCAGATCCGAGAGACCCTCCACCTGCTTCTTCACCTACACCAGAGTGGATAATCATCAAATGGTCGACAAGACCGTCTGCCTCAAGATAGTTTCCATCCCCATCTAGGTCATAACGATCCCATTGGTCATAGTCTGCTAGATTCACATTCGGATCTGCAGCTGCTGCAGCCAATGCTTCTTTAACTAAGCCTCGAGCATCTTTATCGTTACCGTCCGGAGCAGGAACATTTGCTCCATAATCTGCTGCATTTCCACTAGCTGTGTACCACCCAGCAACATCACCTTCTACAGAGTAGCTTCCACCTGACTGCTGCTCATAATATTGTTTCATAGACACATAGGTTTTTCCGTCTGGACCAGTCCAACCACCTGTACCGAAGAGCATGTCTTGATAATGTTCACGAGAATAGGCATCGTCACCATCATAGTACATGTCTGTCTCATCAGCTGTCATCGAATTATGTGGTTTGTCTGGATAGTCAATCAATATCGCCAAAACTTTATCCGTTCTCATTTCCCCATTCCAGGCCTCTTCTTCTACACCATCCACTTTATTCTTTTTTGCTTGTCCTAATTTATTACCTTTTCCGGATGTTAACCCGTTGTTTTTCATTTCTTTTTCCAATTTCGCTTTAGATTCCTGTGCTTCATCATGAAGTTCACCTTCATCATGTGCATGCTCAGCATTTGCAGATCGTTTTTTCAAATACTTTTTAAGAGCTTTCTCTGCTTCGGATGCAGTTGCATCTTTAGAGATCTTCCCCTCTTTTTTCAGCATTTCGATCAACTTTTCATCATTTGCAATACCGAGATCGATCGGTGCTCCTGCATAAGACTTTGAAATGCTTTCTTTGATATGCTCAGCTTCTGCATGCTGAGGTGATGAAAATGCACCGTATGTAAGCGTACTGATCCCCATCATGACTGCTAGTGCCGTTGAAACCACCTTACTCTTCTTCACGTAACACCCTCCCTAAACTAGTAAATTATTTATATCTTGTAATACTTTTACAATAATACCAAAGTAGTAGAATTTTGTAAATATTATGAATAATTTTCCGCAAAAGTAGTTATTTTTCGACAGGTTTCATGCGGAAATCCTCAAAGTTTCCAAGATAGTCAGGACTTTTTACTGTAGGAAATTAATCATGAATTTTTTCAATCAGTACTTATACGCCCTTTGTATCGATAAGTCTTCATTCAGAGATAAAAAATCCCGAATGATGGGCTGTTTTAAAATCCATCATTCGGGATTCAATATATTTCCTAAAGGTTGACGTCCTTACTTATAAATACCTACTTTACCGACTGTTCCGTCTTCGCTATCTGCAAGAACACGGAATTTCAATCCGTAAGTAGGAACGTTACGTCCTGCGTCTGGAAGTACTGGAGACATGTATTTGCTAGAGTCATCAAAAACTGGCTTTCTTTCTGTTGCATAGTCCTTCATCGTGATACCTAACGTATCGCTGTAATCAAGGAACATATCTTCAGTCTTACCTAATCCGAATGCTGCATCGTGCATTTGGTAACGAGTAGCGCCTAAAGTTCCATCGCTCCAACGGTTCACAACTTGATCCCCATCGACTACTCCTAGGAATCCTTCACCAGGATGGACTCCCGTCCAGTTGTTATCGTAAGAATCATCAACATACCATACGACTAGCCCTGAATCGAATTTCATCAAGCTGTTTCCACGTCGGATATGAGCAAGCCCTTCATCGACACCGTTGTGTGATCTCCATTCAAGCAGGTAATAGTGGCTTGAAGTGAACGTACCTGTATCCTTTTTGAACCCATGTAAATCAAATGCTGATTCTGCTTCTGCACCATCAGATAGGACTTCACTTCCGTCAGCTGTCACTTTGACATTATCCACATATAAACCATCAAGGTTCGTGCCCCAGTCCGTCATATAACGGAACTGCATAAGCACTTTTTGTCCTGCATATTCACTCAAATCAACCGACTCATGCAACCATCCATTACTTGAACCAGTGTATCCAGGAAGATTCTCTTTGATCGCTGGATAACCATCTGAAACGATATCAGATGAAGTGTTTGGTGTTGAAAGTGAGTTCCAAGTTTCCCCACCATCAGTGGATACTTGCACCATTCCGAAGTCCCAATTGGATTCGATGTTATACCATACATCGTAGTCTAATGTTGCATTCGTTGCATTCGTTAGATCTACTTCTGTCACCATGTTATGGTCGATTTCATCCCCTGTACCGCCATGGTACTCATATTCACCACTCGCAGGAGTATTGACGACCGTAACCTTGTCTGGCAGATCCACACGCACTGCATCATTGTTTGTACCTTTTGTTACGGCTTCATCAAGCAACACTTCAGTGCCTGAGCTTGTCACGTCATCAGCATGGATTGTGGTACCAGTCAACCAGTTGCTGCCAGGCATTGAAGAATGTAAGAATTCTTTAGCCCATGCGCTGAATCCAGTCGGTTCTGTTCCAGGAATGTCACCAGCCCAGCTTCCGCTTGACATGATTGACCAATAAGAAACCGGCTCTCCTGCACCTGAATAGATCGTGTCGTATTCATCTGGAAGCCCTAAGTCATGACCGTATTCATGGGCGAATACACCAGCGGCGCCATCCGCAGGTTCGATTGTGTAATCGTAAGCTGCCATTGCTCCGCCCCAGTATGGAACTTCCGCTTCAGTGCCTGGGAGCGCTGTGACTCCACCCAAATTCCAACGGTGTGACCAGATCGCATCTCCACCTAGTTGTCCACCACCTGCTTCTTCACCAACAGAAGAGTGGACAATCATCAAGTGGTCGATCAAACCATCTGGCTCACGGTATTCACCATCACCATCAAGGTCATAACGATCTTCCTGGTCATACTGGCTCAAATCAAGGTTTGGATCTGCTGCTGCTGCCATAAGTGCTTCTTTTACAAGTCCACGAGCGTCGGTATCGTTATCACTATCATTGTTTCCACCATAGGCTGCAGCTGGTTTAGAGGCTTGATACCATCCTGCAACTTCACCTTCGATCGAATAGCTTCCCCCTGATTGCTCCTCATAATATTGTTTGACAGAGACAAGTTTTTCACCATTCGGTCCAGTGTAACCATCGTCACTGAACAGCATATCCGTGTAATGCTCTTTTGTATAATCCTCATAATACATGTCAGTACTTTCAGGAATGATTTCCTCCGCAGGGAAATCTGGATATTCAATTAACAGAGCTAGAACTTTATCTGTACGTGTTCCACCGTTCCAATCTTCTTCCTCAACTCCATCAACAATTTCACCTTTTGACTTTCCTTTTTTATTCCCTTTGCCCGACATCAATCCGTTACTTTCCATTTGTGATTTTAGTTGTTCTTTAGATTCTTTGGCTTCTTCTTCAAGCTCTCCGCCATGCGAATGTTTTACATTCCCTGCTCTTTCTTTCAAATATTTCTTCAATGCTTTTTCTGCTTCCGCAGGTGTCGCATTCTTTGAAATCTTGCCGCTTTCTTTCAGCATTTCTATTAATCTCTCATCATTTGCAATCCCGAGATCAATCGGTGCTCCTGCATAAGATTTTGAAACGCTTTCTTTGATATGCTCAGCTTCTGCGTGCTGAGGTGATGAAAATGCACCGTATGTAAGCGTACTGATCCCCATCATGACTGCTAGTGCCGTGGATGCTATCTTCTTCTTTTTCACCTGGTAATGCCCTCCCCTAAACTATTAAAATATAATATTCTAATACTTTTGTAGTAATAGTATCAATCTGACGAAAAATTGTAAATATTATGTTTAATAATAAAGAAAAAGGGGAAAATAGACATATTTTTGTATAATATTGAAAAATAATGAAGTATATGGTGGTAAAAAATACCTTTACTACTTGAATTAAATGGGAATTTCGCACTGATTAACACCATTATTTTCGGATAGAGAATGGGCATACCTGAAAAAAGACCCATTTAATGTAATAGGTCTTTTTGCCATTGACTTGATTTTTTCGCCATTCACCGCACTGTGCCTCCACGCTCCTTTCTGGTTACTGCTAGCTTTTTATTAGAGGAGGGTGGAGGGGTTCTTTAAACTTGTTCCAAAATCACTTCTCCTACTCCGACATCAAGATCAATATCAATTTTCACATCAGCTGTTTCATACGACTGGTTTTGATAGCTGTCCTCCACACCAATGAAATGATCCGCTTTTACTTTGCCGATCCCTTTATCAACATCAATCTTCACGCCTGCATGTTTCTGTACACGGATTTTCATTTTCCCGATACCGGCGTCAATTTTGACTCTAAAACTATTTTTCCATTCTCCTGCCAGGTCGATTTCTGTTTCCCCTACCCCCGATTCAATATGTAGATCCTTTAAATTCAACTTAGAAAGACCGAGTTTTGACTTTCCGGCACCCAGCTCTACTTTCAGAGTAAGAGTCAGATCTCCATTCAATGCAATGTCCCACTCTTGTTGAGTCTTTTTCATACTCCATGTGGCAATAGATTTCTGAGGTACGACAAGTTTTCCGATACCACTTTCAGAAATGTCATATTCAATTTCGGGTTCAGAAGATTCCCCGTAGACCGTAAACATTCCTTCCATGATTTCCTTTGTACCATCGTGTAGATCAAGTTTTCCGGTTCCTAATTGCAACTTTACATCCAATTCTGTTTCATTTTTCCGTTTAATGGTCTGTGTTTTCGTCGTTCTTTCTTTTATGAACATATTTGATCGCTCCTTTTTTATCGCTATCTTTAGTTTAGTCCGTTAAGGATTTACATTAAACGGGCAAGAGGTTGGTTTCATATCCGTCTGAGGACTGAAGTGTGCATTCGTTTTAGGATGGAGAATGGATGGTATATACTATCAGTGAAAGGATGAATCGTATGGAATTTCATTTTCTCGGAACAGGGGCAGGTGTTCCTTCTAAAGACCGGAACGTTTCGTCTCTTGCTCTGCGTTTCATGACAAATCGTGAAGGTGATGTATGGTTATTCGATTGCGGTGAATCTACGCAACACCAGATACTCCATACAAACTTAAAGCTATGGCAAATATCAAAAATCTTCATCACACATATGCATGGCGATCACTTTTACGGCCTTCCCGGAGTTTTAGGGAGTCGTTCGTTCCAGGGAGCAGAAAATCCTTTGACAGTATACGGACCAAAGGGTATCTACGAATTTGTGACCGCTGCATTGGAAACGAGCAGGACCTACTTGAAATATCCTTTGGAGATTGTTGAATATGAAGATGGATATGTTGAAAATGATGACGGTTATAAAATTGAAGTATCGTTACTGGAGCATGTGATCCCTTCCTTTGGAATTCGAGTGACAGAACCTTCACAGCCTGGGCGGTTGCTTGTTGAAAAGCTTAAGGAATTCGATGTTCCGCCAGGACCCCTCTATAAAAAGCTGAAAGATGGTAAGACAGTCACCTTGGAAGATGGACGGATCTTAAACGGAGCAGACTTTGTCGGTGAGGTACAATCAGGCCGGGTCGTTACAGTTTGCGGCGATACTCGTCCTTCTGAAAAAACAGTCCAGCTGGCTCGAAATGCGGACCTGCTTATCCATGAAGCGACGTTTGCTGAGGGGATGGAGGAGCAGGCGATCGATTACTACCACTCGACTACGATACAAGCCGCTGACATTGCGAAAAAGGCGAATGCCAAACGCCTGATCCTTAACCATATCAGTTCAAGATACCATGACCAATCAGATGAGTTACTTGAAAGTGCAGTCCGCGTATTTACGAACACAGAACTCGCACACGACCTCGACATTTTTAACCTGACAAAACGGAAAGATACGTAGCTATATTTGTAAAACCTAGTGGTGATTTTGAAAGCCTCTTTACTTAAAGATTGTTGCTCCTGGGGCATTTTTGTAATAAACCACCTTGTCCAAGTTGATTGGAGAGCAAGGTGCGAGACTCCTCGAAAATGAAAATCGTATTTTCTTCGTGCGATGTAACGCTGACGAAGCTTTCCTTGTCCTGCGGGATCAGCGTGCCTACTACCTGAATAATCTCCTCGCAAGGCATGCGACGAGAAAGCTCGCTTCGACAGGACTTTCTTGTAGACGCAGGAGCACAAATGCTTCCTTGAAAAGGAGACTCCTGAGGTCGCAAGGCGACGAGTGGGCTCACCGCACGCCCCGCAGAAAGCGAGCATCCTGGAGCGGAAATCAACGACTTGCAAAATCAACTAGGTTTGCGAAAACAGCCTTTTGAAAAAACTAAGAGGAAGCCTTATAAACCTTCATAAAAAAGACTTCGGCTGTTAACCGAAGTCTTTCTTACTTTAATTCACCCAATCTTCCACATTCCATATATCTGTGACCCACTCCTCGTAAAATTCAGGTTCGTGGGAGACGATCAGGAGTGTGCCCTTGTATTTTCTGAGGGCTTCCTTCAAAGCTTCTTTCGCCCGCACATCTAGATGATTTGTCGGTTCATCCAGGACAAGAAAGTTACTTTCCTGCATCATCAACACACAAAGCCTTACCTTCGTCTGCTCTCCTCCACTCAGTGTGTTCATCGGCTGATAAATGTGTTCGTTTTTCAAACCGCTTCTCGCCAGACGCTTCCGTACATCCTTTTCTTGCATGAGCGGAAATCTGGACCACACATATTGAAGAGCTGACTCTTTAATTGGCAGCGTGATTTCCTGTTCAAAATAAACTGGTCTCACGAAACTTCCGAGCTTCACTTCTCCTCCAAGTGGTTCAATGAAGCCCAGTAAGGACTTGATCGTCGTCGATTTTCCGATTCCGTTGTATCCTGTGATCGCAATCTTCCTATTCTTCTTGATCGTCAAATCGATGCCGCTAAACAATGGTCTTTCATAACCAACCTGCAACTCATTCGCTATCACCACTTCTTGATTCGGTTCACGGCATACATCAAAATTGAAACGTGGCACAGGTAAGTTTGATGGTTTTTCAATGCGCTCAATTTTCTCCAGCTTTTTTTCACGGCTCTTCGCCTGCTTGGCTGTCGATGCCCGTGCTTTATTACGGCGGATATAATCCTCCAGCTTGTCGATTTCCCTCTGTTGTCGGACAAAAGCCTGATACGTTTGTCTTTTCCGTAATTCATAGGCTTCTGTGAAAGCATGGTAATCTCCCACATATCGAGTCAACTTTGTATGCTCTAAATGGTGGATCACCGTCACCACCGCATTCATGAATGACGTGTCATGGGAGATCAAGATAAACGCATTCGGGTAATCTGATAGATATTTCTGAAGCCAGGTGATATGAACATCATCCAAGTAGTTCGTAGGCTCATCCATCAATAAGACATCTGGTTGTCTCAATAACAGTTTCGCAAGCATCAACTTGGTACGCTGCCCTCCGCTCAACTGTTCCGTCTCCGTAGTCATCCCTAAAGCTGTAATCCCTAAGCCTGCTGCTACTTCTTCTATTGTTGCATCGATTGTGTAAAACTGATGAGCCTCCAACGTATCCTGGATTTTTCCGAGTCTTTCGAGATCTTTTTCTAGATTGTTATTCTTCGGGTCTGATAAGCGTTCAGTGATGCTCATCATCTCTTTTTCTAGTTCATAAAGACGTGCAAATGCACCTTGCAAGTAAGCTTTGATGGTTTCTCCTTTTTTAAAATCAGGATGCTGCTCTAGATAGCCGATTTCAATGCCTGGATGACGGTCGATATCACCGCCATCAGGAACTAACTTTCCTATCAGCAGGTTCAATAATGTAGATTTCCCGCTCCCATTAGCGCCTACAAGCCCGACATGCTCACCTTTCAAAAGCCTGAATTCGATTTGATTAAATAAAGTCCGATCACCAAAACCGTGTGTCAGTCCATTAACATGTAATATACTCATCGATTGTTCCTTCTTTCTTTATAGTTTGGACCATCACACAAGACAGCAGAACGAATTGCTCACCCTTTATATTCGTTGTTATTATGGAATTCTACGGAATTTACTCCCTTTCCGCGGGTTTATTACAAATTTCTCTTACAGTAAACTAGCAAAGCCAAACCTTTGGTGCAGGCTGAGCCTTAGTTTTTACATGTAAAAAAAGCAGAGTGAACGAACACCCTGCTACTTCTTTCCTGATCATGAGGAAAGGAAAAATCCTTTCCGTATCATTCTATGCCGGTAAAGGGGTTACGAGGATGTTGATCTGTTGTCTTGTGATGGCTTTTCCTGAAAATGGGCATACTTCTCCCGTCATCAAGCCATTACAATTAAAAGCACAACAGAACGCATCATCATCTCGAAATAAACACCCTTTCGTTGGTTATTACTTCCATGTTATCGAATTTCAATTCCATTGTAAAGCAGATCCCAGCTATCCGGCATAAAGAAAACTTGGCAAAGCCAAGCCTTGGGCGAAGGCTGAGCCTTAGTTACACTTATATTGAAGAAAGTAATTTATACTTTCTTTAAATGCAACAAAAGGCTGCCGAGACGTTCCCCCGACAGCCTGAAGCATTCTTATTCAAATGCTAGTGGACTTTACTTATTATTTTCAACGGTAATGGATTGTAAAATATTTCAACATCTCTTGGAACGAGAAAATTCTTTTGCGCATCTTTCAAAAACCAAAACATTCGCTTCCCAGCACCTGAATTAGCGGAATGAACCGTGATGGTGTCTGCGAATAATTTGTGTTTCACCATATACTCAACAAGCATATATCCATTACGATACTTGTTTTCTAAATCATGGTCTAATGAAAGATGTTGAATATCCCTTTCCTTCAACAATTTAATACATTCTTCAATGTCTGAAGCTAAAATATAATTGTCGGGACATGGACGGACATCGTCTAAAAACACGTTAATTTTTGACAATATTTGTCTCCTTCCCGCTAGGTTAAGACAAGTATAACACACTCAGTTCCATAACCCCAAAACGATTATCAAATCAGCTATCATTCGACAAAAGTTCTTCTATCACGACATTTCCCCATGGAGCAATCCGCACGGCTATTTTATCAGGCCGCTCATTTTCAATAGTCTTTCCTGTGCCTTCTTCCACATAAAATCGTTCAATCCCATAATCAACCGTCAAAATATTAGAATATTCATCAACCCAACGGACTTTACCTTTTAAGACGATTTCATCATTTGCGACATCAGGCTTACTACGGTGTACACTTTTCGCTTCATGAACATCGCCTGCTTTCTGAAGGACGACATATACCGTTTCCCTCTGTTCGATGTCCTCATTTTCTACTAAATTCTGAGGTAAAGTTGAAATTTCGTAATTCAATGTCACGTAATCGCCGTAAAAGAGATCGCGCGGATCAATCGGTTCTGCTTTAAGTACAACCTGTTCACCGATTTTCAACGTTAAATAATGTGATGAAGCAATGCCTGACAGCATCAACACTTGAAGCACGATCAATAAATAGATCCATTTTTTTCGCATCATGATCGCCCTCCTTTTGCCTGGTGCACCCATTTTCTTCTTCTCCGTTCAAGAAGCCAGCTCAGGATGAAGAGCAAGACCCCTCCAGCTAAGAAGAACATCGACTTTGGCAGAAAGTCCCAGGCTAATTGAATATAAGCGACGAGAGTACTGATCAGGAACAGAAAAGTCCCACGATTGATCCGTTCAGATTCTTCTAATTGGTATCCTTGGATCAATATGAATAAGGAATAACCGAACGCAAGCAATAAATAAAGCAAGTCCCCAATATCACTTATTAAGAACAACGGTAAAAATAAAGCGAGATCAAGCCAATTGGACTGTGTGTTCTGACGGAATTTGTTCCATCCAATCAAAGCACCGAGTCCTAGTAACATGATAAAATAGAACGCTCCGCTTCCGATGATATCCTCTTCATAACGGACAAGCTCTTCCAAAAAGAAGACATGGATGAAGATAACTGCTAAACTACCGATGATACTCATATTCCTGAATGCCAGCTGACCCTTTTCACCTGGAATCAATTCACTGATTCCATAAAGGATGAAGAAGATGATCGTCATCCATAAATACGTTAAATCGTATGCAACTAACAACGTTATTCCTGTAATTGAATAGGCGATTGAATAGAAGTAATAAAAGAGTGGATGATCCTCTTTAAACGTCAAGTATCCTGCTACAATCAGAATAAGGAAAGCTAATACAAAACTGAAGCCTTGAAAAGAGACGGCACTATAGATCAAGCCTGCAACACCAATCACTAAAGACAAGAGATAAATATAACTGTTCGGCAGCATTGCATACGTTAATAAAGCGACTACCATCCATAAAATAAAGGCTGTTGCGGTATAGGAAACGATATGGAACATTTGAGCAGTCAGGAATATCCCTGCTCCGAAGGTGATCACTCCGATCCCTACTAGAGCAATTCCCAGTGTTTCGGATCCTTTTTCAATAAGGCGGTATCCAATTAGCTGGAAACCGATGAGTGCTGCACAAATGATGACTAACCTGAACAAGTCACTCATGTTCCCCCAATTGGAAGCTACAAAAGTAAGAACCCCCAAGCCTATTAAAATACTTGCTAAGATCGGTAAAAGATTGTTGTTCTTTTTTTCATATAACGATAAGATGCCATCAAGCTGTTCTTTTTCAACCAGTCCTTTTTCCATCCATTTCGGACCTTCTTTTTTCAACCATCTTCGTTCGTTCATTCTTGCTCCCCCTCTCCCTATTAATTTATGAAGACTTATAAAAAAACAGTTATAAAATACAAAAGGTTCATTAGTGTAATTTTACACTATTTTCGCACTTTTGGATATACAAAAATAATACTGTCCAAAAAGAAAAAAAGTGTCAGACACCCCAACACAACATTTTGTATAACCACGAAATTTCTCGAAATGTTGTTAAGTTCGGAGAGACACAGACACTTTGGAACAGCCCTTCATATGAATAAGGTTTTGTTTAAAAATTGCCGGGATACAGATTGAAAGTACGAAGTTTGCACGGATAATGTCGCTATCACCAACCCATTTTTCACAATGGAATGTTCTTTACTATCCAAGTTTTCAAGGTACTGGATTTTATTTCCCGCTTTCGTAAAAATAAGCGTTTCAGCTTTAGCACCATTTTTCACACGAAAATCAACATCAACAACCTGGTCATTGTTCAGATCCAGCTCTTCAAAAATAGCTGTATATGTATAATAGAAATCAAGCGGATCGATAAGGTCATCATGTCGGTCTTCTATATTATTGAAGATGAGTGTAAGCAGATTTCTTATGGATAGGAAATCAAGCGTACTCTTGAGATCTTCCACGATAAACAGAATCGCTGCTTGTTCAAGAGAATATTTCTTTCCCTTCTGAGGTGAACCGATCAAATTTCGCACATCCCTCTTCACCCAGTTTTGAACGGCACTAGTTGAAAAACTGCTATACTCAATCTGGTTCCCGAGAGATACAATTTCGTTGATTGAAAAGCCCTTGTCCTGTTTCGGCCCTTTGATGATTCTTTCGAAAATGCCAGGAAATGAAGATTCAGGAATTCCATTCTCATCAAATCCTTCTGATTGGCCATTCGAATCACGCCAGGCTTGTTTCAACACATCCAAGGGTGTTTTATCTTGATCAGGCTGTAAAGATATGAGTAGTTCTGCCATTTGTTTACGGGTAAGTTTAAAGGAAGGCATCATTTCACCTCTTCAAATATGGTCATTTGAACTTATCATACGCAATAAACGAGGGGAACGTCAATTATAGAATTAAAATTCCACTCCTTATCCACAGGTTAAAGCAAATAAAAGTGGCAGCGACTCGTTTAGACACATAGGTTACTGGAAAATGACGAGGAGGCGCGACCAAACAGCGTTCCTTCTGCTAGGTTCGACGTCCACCAATAATTTTCATTAAAATCTGAAACTCTTATCTTGAAAATTCCTTAAGGGTAATTTATACTATTCTCATAACTTAAGTTCAAATGAACTTGAAACGAGGTATGGAAAATGGCAAAAAGAATTTTTCTGTTTATCCTGACAAACATTCTAGTCCTTACTACGATCATGATTGTCTTATCGTTGTTAGGTGTAAACAATTACATCGGTGCTGATGGCAGCATCATGTTCGGCCAATTATTGGTCTTCAGTGCAGTAATTGGTTTCAGTGGTTCATTCATATCGCTTGCAATTTCTCGTTGGATGGCTAAAAAAATGATGGGCGTCAAGGTTATTGATCCTGACAGACCAAATTCATCATATGAGCAAGATCTTGTTGAACGAGTACACCGTTTGTCACGTGCAGCGGGATTGACGAAGATGCCAGAGGTCGGAATCTATGATTCTCCAGAAGTCAATGCTTTCGCAACTGGTCCATCGAAACGCCGTTCACTCGTCGCTGTTTCAAGCGGATTACTACAAAACATGGATGACGATGCTGTTGAAGGTGTACTAGCGCACGAAGTTGCTCACATCTCCAATGGGGATATGGTGACGATGACCTTACTGCAAGGTGTCATCAATACATTTGTAGTATTCTTATCACGTATCGCAGCATGGGCAGTCGCGCAACTCGTTGATGAAGATAAAGCGGCATTAGTCCATTTCCTTGCCATCATTGTCTTCCAAATCGCATTTTCAATTCTTGGTGCGATTGTTGTCATGGCGTACTCAAGATACCGTGAATTCCATGCGGACCGTGGTGGTGCGGATCTAGCTGGGAAAGATAAGATGATTCATGCACTTGAATCGTTACGTGCTCATGTAAACCGGGTCGATACTCGTCAAGAATCACTTGCAACAATGAAAATCAGCGGTGGTAAGAAGAAGAAAATGCTGTTCTCGACTCACCCAGATCTAGACGAGCGTATCCGTCGTTTACATGCTAAATAATCAAATGAACATCTACAGGGGTTGGCCGACGTGTCAGCCCCTGTTTTTAATATCAATAATTGCGATAATTGCGATAAAGCGTCCTTCTGATTTAAAGCTCTAATGAGCGGGAAAGCCCTCATTTAGGGTCATTTAGGGGTGGGATGGCCGAAGTTCAACTTGCGGTTTAGCCGTGGGAGTGTCAATATATATATGTAAACACTAGACTCTATAAAAAACTGCTTAATTTATAAAACGGTGAAACATAGCCTGAGATCGTTACGTCTATACTACAAATACGATTTCAGGGCATCGAAGAATAGATGGGATGTCCGGAAAAGGAGGAACTCACCATGTATCGACTTGTAACGATTTTTCTAGTCCTTCTTCTGACTGCATGTGGGACAAGCAATCAACCTGAAGAACCAGAATCCCAGCCGACAAATGGAGAAGCAAGTGAAGATAAAAAGGAGAAAAGTTCGGAAGGGAATGATAGCGTGTCAGATGAATTACAGCTTAACGTCGTTTCATTCACTGATAATAAAGCGGTGATCGAACTCCAAAATCAGACGCAAAGTTCTAAAGAGCTTCAATTTTCCAGTGGTCAGCAATATGATATGTGGATCACAGATCAAGATGGAAAAGAAGTCTTCCATTGGGCAGAAGGTAAAATGTTCACTCAAGCCTTGAAGACGATCACGATAGAACCTGGTCAGAAACATACATTTGAAGTTGATATTCCAAAACTTGATCCAGGTACGTATAAAGTGAAGTTCAAGGTCACATCCAAACCCCCAATTGAGACATCATTTACACACACGATTGAATAAAGAAAACTTGGCTCAGCCAGGCCTTTGGCGTACGCTGAGCTTAGGTTGCCTCGTATGTTAATGAAGAGGCTGGGACAAAACTATAACTGAAAACAGAAGAGACGAACAATAAAGTATTATGGATAAAATGAAAGACGAAAAGCGTAGGCAACATCCATAGACTCCTGCGGAACAGCACGAGTCGAAGACCCCGGAAGAAAGCGGTTTGTGCTTTCTGAGGTGGCTGAGGCCGTGTCCGCGTAAAGCGAAGGATGTTGACGAAGCGGGACCTTCATTTATTATGGCTGACTAAAGAAAATCCGGACAAATTGTTCGGGTTTTCTATTGAACAAAGTTCATTTGTCCCAGCCTCTTTTTGTTATTGAGGAAGTTTTTTAGATTAAAACCTGCTTTTAGTTTGAGTTAGTCTAATCAAATTATCTCTACAACTTTACACCGAAACGCTACAAACTCGAAATTATATCTACAACTCCGAAATTATCTCTACAACGAAAATTCTTATTTCTTCGTTGTCCTCAATCCCGTTCCAAGCCCCATTTCACGAGGACACTGCCCATCACCAAAATGACGCCTGCAAAACCGAACACATAGGCCGTTATAAAACTCCCTGATATCCAACCTCCGATGATCGGTCCAGTCAAATTCCCAAGAAAGCGGCAGCTGCCAGTGACACCGAAAGCACGCCCTTGTATAGCCGGCGGTGTTTTTTTATGAATCAGTGTCTGAAGCGCCGGCCAAACTCCGCCTAATATCAATCCTTGCAGAAATCGCCATATATATAGCTCGTATATATTATCCGTCCATAGTTGTGGGAAGAAGAGAATTCCGCTGACAAGCATAAGGACTGGCAGCATTTTGACATGGCCGATCCGATCCCCGAGTTTTCCAAGGTACGGGGAACCGATGATCGTTGCAATCCCTAGAATGGAGGCCGCTAAACCAGCAAGTAATGCCAGGTTTTCCGGATCACCGACAAATGTCTTCACGAAGATCGTCATCATTGAATTCGTACTCAACATAGAAGCTTGAAGAAGAAATGTCGCAATGAACAATAGGAGCAATTGTCTATTTTTCAATACGTCCATGAAGGTGCCTTGCTTCCCTTTTACCGCTTGCATTGGTTCATCTTTAGGTATGAAAAAGACGACAAGCGTCAATGTCACCATTATGCTGATTCCTGTAACAGCAAAAACCGGTCTGAACCCGAATAAATCGGATAATGCACCCCCGATCAAAGGTCCGATGATTCCACCTGATATTCCTCCTGTTTGTAAAAAACCAAGGGCGCTCCCGGTATGTTCTTTCGGTGTGATTCTGGATAAGTATGAAAAAGAGACCGTAATAAAACCTGAAAAGAATCCCATGAAAAAGCGCAATGCTAATAACATCCATGGACCGGTTGCGAAGGCCATCGAAAACGTCAAAATACCCATACCAATTCCGGCACGGATCAAGTTCGCTTTTTGGCCATATTTATCTGCAAAAATCCCCCATATCGGTGCCATGATAGCTCCGGATAAAAATGCCGCAGAAAAAACAGCTCCAGTCCAATTACTAAGAGCCTTACTTCCTGTTACACCCAATTCCTCGAGATAAAGTGGCAAAAAGGGCAATATCATCGTCATTGCTGCAACGATTATGAAATTACAAAGCCACAAGAAACGTGCACTTTTTCGCCAATTCTTCATAGTTATTCATCCTAGTCTATTTTGGAGCTGATAATCCTCTTTCAATTGTACCACTGTATGTATTTTCAACTTACTTTCCTGCTCATAATCCCTGTGTGTACACAAATCTTGGGACATGTTCAATATATGCCGAGCAATATACCTGAAAGAATGTTTAACAAAAAAAGAGCTGACCAAAAAGGCAGCTCCCTAATCTAATTGTTGCTTCGTCTTTTCTAACAAGTCAAGCTGTTCATTAAGTTTGCTGACTTCGTAATCAATCACCTTATCATAGATGCCAAGGATAAGTTGTCCATAATTGGTACCGGGTACAGCCCATTTTCCATTTAAAGCGACCCATGTCGGTGCTGATCCGCGAGATACGAGATTGAACCGTGGATCTACTAGAGTCTCTCCTTCTGGCAACCCAGCTTTTGAAGCATACGCATACAAGTGTTGGATATGCGCAGTTACACCTTCTCGCGGAGTAGCGAATGAAGCCCCCGGTTCTTCAGGTCCTGTTGCTCCGATCCCCGCATAGTTGTTTTGTTCTGGTTTCACCACACCTGTAAATCTGAAATAATTCGTTTCATGCACCGCTTGAGCATATGCTGTATCTCCACGAATACCGTATTTCTTTCCAATTTCAATGTAAAGGGAAGCAAGATTCGGAGCATTCGGATTGATCCGTTTCACCAATGCCTGCAAATTGGATGCTGCCAGGACACTTGAGCCTAGTATCGTAAATCCTTTAATCGGCTCTGGTTGTGGCGGTTCTTCCGGATCGCTTTTCCCTTCTGTTACGATAAAAGCATCTGGAATTCCTAAACGTTTCAAGGCTGCAACTCTGTCTTCAGCATTCTTTTTTTCTGAAAATGCCCCAGCTTGTACACGATAAAATTTAGTACCATCGATTGTAATCGGATATATATAAGCTTCTATTTTATTGTTTGAAAGGAACTGAGCTCGCTCTTTCGCGTTTTCTTCTTCATTAAAAGATCCAGCAATCACCTTATATAAGGTTCCAGGATCCGGGGATGGCGCAGGTTTTTCCTTGAGGTTCAAGGCTTTGGCGATACCTATTGCAATCGCTTTGGAAACATCGCGGACAAATTGATCATTTAGGATCAGTTTCAGATCATGCTCATTGTCGACGAACAAAACCTCTAACAACAATGCATTCATCCTCGTGTTTCTCAACACATAGAAATTCGCTCTTTTCTGCCCCCGATCGTTTACACCATATTTTTTTGCAGTAAACATGAATTCTTTGTGGACGACAGTTTGGATTTGTTTTGTCCTGTCAGGGACTGTACCATTGAAAATAAAGCTTTCGAATCCTCTTCCACCTGCTGCATTATGATGGATGGAACAAAAAAAGTCAGCTTTCCTGTTATTTGCAAAGTCTGTCCTTTCTTTCAAAGCCATCGTTTTGTCAGTTGTTCTAGTCATGAGGATTTCCGCTTCATAAGACTTTAGAAGATGGTCCCTTACGAGAAGTGACACTTTCAGGTTAAAGTCTTTTTCTCTGTACTGCTTATATACAGCACCTGTATCAGATCCTCCATGACCCGGATCTATAACAATTCTCATCAATTTTTCACCACTTTCAATAGATTATCACCCCTCACAAACAATATATTCCAATTCATGGAGATTGCTTGTACATCTATCAAGGCCCGGAGCCAAAATAAAAAGGTTGACTGCATTATACAGCCAACCTGTTTTCAAAGATAATTATGGAATTAGTGATTTATCGATTCGGTTTTTCTTCGTCTTCCTCTTTTTCATCTATGTTAGGGTTGTTTTCCAATGGATCAATTGTATGTTTATAGGAATAACCCTTAGAAATTGCTGCCACGAAAAGAACCAAAACAACGATGATGATAAGAATAGAGACAAGTAATACTTTGAACATCTTGTACATCCCGTCCTTCCACTTATCACTTTACCATAGAATGCAGCGTGACAGCAGTAAAAAATTGACGTTTTCTAAACAGAATCATTGTTTTCCGTAAGTTGTGGTGATCCCCCAATAATCATCTGCGGTATTGTCATTCATAACCACATCAAGGTCATGGAAAATCCGGTGGGTAATAAACATTTCCTCAGTGGTGTTGGTTTCTAATGCTTTTTCTATTCCTTCTGAAGCACGTTGCATATCTGTCGCTAATGTACCCGTGGTTTCAGGTAAAAGGATGGTATTGATGTATTGGAGCTGTGACTGAAGTTCATCGTCTTTGCTCTTTGGATCGAACGTCCTCCAGCCTCCCCACCCGAGCAATTCATTGAAATAAGCATGCATTTTTGCTATTTCTCTCGAAAACTCCTCTTCCTTCCCGTTCACAAAAATAGTATCATCAGAAACGACCCGGACCTCCCCATTATTTTTCGCATCAGCTAGAGTAACAGACTCATCATTTGCCTTCTTTAACATTTGCATACCAGTCCATCCTCCGATTACAACTATAAAGATCACTATCGCTGATATGATCATAACCAACTTTGATGGTCGTCTTATACTCATCGTAACAACCTCCCAGTTCGGATTTTACCTCTCCCTTTATTATGGATTTTCCTATATTTGGTGTATATGACAACCAAATCAGACACTTGTATTTTAAACGTAATCCCTTTGTAATTGCACTATTATTGTCATGTCATAATGTCCTTGTAGAATGTGCAATTGGGACGCAAAAAACACGTCTCTAACTTCAAAGGAGGGGAAATTTCTATATGTTCAAAAAGGTAGCATTGACTGCTGCGGTAGCAGGATCAGCTGTACTTGCACCAGCAGCAACGCAGGCGGCAGATGTAGAAACACCACTAAAGAAGAATATGTGGCATGATGATATCCACACAGTTCAACAAGACCTGAAAGAACTAGGTTTTTTCGACTATGATAAAACAACCGGTTACTACGGTGATATAACGCATAAAGGTGTGAAAGGGTTCCAGCAGGAGTATGGTCTTGATCCTACAGGAACGATCGATCAAGAAACCGCGGATGTATTGAAAGAAGCAACAGAAATGATCGAACGCGGTGATCGCGGTAAAGCAGTTGAACATTTACAAGAACATCTGACCGAATTGAAGCTTTATGATTATAAAGTAGATGGCATTTTCGGACCATTGACTGAAAAAGCTGTCACAGAATATCAAGAAAAGAATGATCTCCAAGTGGACGGCATTGCAGGTCCTCAAACAAAAACAGCCCTATTTGAATTGAAACAAGCCGCACAACAAGGTTCTGAAGTTGCAGCTGCTGAAAAAGAAACTACTGAAACAAACGACAGCGGACAAGCATCTGCTGACGATGAAGAACAAAAAACGCTCACAATGGAAGCGACAGCCTATACAGCAAACTGTGATGGTTGCTCTGGTGTGACAGCTACAGGAATTGACTTGAATGCGAACCCGGATCAAAAGATCGTTGCTGTTGATCCTGACGTCATCCCTCTTGGAACTGAGGTTTACGTTGAAGGATACGGTCGTGCTGTAGCAGGAGATACAGGTGGAGCAATCGACGGTAACAAGATCGATTTATACATGCAATCTGAAGAAGATGCAACAAGCTTCGGAAAACAACAAGTTGAAGTTACCATCCTGGATTAGTATTGATGAAGAGTTGGCCAGAATGTAGGTCAACTCTTTTTCTGTTCCACTTAAAGAAAGTATAAAATACTTTCTTCAGTATAAGTGCACAAGCTGGTGGCTTCGGAAGCAATACACCGCACGAAGGAAAAGCAATTGCTTTTTCTAGGAACGAATGGCTCAGCCTACGCCTAAGACTTGGCTTTACCAAGTTTTCTTTAAGAAGTTGTATTCAAATACTGCCACATATAGAAAGTGATATAACTTTCCCAGGGATTCCAGTTTTCTTCCTGTGCCAACATGCGTATTTCCTCTGTTTGCGGCTGCAAATCCAGTTCATAAATCAACCTCACCGCATTTCGCAGACCGATATCTGCGGCTGGTAATACATCTGGTCGGTTTAAGCCGAATAACATTAAACATTCGATTGTCCATCTGCCAATTCCTCTAAATGGAAGTAATTCCTTGATGATCTCTTCATTCGAACTTGTCCATAACTGCTCGATATCAATCCTTCCGGTTACGACGTTTCTGGCAAAATCAATAATGTATTCAGCTTTCCTTTGACTGAATGAAAGCTCGCGAAGCTGTTCGTATTCAAGTTCGGCCACAGCTTCTGGCCGAGGGAAAAGGTAAAGATCGACTCCATCCAAAGGCCTAATATCACCTGCAAACCGAATGAAGCGTTCTTTTAGTGTAGCAGCAAATGTAAGGTTAATTTGTTGACCTATGATCGTATCGACCATCACTTCGAACAAATCAGGATTAGACAGAACCCTCATTCCATGAAATTCATTGATCAATATCTCAATTTTTTCATTACCTCTGAAACCATCGTAAAAATCCACCAGTGAATTTCCTGTCCCGAACATTCTTGATAAATATTCTCTTATAGCTTGAGCTTCTTTCTTATCTTTCTTTTTTGTGTTTGTTACGATGGACACTCCATTTTGGCTGTGTTCGATTGTCGCATCCAACAAGTAGGGTTTCTCACCTAAATGGATCCATTTAATGAAACGATTCTCATCCTGGTCGATCACCATTGGATTTAATGTATCTGTAGAACGATGATGTCTTTTAAAGGTATGTCGAAACGAAAAAGGACCATCAATCATTATTTCATTATAAGTTTCTCCCATGTGGACTCCACCTCTCTATTACAATTATTACAGAGTTTTCTTGGTTGTTAAAAATCTTTTACATACCTACATATACATGTGACAAATTCGAATAAATTAGGTGACATACGATTCATTCATAAACCAACAGGGTATGTTAGACGTAGCACATACTTCTTTTTATTATGTATTCTAGAAAAATATTTTGCATCTTGGAGGCCCTGGTTATGAGTAAACAAGGAACACGTGAATTCTATTTCGACAATGCGAAGTTCATATTGATCTTCCTCGTCGTATTCGGACATTTCATCAGTCCACACAAGGGAGATAGTGAAGCTTTATATACAATATATAACTTCATCTATACCTTCCACATGCCGGCATTCATCTTGATAGGTGGTTTTTTCTCAAAGAGTATAAGGAAACCCGGGTACTTGAAGAAGATATTTAAAAAGATCCTGATTCCTTATTTCATTTTCCAACTTATCTATTTTGTGCTTCACAGAATTTGGAATGGTAAAGAAACATTAACTTTATTCGATCCGTATTGGACACTATGGTTCCTATTGAGCATGGTGCTTTGGAATGTATTACTGCTTCTATTCATCAAACTGAAACATCCGGCAATCATGATGATTATAGCGATAACAATCGGTGTTTTTGCAGGTTATATCCAAGATATCGGCACATACTTTAGTTTATCCAGAACTTTTGTATTTTTCCCGGTCTTCCTTGGTGGTTACCTGTTGAAAAAGGAACATTTTTACGCTATTTTGAGCCCTGAAAAAAGGATTGCAGCAGGTCTGATTTTAGTTGGGATGTTTGTCAGTTATTATTTCTTCTTCCCACAAGAAGCGAAGGATTGGCTGCTGGCTTCCTCTTCTTATGAAGAACTAGGTGTCGAGCTAGGGCAAGCTTGGTTCATTCGTTTGTTGATGTATGGACTTACGGCTCTTGCTACTTTCAGTTTCATGGCGATCGTTCCTAGAAGGAAGATGTTCTTTACACATCTAGGAACAAGAACCTTATATGTATACTTGTTACATGGATTCATCGTCAAACTGTTCGAGTTATCACCTTTTTATGATAAGGTCAGCGAATCAGGTAATTATTTAACATTATTGGTCCTGGCGGCTATCGTGACGTTGATAACAGCTTCAAAACCAATCATTACACTGGCACAGCCGATGATCGAACTTAAAACCAGTTTGATTCAACGATATATGAGTCGAAAAACCGCAGATGCTTCCTAGCTTCGACAAATCTTCGCTATCACCTGGGAAATACTGTGATTTCTCGACACAAAAAGGGCGCCACTTAATAGTGGCAGCCTTTTTTTTTGATTATGGCTCTTTTCTAAAAGTTTGTTGCTGTTTGAGTTACTTTTAAAAAACTCACCTTGTGCAAGTTGATTGGAGAGCAAGGTGCGAGACTCCAGCGGGATCAGCGTGCCTACTACCTGAATAATCTCCTCGCAAGGCATGCGACGAGGAAGCTCGCTTCGACAGGACTTTCTTGTAGACGCAGGAGCACAAATGCTTCCTTGAAAAGGAGACTCCTGAGGTAGCAAGGCGACGAGTGGGCTCACCGCACGCCCCGTGGAAAGCGAGCATCCTGGAGCGGAAATCAACCACTTTTAAAGAAAACTTGGCGAGACCAAGCCCTTTGTAGGTCGATCCTTAGTTGCCCTTATACTGAAGAAAGTATTTTATACTTTCTTTAAGTGCAAGAGCAACAAAGTTTGCGAAATCATCCTTGATTACTCAACTACTAGCATCGCTGTCATTTCATGATGCCCTTCCCCACAAGGGATACTGCAGATGATTTTATATTCTCCTGGCTTAAAGTTTGCTGAAGCGCTGCCTTCTCCATCAATTTTGATATCAGTTCCTTCAACTGTAATTCCGTGATACCCTTCGGAGCTTTTAAGATCGATCGTCACTTCACCAGCAGCAACTTTATACACTTCTTTATCAAATTCATAATTAGTAGCCTCTAGCGTGACTGTTCCACCATCTCCACTGCCGCCTTTATCGGAACTTGCTTCTTCTCCCCCACCACATGCTGCAAGTACCGTAATCAACATCATTGAAAAGATTGCCATTATAAATTTCTTCATCTCAAATTCCTCCTTAGATTTTTTAAAGTATATATAAGGTGTTTCATGTACTACCAGAGTTTATATCCTTGAGAACCAGGCGGAGCATGTTGGATCATATCGATAAGCGGAATTGTATAGGCAAACAAGATCAATGCCACAGTAATTCCAATCCAAAGCTTCCAGTTCTCCAATATTGCAGGTGTTTTCTCTGCACCTTGAGCAAGCTCTCCGATAGGAAACTCTTCAACTCCTTTTGGTGCGAACAATCCGAGATTCACCATGATATACATCAGCAACAGAATTGCGATAAATAGAATGCTGCCACCAATCGCCATTGCAACCTCATAAGGGATCCATCCTAATGCGTCAGGATGATCATTATAAGTTGTGTAAGAGGTACGTCTTGGAGCTCCGAAAAGTCCAACTGTATGCATCGCACCAGACATGAAGAACATTCCTACCACCCAAAGAATCGTTTGGATATTTGCCAGTTTGTGCATTTGGGAAGTCAATTTTCGTCCTGTCAGATGGGGTACGAGCCAGTAACCGATTCCGAAGAATGTAAGTGCGACAGATGAAGCGACCGTCAAATGAAAATGCCCTGTGACCCATAGCGTATTATGGACCACTTGATTCAATTGGTTACTTGCATTGATGATCCCGCCTGCCCCGGCGGGAATGAATATCAACATTCCCATCATTGGAGCAAAGAACCTTGCATCCTTCCAAGGAAGTTCTTTGAACCACCGGAATAAACCTTTAGAGCCTTTCTCTCTGCCAGTCAATTCGAACGTTGCGAATAAAGAGAACGCAGTCATTAACGATGGAATGATAACCATGAAAGTCAGTACGACTTGCAAGTACTTCCAGAATGGTGAGATTCCTGACTCCAACAACTGGTGGTGGAATCCAACAGGTATCGAGAATAATAGAAAGAGAACGAATGCCAACCTGGCTAATGAATCACTGAAAATCTTTCCACCGATGATTTTCGGTATGATTGCATACCAGCAAATATACGCCGGAAGCAACCAGAAGTATACCAATGGATGACCAAAATACCAAAACAATGTCCGACTTAATAAAATGTTGATGGTATCCACCCAGCCAAATGACCAGGGGATGAATTGGAACAGAACAGATACAGCAACCCCAATCGTGGCAATCAACCATAAAAGCATCGTCATGACTGCCATGAAACTGATCAAGGGTGAAAGCTGCCCTTTATGGAGCTTCTTCCATATATAATACTGACGAAACATTCCTCCGCCGCTGATCCAACTCCCTACAATAATCAATGTCAATGCGATGTAGAACCAGGGAGAGGCTTGTAAAGGAGCATAAAACGTATAAAGGACCGTCGCTTTATTCAGGAGAACCATGATGACGCCAAGGATCGTACCGATTGTCATCATGTAAAAACCATACCAGCCAGCTCTCCGCGGTATATCGAATAATTTACCAGTCGTGCGGCTTATGCCTGCATATAGAAACCCAATGATGAAGTAAGTGGTGAAAACAAGGCCAAGTAACACACCGTGTGCTGTCAATAGCTGATAGTAACCGATTCCGGCTGGCAGTGTGACTGTCCCGCTCCTGACCAGTGTTTGCAGCAATCCAGCGATAGCTCCGAGAAATAACGCTGTAAATGATACAGTCAAATGAGCCATTGAAAGTTTTGCATCATGCCGATCTACCACTTCTGAAATTTTTCCTATATTCATATCAACCCACCTCGATTCTTGCACTCATCACCTGATGGCCAGCTCCACAATATTCATTACATAAAATAAGATAACTGCCAGCTTTATCAAACGTATGGGTAATCGAATTGATATGGCCTGGCGTAATCATCATGTTAATATTCGTCTTTGTAATCGCGAATCCGTGAACCACATCTTTGCTTGTGACTTTAAAGTGAACAGTGGCCCCTTCAGGAATTTTCACTTCATTAGGTAAAAACGTGAATGCTTGAGCAACCATCACCAATACGTATTCATTGTCTCCGATTTTCTTCAATCCTGGTTCATCGAAAGGCGCTGTCGTATCAACCTGTTTCGGATCGATCGTCATATGGTCACTGGGTGGAGTATGACCCATTGCAAAAGCACTGATGCCAATGATCGATAGAAATATGATCAATGTTCCGCCGCCAAGCATGAGCCACCATTTTTCATATTTGTGTAAATGCATGCGTAATCACCTCTTCAAATTCACTATAATCTTGATAAGAAAAGCACATAAATTCCTACCCAGGATAGGACGATAAATCCTCCGACAAACAATACTGATAAAAATGTTCCTTTTAACGTCTTTTCAGCTTTCTGTGTCGCTTTCAATTCCTTCACTTCGGTCTTATTTCCAACCTTAGGTTCCAACCGTGTCCTCCCCCTTTCCTTACCTCCTACTGATAGTCTATTGGAATTCCATCTCATCCTCTGTGATAAAAATCACATATAGTCAGCTGATATTTGACGGAATGATGAACACCGATTTCCGATCTTCATGCGAGGATTGTCCAGCTAATGACAGTGACGCACCTCACACTCATTGGAGAGCCGGCATGATACCATGAATTTCAGCAAGTGAAACAGGCTTAGGAGGGATCATGTTGAAGATGATATTACCGCGGGAACATGGAACATGGATGATGTTTTTTGTTCCTGTTCTTGCAGGAATCGTAAGCGGCGGACCGAAATGGATCCATCTTCCATTTTTAATCGGTTGGTTCCTTTTGTATCTTAGTTCTACACCCATGCTGCAAATGATAAGAAAGCCAAAGGCAAAGGGGGAGATGCTTCCGTGGTTTATCGGGTACTCAGGTGCTTCATTCCTGTTTCTTTTACCCGTAATTTTGTCGGAGCCACTGATCTTGTTGATTGGATCTTTATTGGTACCATTATTGTTGATGAATATTTACTTCATTAAAAAGAAGAATGAAAGGAATATGTTGAATGATTTGATCGGGATCCTGATTTTTTCATTAGGGGCGATAGCAGCCTATACAATCGGGAAGGGACGAATTGAAGATACTGCATTCATCCTAGCCTTGTTTGTCACATTCTATTTTTTAGGCAGTGCCTTTTATGTAAAATCGCTCATACGGGAAAGGAACAACAAGCGATTTTCAGTCTACTCCCACCTCTACCATGGGCTTCTGTGGAGTGTCCCCTGGTTGTTCGCCATGGGAGGACTAGTTGCAGCATATGTTCCTGGTATTCTGAAAGACTGGTTCACTACCAGGGAAAGACCAATCAAACCAATTGTAATCGGCATTATCGAAATCATTAATAGTCTTTGGTTCTTAGGTGGCCTTCTCTTCTTTTTCTAAAATCATGCTTCAAAGTGTGATGATCATCATATCCTGGTTGTATGGTTCTGTATATTTTTAAATGACAGGGAGATCGATTCTCCTTGATATGAACAAAGTGGGTGATGATCATATTCATTAATTTTTTCAGAGAAAATGTAGTGGCTTCTTATGTTCTTTTCCTTATTCGTCTATACCTCGGGTATGAATGGACGGTTACAGGCTGGCAAAAGATTACCGGTGGATTCGATGCTTCAGGATATTTGAGGGGAGCTGTTGGTAAAGCGACTGGAGAGCATCCAGCTGTTCAAACATGGTGGGCAGCTTTCCTTGAAGGTTTTGCAATTCCGAATGTCGGGTTGTTTAATATCCTTGTCCCTTGGGGAGAGTTATTAGTTGGTATTGCATTGATTGCAGGGACTTTCACCACCTTTGCTGCGCTGATGGCCGCAACAATGAACTTCGCATTTCTTTTATCTGGTACGACAAGTACGAATCCTCAAATGTTGCTGTTGATTCTCTTTGTCTTGATTGCTGGAGCTAATGCCGGAAAAATCGGGCTGGACCGTTGGATCTTGTCAGGCATCAAGAATCGCTTGAAAAAGCCCAACAATTCTAAAGAAACGTCATACATCAATTAAGTGAAAGGTTGCAGGGAAGGGAAATATCTCCCTGCAATTTTTTTGTTTTCGATGTTCGGTTACGTAAAAAACTACTCTCCGGGCAAATGGCCATCGAGTAGTCTTAGCAACCTATTCATTTAAATGCGGCATACTTCGATTGGACAATCCTCGCAACGACATTCCATACGTAAATAGTCCAAATCCAATATACGCAGATACCCATGCGAATCAAAATCGATTACTTTGGTTTTCTTCAATGAGGCTAACATCCGATTAACTGTCTCCCGTGAGGTACCGATCAGTTCCGCCAGCTCCGTGTTAGTCAGTTTGATGCAGATCGAAATTCCATCCTTACCAACTTTACCAAAAGAATTCGATAGCCGGATAAGCGTCGAGCATAACGCTCCATTTTTTCCATAGAGCAGCAAGTCACGCAGTTTCGAACTCGTGATCCGATTCATCAGATCCATCCACTTAATGAATTCCAAAGCTGCTTTCCCATTTGATGACAGGATTGTTTCCAAATCTTTTCTATAAATGACTTCAATAACACTATCCATTGTCGCTTTACCACTGAAACTATGGGTTTCCGCAGTACCAAGCTCACCAATTAAATCGCCTTTCTGGAATAAATGAAACATGAGTTCTTTTCCATCTTCACTTGTTTTCGTTATTTTGATCTGCCCATCACGGACAAAATAGATCTTGTTTGCCGTTTCATGCTCCGCAAAAAGAAACGTTCCTTTTTGCACCTTATACTCAACCATTATTTCTGATAACAATCCAAATGTTTCCTCAGAAAAGACATCCGTATTTTGAAATGCACAATAATTTTGAAGCAAGTGACAAGAACTCATTTGAACTTCACTCCTTTTTAAAGAAAACTTGGGCTTTACCAAGCGTTAGCGTAGGCTGAGCCTTAGTTGCCTTTATATTGAAGAAAGTATTTATACTTTCTTTAAATGCAACGAAAGACCGATTTTTCAACTTACTTATAGTGTAAGAAAAGATTAGCTGAAGTAGTATCAGGGAACTTCCCCATTTATGTGGTAAAACTCCCCCATTCCTGATTTTCTTTTTTTCAATGTGATAATTGTCATTGATGGGAGAACGACAGAGGAATAAAGTATGGGTAGAAACTTGGGGAAACAAGGAGGAGAAACCATGGAGAAAAATTCAGCCGAAGAATTGAAACTTGAAAAAATACATGTCCATAGATTGAAAAAGCTCGGTTTCACTCAACTGACAAATTATGTCCGATCAAGTCATCACGAACAGCTGCTAATCTATATTGAACAATTGAAAAACAGTATAGGAAATTCCTGCGCTGAAAATAAAAAACATCAGGATTACCAACTGGTGATGACAGTGGTGAGGTCTTTGAACCATTATATAAATACGGAAGAAAAGACCCTATTTCCAATGTTAAGGATTTACGATGAAAAACCAACGCTCAATTTGATGATCGAAATTGGGAGGATTACCGAGGAACTGAAAACGCAGAAGGCTCGTATCAATAAAATGAGTGAACAACTTCAAATAATCACTTTTATGGATCAAGATACGTGTCAATTGATTGAAAAATTAAGGGTATATACAGAAAGCTATTTTCTGTTTGAGGATCAGGTACTGTGTCCCTCCATCAGTAGTAAGATTAATTCGCGTTTATAATTCAAGCTTAATTCGGACAGGGACAAGCGGTTTCTGCCAATCTCTGTCCAAAGTTCCCTCTTCTTCGGACAGGGACAAGCGGTTTCTGCCAATCTCTGTCCGAAGTCCCCTCTTTTTCGGACAGGAACAAGCGGTTTCTGCCAATCTCTGTCCGAAGTCCGCTCTTCTTCGGACAGGGACAAGCGGTTTCTGCCAATCTCTGTCCGAAGTTCCCTCTTCGCGTTTATAATTCAAGCTTAATTCGGACAGGGACAAGCGGTTTCTGCCAATCTCTGTCCAAAGTTCCCTCTTCTTCGGACAGGGACAAGCGGTTTCTGCCAATCTCTGTCCGAAGTCCCCTCTTCTTCAGACAGGGACAAGCGGATTCTGCCAATCTCTGTCCGAAGTCCCCTCTTCTTCGGACAGGGACAAGCGGTTTCTGCCATTCTCTGTCCGAAGTCCCCTCTTCTTCGGACAGGAATAAGCGATTTCTGCCAATCTCTGTCCGAACTCTTCCACTTCTTCGTGACATTCTGCATGACGAGACCCCGTTGCAAGAATTACACTGTCTTCTATTTAAGAATATTTTCGGCTATCTCTACTTTTTCTTCATTAGATAGCAAGCTTTCGGCCATCAGAAACAATACGACTTCTTCTTTGTTAAAATGGTCTTTCAATAATTATCCCGTTTTTCAATGAATCAAGTGCTTCCTTATCACTACATCCCTCTGAAAGAAATTGACCAATATAGGTTTTAGCTGTCTGATGCTCATATTCCATCACAGCGATCGGCCCTGAATTCCTGCCAATATAATTGGCAAGTGTATCAAACAAATAGGCTTCTTCTTTATATGAATGCAACTCCAGATTTTTTTTGAACCTCACTACTTCTTTTCTTAATGCTGCCTTCTCCACATATTCTGTTTTTTCCAAAGAATCCAGTATCCCTTTTGTTTTCAAAAGAAGCTCTTCCATTACTAGCTTTAACTTAAGGTGTTCGTCAATTAATCCAGCAATTGCTGGACAATACTTCGTAGACTGTGCCGCCATTTGGTGACACGCAAACTGCGATTCTGATTTCATGACAATCCCTCCTTATATTGTTTCTTACAATACCAATTTAGCAGTATATTTCTTTCATAACCGTGATGTATGTCACGGTACTACTCGAAAATATGCCTTAAAGTAAAGGTATCGAATATAAAGGAGGTTCTTGTTATGGAAGCTGTTTTTACTACAGAAACAAAAACTGGAGATATCGTCACTCGCTTTCCAAATGCGAGCCAATATCTCAAAAAGTATAAAATCGATTTTTGCTGTGGGGGAAATCGTCCGATCGGAGAGGCCCTTCAGGAGAAAAAGCTGAATGCAGTTGAATTTTTGGATACCCTGAACGATATGTATAGGAAGGTGGTCCATACTACCGATGAAGATACAGATTGGACGAAAGCTCCTTATCATGAGTTGATTGATCATATCATAAACAAACACCACAAATTTCTATCAGACCTGCTCCCGGAGCTAAGTGCATTTGTGACTAAAGTTTATCGTGTGCATGGAAAAAAACACCCTGAGTTAGCGAGTGTATATAAGCTGTTTCATAATTTGAAGGTCGAGTTGGAGGAACATATGATCCATGAAGAAGAGGATTTCTTCCCACAAATCAATGCTTATAGTTTTGATCGACAGACTGAAAAATTGCCCGAAATCTTGAATGCGAATTTTCTTCTTGAAAAAGAACATGAAACTGCAGGGCTTTATCTGAAGGAGTTACGAGAGTGTACAGCTGATTACAAGCTCCCTGACGATGCGTGCATGACTTATCAGGTGATGTACTTGAAGCTACAAGAATTAGAGGAAGATCTCTTTCAGCATATCCATCTTGAAAACAACATCCTTTTCCCAAGATTGGAAGCTGAGATGTTGGCTGAGGAATAGAACGGAGACCAGAGATTAGATTAGTCGCAGGCAGAGCTTTTGTTGAAGAAAGTATTTTATGCTTCCTTAAAATGTGAAAAAGGATGGAACAACCCCTTCCATCCTGCTTTTCATCTTAATTGTTTTAACTTCTTAAGGTCATGGATCTGGATACCGCTCCGCGTGCACGATAAAATCTTTTCCTTTTTCAAATGGTTCAACGTGCGATTGATCGATTCCCTGCTGGTTCCTACGATATTGGCAAAATCCTGGTTTGTTACTGGAAAGCTGATCTGCACCGAGTTTCCGTTTTGAGTGCCATGTTCGATCGACAGTTCTAATATTGCGTGGATCAAACGATGCTGTACATCCTTTGAGATGAGGCTTTGGACTCGTTCCTGCAGCTGCAAGATCTTTTTCCCCATTACCTTCATGACGGAAATCCCGATTTGGGGCTGTTTCATCATAAGCTTATCAAAATCATCAATCCTGATGATCAGTAGTTCTGCATCCTGGACAACTTCAGCTGTAGCTGGATAAGGAGTTGAATCAAAGAACCCGACGTGGGGAAACATATCCCCGGCATGTAAGATGGAGATGACTTGTTGATTCCCCTCTTCATCCACGTGATAGGTTTTCACGACACCTTTACGTATAAAGTAAACCGCTTCTCTTTCTTCACCTTCCATGAAAACAAACATCCGCTTTTTATATGTCCTCTTATTCGTTATATCCCCTAATTTTTTCAATGACTCGCTTACTAACGAACTGAATATCGGTAACTTTTTCAAATCTGTCGCAATGCATTCCATATCCTCAACCCCTTTTTCTCGTTTCGAGCTGACAATCGAATTTATTGGGACTTATTCAGGTGCTATCTCTGCTTTCAGGAATAATTAGCATAACGGTTGTGCCATAGCCTGGGGTGGAGTCGATTTTAAGCTGTCCCCTTATTGATTTTGCTCGCTCTTCCATACTGAATAAGCCTACCCCTTTTGAATCTTGGTCCGGATCATAGCCCTTCCCTTCATCTTCTATCTTGACCTGGATTTTTTCATCCTGTTTGAGGATTTCCACTTTTGCTTTATCTACATCGGCATACTTACGTACGTTGGTTAACGCTTCCTGAATGATACGGTAAATTGTCGTTTCAATCTGTACATCGAACCTTTGTGAAATTTCACACTTGAAATCAACGCGAATGCCGTAGTGTTGGGAATAACGATTGATGAACGAACGCAAGGCTGGAACAAGTCCAAGATCGTCTAATAACGAAGGTCTTAATTCCCATGATATACCGCGGATTTCTTCGATCAAGGTTGTGACATCGGATTGAAGCTGTTCTAGTAATGGATGGCTGGTATCTGTACTGAGTCTATTGATTGTTATAAGCAGACTATAGAGGTTTTGACCTATACCATCATGCAGTTCACGCGATACTTTTTTCCTTTCATCTTCCTGAACATGGATGAGCCTGGTCATCATTTGTTGCAGTTCTTCTTCCACCCGTTTTCGTTCAGTGATTTCACTCCGGATCGCAAGGTATTGATACGGTTTTCCATTTTCATTTAAAAAAGGAACGATTGTCGTGTCTACCCAGTAATACGAACCGTCTTTCGCTTTGTTTTTGATTTCACCTTTCCAAACTTTTCCCTTCCCGATCGTGTTCCATAAATTCTTGAAAAAGTCTTTGGAATGAAAACCGGAATTGATGATACGGTGATCAACACCAATCAACGCTTCCCTGGTGAACTTGGAAATCTCGCAGAATTTATTGTTTACATATTTGATCGTTCCTTTTTGGTCCGTTATCGCTACAATCGAGGATTCATCGAGGGCAAACTTGAAATCCAGCAGTTCATTCATCGAGCTGCGAAGTTCTTCCTTGATCCGTTTATATTCCGTTACTTCAGTACGTAAAGCAAGGTATTGATAGGGGCGACCGTTCTCATCCAAGAATGGGACGATGGTGGTATCTACCCAATAATAGGAACCATCCTTGGCTCTGTTTTTAATTTGACCTTTCCAAACCTCACCGCTTTCAATCGTCTCCCAAAGGTTTTTCATGAATTCTTTAGAATGATGACCGGAGTTGATGATCCGATGGGTTTTACCGATCAGTTCGTCACTTGAGTATTTTGACACCTGGCAGAATTTATCATTCACATACTTTATGATTCCGTGTTTGTCTGTCACAGCTACTATTGAAGATTCATCAAGTGCATACTTGATGTCCGCTAATTCATGAAGCTTTCCGATCTCATGCTCATATTCGTTTCCGGTATCATTCCATGAATCATTTGAGCTACGTACTGTCGTCTTTTTCGTCCTCACAAAACCACCTCAGTCCGAGAATCGAAATCACCATTGATGATCCCTTCTAATTGACCCACCGCGTTTTTCATCTTTTCTACGGATGTATCATCATAGCCAGGCTTTTGACGGTGCCCTGCAAGAAGAACACCCCAAATTCCGTTTTTCTTCCTTATAGGCATCGCTATACAGCTTGATAGTTGTTCAGCTAACATGATTGGATAATCTGTAGGCTTTCCCAGAATATCTTCCGGAAATGAACGGATGATCATAGGCGATCCGGTTTTGATTACATTTCCAGCTATTCCTCTACCATATCTTACTATGATCCTTTTATATTTATCATTCCGATTCCCTACAGCATATTTCCATATTGAATGTTTACCAGACAGGTCATAAACGGCAATACCGACAAAATCACAGTCCAAGTCTGTGGAAAGCTGTTGGCACCTACTTAAAATCTCATTGGATTGCATGATCCTCACAACCTTACACGCCAAAATCGAGAAGCCCTTTTTGGGCAGCATATTTTACTAGTTCCGGCCGTGTTTTCATCTTCAATTTTTCCATCAAATTACTTTTATGTGTTTCAACTGTTTTGACACTGATGACAAGTAATTCACCGATTTCCTTGTTGGAGTAACCTTTCGCGATCAAACCGAGAATTTCCTTCTCCCTTTCGGAGAGGGTCGAATACGTATCTAGATTCCTGCCTTCTTTCAACTTTGTGACGTACTCTTCCATCAACCGCTTTGTAGCATTGGGATACAGATAGGCTTGCCCGTCTGCAACCATTTTAATAGCCGAAAGCAGTTCTTCATGTGGTGCACTTTTGAGGATACATCCGGAAGCGCCAGCCTGGACGACTCTGAATAAATACTCGTCATCATCGTGCATCGTCAATATTAATATTGAAATTTCCGGCATACTTTTCTTTAATTCTATTGTTGCAGAAAGTCCGTCTTTTCCATGAGGCATACTGAGATCCATAAGGATGACATCTGGTTTAAGGCTTTCCGCAAGCTCTATTCCTTCGTTTCCCTCAGAAGCTTCACCAACAACTTCCATTTCGGGATTGGCATCAAGCAGCATTTTCAATCCCATCCGGACAACTGCATGATCATCGACGAGAATGATTCGAATCATGTCATCGCTCCTTTCCTTTTTCATAGGATCCATTATTCTAGCTGGTAATCCTTCGCAAAACGCACTCCGTAGGTCATCCTAAAGCCAGGATCGCTATTTCCGCAGAAGTGTCGTGCATTTCTCAAGTCTTTTGTATTGAATCAACTTTACTTTCTCATCATTTCAGTTCATATGGTACTTTCATTGTGACTCGGGTACCCACCTCAGAAGAGGATTCCACCATGATTTCACTCTTGATCATGGAGAGTTGATACATGACAGCAGATAGCCCTGAATTTTGTCCATCTTTTAATTTTTCGATATCAAATCCAATGCCTGTGTCTTCGATCGTTATCAGCAGTTCATGTTCCTTCCATTCAAAATCAACGTTGATTTGAGTAGTATCAGCATGAGTCGCTGCATTCAGAATGATTTCCTGACACGCCCTGAATACCGTAATATTCTGTACTTCAGTCAATTCCTTCGATAATCCATGGCTTTTACTATATACAAGTATACCAAAGGTTTTGGAATAGATGTCCAGGTAGCTTCTTATTGTTTGATAGATACCCAGACGTTCCAATGTATGCGGATATAGTTCATTTGATAGTGTCCTTAGCTCATCTAACGTCCTTCTGGCCATCTGAATCAAATCATGCGTAAGGTTCTTCAATTCACCAGATTCAAGCTGGTTTTCAACAAGTTGAAGACCGGAGTAGAGGCTATAGACGGTTTGGGAGACCCCTTCGTGCAGTTCACTTGCCACCCTTTTCCGTTCTTCTTCCTGTGACCCTATGATATAAGAAGCAATTTCGTCACTTGAAGGTCGAGTCTTCATTTCCTTTCTCCTTTACCAATACAAGTTCAAGAGCGCGTATTCAACCCTCGACTTCTGTTATTTTCGCTTTATGATCAGTGACATCACTGAACATACCAGCATAATGCTCCACATCTCCTGCATCATTCTTGATGGCACTGATCGTAAGCCACTCCAAGTAGACATCCCCGTTCTTCTTTTTGTTCCATATTTCACCTTGCCAGAAACCGGTCTCATTGATCTGTTTCCACATCTTTTTATAAAATGCAGCATCCTGTATGCCGGATTTCAATAGGTTGGCACGCTTACCGACCACATCTTTAGATTCATAACCTGTCAGTTTCGTAAAAGCCGGATTGACTGATTTGATTTTCCCATCTGTATCTGTAATCATGATTCCTTCAACTGTATTCCGAAGTATATCATTGGATAGATGTAATCTTCCCTGGTAATACATCCAGATTACAAGGATCAAGCTGGCCAGGGCAACCTGGGAAAGAGCCATGAACCCAATTGCGTAATGTCCAGTTATATTGAAGACGAACATCAAGATAAGTGGCGGGAAAAATCCCCCTAGACCGCCCATACATGACACGATTCCATTTACAATACCAGCTTCTCTGTGAAAATATAAAGGGACTAGTTTGAAGATGACACCATTCCCAATACCTGCGCTCATCGCAATTGTTAAACAGCCGATCGTGTAAATTTCAATGGAAGGTGCAAATGATAAAGCAACAGCCGCAATGGTAAAACCAGTAAAAACGACCATTAAGGCTTTCAGTGCATCGTAACGATCAGCCAACCATCCTCCAACAGGCCTTAAGAGGGTACATAATACGATGAACCCTGCTGTACGCATGCCAGCATCCACCTTATCCAATCCGAAATGAGTAACAAGAAAGTTCGGCAGATAGATTGTAAAAGCGACGAATGAACCGAATGTGATGAAATAAAAAAGTGACAAGAGCCATAGTTTTTCATTCTTATAGACGCCTTTTAATTGTTCAATCAATGACGTCTTTACTTTCTTCTCATGACGATCACCTACAAGCAAATTCAAGACTCCGAAAACACCCAGCAGGATAAGAAAGAGTTTCACAGTGACCGTCCATCCCAAATAGTTCGCTACCACTGGTGCTGAAAAAGCGGTTATCGCAGTACCGATATTCCCAGCTCCATAGATTCCGTTTACAAATCCGTGGCGACTCTTCGGATAATATTTCGGAAGGGAAGTGACCCCTACGGAAAAGACTGCGCCTGAAACTCCAAGCATCAGCCCGCCGATTGCAAGCATCGTAAAGGTATTTGCCTCACTGATCAAATACACTGGAATCAACAAAACGAAAAAACTTGTGGCAAATACGATCCTGGCGCCGATCCGGTTGGCCATATATCCTAAGGGAATTCTTAATAACGACCCTAGTATGACTGGTATGGCCGTTACGAGCGCCAACTGGCCAGCATTCATTTGGATATCTTCTTTTATGAATGGCATTAAGGACGAAATCAATACCCATGTCATGAAGCCAACGATCAGGTTGGTCGTCTGCAAAGGTAACTGTATACGTGAAATCATTTCCCTTTCCCCTTTCGGATACGATAATAAAGGTTGGATTGAGAATCATAAGCCTGGAAAGTGTCGCCGAACCATTCCATGGAGCTATCAATCGGAAAAGCGACAAAATTGAATGAATCGAAATAAATCCGCATATGGGTATGATCAGGGCATTCAGCAATCTTATAAAGGTGTTTTTCTACAGGCAGACCCTGGTCTTCGTCATGGTCCCCCTGTATCGTCACTACGATTGGTGCACCAATCATCTCTTTTAATCTTTCATTTGGTTCAACCATTCCTTGCACAACCTTTCATGACGGGATATATGTTCATCTGAACACCTTGTAAGTAATCCCAGAACCGTTCACTTCCATGCTTATCTAAATGCGCCATGACTTCTTCCTCTGATTGCCACCGGCCCATACCTCTCAATTCAGCGATGATCATTTCAAAATCTTCTCCCACTTTGACATCCAAATACCAGTGGATTGTAGAAGGGAACAACTGGCGGAATTCCTGTTCGATAAATCCTTTGAAATCTGTTTGAGGTTTCCTTATGAAACAAAGGTCGATATAAACTTCACTTATCATTTGCCGTCCCCTTTCCTACCCTATTTTTCTCTATTCGATAGATCATGATCGCAATCGGGAACATGATGACATTCAGTACCGAAAATATGATCGTCTCCAGGTAATGTTCAAAATAAAATTGGTGTACTGCATATTGCGTGAAAATGATATTGAGCATCAAAACACCACAAAGTAACAATACCCCCAGGTAGCTACGCTTCATAACGTTTCACCCTCGTTGCATATACCGTCCCATTCTCTACTTTTACAAAGATTTCAGGCAGTGGTCTCCTTGGAGGACCTGCTGTCGGCTCACCTGACCGTACGTCGAATTTACCGTGATGACATGGACACAGCATGTCACCTGATTCCTTATTCCATAACACTGGACAACGGAGATGTGTACACGCATTCTGATAAGCTTTATACTCGTTTTCACCAAGCCGGATTAATAAGGCGTCATCATGTTCACCAGGATAAGTGAACTTTACGGAATCGCCGATTTGAAGTTTATTCACTTTCGTAATCGCCTTTTTCGGATAGGATTTGTCGCCAAGTGACATTAATTCCTTTGCAGCGACCGCACCCCACGGAAGAGTTGATACTGCAAATAATCCTGCTGCACCTACGAGTGTTTTCATAAATCCTCTTCGGTCCAATTTACGCTCGTTCAAACGATTGATATTATGTGTGAAATTATCCTCATCATAAGGAAATTGATTATTGTTATGGCACATGGTTTTCACCTCTTTGCTTTTTAAAATAACTTTTCTGTTCCTTGGAGAATCCCTGGCAGGTTGATCTTGACGTTCGTTTCACCTTCCAAGTAAGGCATGCTTGTTACCCACTTACCATTATCAAGTCGGTGCTGCTGTTGTTTTTCAGCAATTTCCTCTTCAGTCAGCCATTGCAATGTATTGGAAGGACAAACGCTAGCACACATCGGTGGAATGTCGTCCTTCGTTCGGTCGATACAAAGGTCACATTTATACATCAGGTTCTGTTCTTCATCAAACTTTGGAATTCCGTAAGGACAAGCAATCGTACAGTTTTGACATCCGATGCACTTCTCTACCAATGCGGAAAGGACTGCACCTGTTTCATGAATCTGGATCGCCTGAGCTGGACAGCTTCTTGCACATGCTGGATTTACACAATGGAGACACATGAGTGGCATGGTCTGCCTGTTTACAAGCGGATTGACGTCCAATACATAGTTTCGGTTTCGTTGATCATGACCTCCGCATTGGGTACAAGCTGCAAGGCAAGATCTGCATCCTATACAATTTTCAAGTTCTAGAAATAGCTTTTTCCCCATTATCAGGACTCCCTTTTTGCAAGTTTTTCGATTTGTGCTGCACATGCTTTGAATTCCGGCATTCTAGATATCGGGTCAAGCGCTGGAATTGTCAACAGATTGATGGATTGTTCATGGCCGAAATGATAGGGAACGAATACCGTATCTTTTCGAATCGCTTCCGTTATTTTTACGCTATAAATCGCTTCACCTCTACGGGTGAACAAGCGGACTTCTTCTTCGTGAGAAATATGATATTTCTCTGCTGTTTCTGGGTGTATTTCAACATAAGGATCTGGACACATATCTTTCAGGAACGGAATTCTTCTCGTCTGGTTGCCTGAGAGATAGTGATAAACCACCCTACCTGTTGTAAGTCTGAGTGGATATTCTTCACAAGGTTCTTCAGCAGGTGGACGATATGGTAAGGCACAGATTTTCGCTTTCCCATCCGGGTGGTAAAATTTTTTGTCTGTGAACATGTGCGGTGTCCCTTTATCGTCTTCATCCCGGCAAGGCCAGAACACACCATCTTGTTTGTCGATCTTATCCCAGGTTGCACCATAGTAATCCGCATATCCTCCTTTTGAAGCTAGGCGAAATTCTTCTGCAACATCCTTCGCATCTTTCAAGTGTCTGAAATACTGTCCGCGTCCTAATTTTTCAGCAAGTTCAACTTGCATCTGCCAATCCGGCTTCGAATGTCCAATTGGTTCCTGCGCTTTGTTGATTTTAATGATTCTGCCTTCGAGGTTCGTGACTGTTCCTTCATCTTCAGACCATGTGACTGAAGGTAAAATGACATCCGCAAACTCGGCAGATTCAGAGAGATAAAAATCAGCACACACCATGAAATCGAGATTTTTGAGCGCTTCACGTACGAAATTCAGGTTCGGTGCTGATACAGCAGGATTTGAACAAAGAAGGTATAACCCTCTGATTGTTTTGTCCTGCATCAATTCGAACATTTCATAAGCTGACACACCTGGCTCAGGCATTTCTTCTGGAGTGATGCCCCATACGTTACAGACCTCTTCAACATGTTTTGGATTCGTTATTTTCCGATAGCCAGGTAATAGATCCGATTTCTGACCATGTTCCCTTCCGCCCTGACCATTTCCTTGCCCTGTAAATGTTGCGACACCCGATTTCGGACGGCCGATCTTCCCAGTGACAAGCGCCATATTCACATAGGCGGATACATTATCGACACCTTTATGCTGCTGTTCAATCCCTCTTGCGAACATGACGATCGCATTTGGTGCCTTCCCATAGATTTCCGCGGCACGGATGATCTTGTCTTTATCGATCCCGGTGATTTGACTCGTATACTCAGGGGTGAATTCTTTTACGACTGCTTTTGTTTCCTCGATTCCATTCGTGTGATTCCTGATGAAATCTTCATCGATCTTTCCATTTTCAATCAACAGATGGACGATTCCGTTCGCGAGCGCAAGATCCGTCCCTGGCTTCAGATCAAGATGAATATCGGCTCTTCTCGCAAGTGGTGTTTCCCTTGGATCTACTACGATCAGGTATCCTCCACGATTCTGTACCTCCCAGACACGGAACATCGAAGTCGGATGGCATTCTGCAGTATTGCTTCCAGCTATGAATAGGCAGTCCGTTTCATGGATATCCGTCCATGGTAGTGTTGAACCGCGATCGACACCGAAAGAGCGAAGGAAACCTCCGGCGGCACTCGACATACAAAAGCGTCCGTTATAATCGATATATCTTGTTTGCAGTACCACTCGCGCAAACTTCCCGGTCAAATAACATTTCTCATTTGTCATTGAAACCCCGCTGAATACGGAGAGTGTATCTTTTCCATATTCCTCTTGGAGCTTCTTGAAATTGTGGGCGATCAAATCATATGCTTCCTCCCAGGAGGCTTCCCGAAAGCCTTCTTTCGTCCCTTTTGTAGAAGCATCATCACGGATCAGTGGAGTCAACAACCGGTCTTTATGGTTGGTCTGCTGATATGCCGTAACCCCTTTCGGACACATCTTCCCGACGGTGACAGGCCAATCATATCTCGGCTCCACCCCAATGATTTTGTTCGTGCTGGTATCGACCCGAAGATTCATACCACATTGCATACCACAATAGCTGCAGTGTGTTTTGACCAGCTTTTCATTTGGGTGTTCTTTGTTTTCGATCTCTCTGAAAAATTTATCCCTTTGCATTTTGATTCCCCTCTTTTACCTTTATTTCATGAGTTGGTGCCCCTGAAAACCGTGAAATCCGATACTTCCTTCGACAAGGGAGGCACAGTTCAGCAAGCTGAAATCCTTCTTCCATTTCAAAATTGATTTGATTTTGACGTAGAACATCAATGACATCGTCCGTTTGTTCTGTTGATACGAATTGCGTGCCGCACACTTTGCAATTTTCCATCGATTGTTCGCTGTAATGTTCGCGATAATTTCGTGCAAACACACTCATCGGTCTGAACGGAATATGCGCCAGCTTTCCAAAAGGCAGATAGATCAATGTCACAATGACGGAAAATTGATGGATCAGAGACATTGTCGGTTGACCGAAACCATGTAAGAAAACGTTACTGAAAGTCAACAACAAACCAGTGATGCTGATGAAAAGCAAAAGGTATAATGGAAGAAAATCGTAAACGAACGTCTGCTCTGCCCGTGCTTGCATATTTTTCAAACGTCTATAGATAGCCATTGAAACACCAGTAATGACCATTAAGGCTGTTATGTTCAACGCATTATAAAACAGGTAAGCTATGATTCCCTCTGCATCCACGCTCATGATGTTCACACCCATTGCAACCACTGTATAAAGGCCGTTCTCTTCCATGGTGAAATACATCCATCCGAACACAAGCGGAAATGTCACGAAGCAAGAGAGGATACATCCCCATCCGATCAATAGATGCTGCGTCCATCGGTAAATTCCCCTATTCCAAATGAACTTGTATGTTCCAAGATGCTCAACCGAGGTCTTTGGAGTTGATTTACGACGAAGGAGCTTGATCCCTTTTTTAAGGATGATCTTGGTCGGTGGCCGCTCTCCCCAGGCTATGAATCTGTAGAAGAATCCTCCTAGAAAAACGAGTGTCCCTACCATGTAGCCATACAGGTTCAAATCAATATGAGTGAACATTCTAGTTCCGATCATTGATAGTATAAAAAGACCGCTTACTGCCAAAAACATTGATTTTGCGTAGTGTGATGCGAATGCCCGATTGATCGCCGGGTCTTTCGTAAGTTTAGTGGTTTCCGTTACTTGCTGCATTTTGTTACCCCCTGAAAAGAAGTCGTAAAAAAAGAAAAACACTTTCTATATCTATGGTAGACAATAGAAAGTGTTTTCGTAATCGGGGGACTCCCCCATCTTCGGTTAAGAAAACCCTGATATTGTTTTTTAAGATGGCTACAAACTTTATTGCTCTTGCACTTAAAGAAAGTATAAAATACTTTCTTCAGTATAAAGGCAACTAAGGCTCAACCTACAAAAGGCTTGGTCTCGCCAAGTTTTCTTTAAAAGTCGTTGATTCCCGCTCCAGGATGCTCGCTTTCCGCGGGGCATGCGGTGAGCCCACTCGTCGCCTTGCGACCTCAGGAGTCTCCTTATCAAGGAAGCATTTGTGCTCCTGCGTCTACAAGAAAGTCCTGTCGAAGCGAGTTTCCTCGTCGCATGCCTTGCGAGGAGATTATTCAGGTAGTAGGCACGCTGGTCCCGCAGGACAAGGAAAGCTTCGGCAGCGTTACATCGCACGAAGAAAATGCGATTTTCATGTTCGAGGAGTCTCGCACCTTGCTCTCCAATCAACTTGCACAAGGTGAATTTTTTTAATTACTCAAAAGCAACAATCTTTTAGAAAAGAGCCTTTAAGATTTAATAACACCTTTATTCGAAAGATTGTAATAGGTATATTCATTCGGGTCTGCTTTTCCGACACACAGCTCCATACTATGATTTGAAAGATTCATGATGATTGAGAATACCGTCTCCATTCTCCGGTGTTCTGGTGCCCTTTCATTTTCATAATGATTAATGGAATTCGGCTTGTTGAATTCATCAGATAACCAGATTTTGAATGTTTCAGTATCGATAGTCTGATTTAAGTGTACCTTCGAATGGATCAACTGTTCTGCTCTGTTTTTCCTTATTAAAGAGTCATCAAATTTGAATTCGTTCCGATCCTCGACGTTTTCCAAAATCTTGTCTGATAAAATATGATTTGTGTGAACGACTTTCCCTTCATTGGTCGTCATCATATCGATTCCATAGGGGGAGACCTCATAATTGGCTACCATCGCTCTTCCATCACCCTGATCACTGCCGATCATGAAGTTCGCGGTAGAAGCCATCTGACCATCTTTTATCTTAGAAACGGCTTCATGTAAGGAGCTGGAGTTCAATACACTCCGCAAGCCAAGGTGTATTGGAACTTGTTCACTTTTTCTATTGGTCAGCAGGGCATTGAGACAGACACCCATCCCTGCAGAATTGTACCCGATCTTTCCGATTATTCCACCTTCTGTGACCATTTGGATTGAAGGTTTCCCTTCTTGCTCGATATCCAATAACAAAAGACTTTTGATCTGCGCAGCCTTCCAATCCCAGTTCTGTGATAGGATCGCATTGTTAGAAAGAGGTGGTGTGATGCCAATGGCTGTACACCCATCACTGAAACTTCTGGTCTTGCCGGAGTAAGTGGCAAGGGCGATCTCACTTCTTGCATTCAATGCAAGGATGTCTTCGAATTCGACACCCGCCCCTTGTGCGACACCCTCCATCTCCTCAATGAAATCTGGGTTATATTGTTCGATTGCGTGCAAGTGTGACAGTGCCATTTCCTTCGCTTGTTTCCAGCTGATCTTGCTGTACCCATGAAACAAAGCTTCATAAGTAGATAGGCTTTGCAAGACCTGTTCTCTACCTTTCTCTCCATGATTCCTTCCGATTTCCATTGGTGTACCCTTCAGCGTTAGATGTTTGATCATTAATCAGTATCCTTTCAATCAAAGTTACCAGGTTCAATTCCGGTTGATGATAACCAGCTTCATTTCTGTCATTTCTTCAATCGCATATTTCAGACCTTCACGTCCTGTCCCACTTTCTTTAACACCACCATACGGCATATGGTCGACCCTGAAAGTAGGGATATCGTTGATCAGCACACCGCCGACTTCCAACTGATCTGCTGCATCCAGTCCTGCATTGATATCCTTAGTATAAATTCCTGCTTGCAGTCCATAACGTGAATCGTTCATCAAGGTAATCCCTTCGTCAATGGAAGAGATGCGATTAATGATGACGATTGGCGCGAACACCTCCTGGCAGGACACTTTGACATCAGAAGCTGCCTCCAATAGGACTGTCGGAGTCAGTGCATTCCCTTCAGCTTTTCCACCGAATGCAACTTCAGCACCGGCATTTACAGCTTCTTGTATCCAATCCAAGCTGCGTCCCAAATCTTGTCCAGAAATCATTGCCGCTACATCCGTATTTTCGTCCAAAGGATTTCCCACAACTAATTTTTTTGTTTCAGCAATGAACTTTTGAACGAATTTGTCATAAATCGCTTCATGTACAAATATTCGTTGCAAAGAGATACAGACCTGCCCCTGGAATGCGAAAGCACCATGTACTGCTCTTGGTATGATCTTATCAAGGTCGACATCTTCATCAACAATAACCCCGGAATTTGATCCTAATTCCAGTGTGACTTTTTTCAAGCCCGCCTTATTTCTGATCCCTGTTCCTACTTCAGGGCTCCCGGTGAACGTAATAGCCTTCACCCGATTATCGGTAACAAGCGCTTCTCCAATTACACTTCCCTTTCCTGTGACAATATTGAATCCGCCCGCTGGCAACCCTGCAGCCTCAATCAATTCTGCCAGGAAAAAGGCGGACAACGGCGTTTGATTCGCCGGTTTAAGGATGACAGGGTTTCCCGCAGCGATAGCAGGTCCAACTTTATGTGCAACGAGATTCATAGGAAAATTAAATGGAGTGATTGCGGCTACTACACCAATCGGTTCTCTTACAGTATAAGCGAGACGGTTTTCCCCTCCAGGAGCAGCATCCAACGGTATTGTCTTTCCTTCAATCCGTTTTGCTTCCTCCGCTGCGAACTTATACGTCTGGATCGTACGTGTTACCTCTCCCCTGGCTGTTGTAATCGGCTTCGAAGCTTCGAGCGCGATGATGCGCGCTGCTTCTTCTGATCGTTCTTCCATCAGAAACGCAATCTTTTCGAGGATAGAAGCACGTTGATGTGATGGCATTTTTCTTAATACTGTTCTTGCTCCTTCCGCAGCGATGATCGCCTTGTCCACGTCTTCTACACTTCCCTCAGGAATTTCTGCGATTTGTTTTCCACTGAAAGGGGCGTAAAGAGGTTTATAGGTTTCTGTTTCGATCCACTTTCCATTGATGAATAGATTCTTTTTCACTAACGTCATCTCCATTACTGCTCCCCCTCTTATTGTTCCTTTACGACATCTTCGATTACTTGATCTATGACATCAAGTGCCTCATTCAATTGATCGTCTGTGATGACAAGAGGACAGAGCGTCCGTATGACATTTCCATATAATCCAGCCCCTAGAATGACGACCCCACGACGGTTACATTCAGCAATGATCTTACCTGTTAATACCTTGTCTGGGTCCTTTGAATCCCGGTCTTTAACGATTTCCATCGCTGTCATTGCTCCAAGGCCACGAATATCACCAATCACATTTGTTTTTTTCCGCATTTCCTTAAATCGGTTTTTGATAAGTGTACCGATTTCGTTTGCTCTTGAAATCAGGTTCTGCTCCTCCAATAACTTGATCACTTCAAGAGCAGCAACACAACCTAGCGGACTTCCTCCGTATGTCCCTCCGATTTCTCCAGGATTCGGAGCTTCCATGATTTCCGCTTTTCCTGTCACGGCACTTATTGGTAGACCTGCCGCAATCGATTTAGACATCGTGATCAGATCAGGATCGATGTCAAAATGCTCGGAAGCGAACATTTTTCCTGTCCGGCCGAATCCTGTCTGAACCTCATCGGATATGAATAAGATACCGTGTTCTCTGCAAATTTCCCGGACTCCTTGTACAAACCGTTTTGAAGGTACGATGAATCCTCCTTCACCCTGAATCGGCTCTAAGATGAAAGCTGCGATATCTTCAGGAGGCACTTCACCCAGGAAGAAATCGTTTAACTGTTTCAACAGGTAGTCATCCAGTTGATCGTCCGTCATCCCTTTGGGTTTTCGATAATAATAAGGGTGACGCACTTTGTACGTATCGGAAGGAAATGGTCCGAATCCGTTCTTATAAGGCTTCACTTTACTGGTCAACGCCATCGTCATCGAGGTCCTTCCATGGTAGCCTCTTTCGAACGATACGATCGCTCTTCTGCCGGTGTATTTACGTGCGATTTTAACTGCATTTTCTACCGCTTCTGCCCCAGAATTAAGAAAAAAGGTTTTCTTTTTAAAATTGCCTGGCGTGATTGCATTCAATTTCTCTGCAAGTTCGATGTAAGGTTCATACATCGCTACATGGAAACAAGGATGGATGTACTTTTCCACTTGTTCCTGTACCGCCTTGACGACTGTTGGTGGACAATGTCCGGTATTCAAAGATCCGATCGCACCCGCAAGATCGATCAATGTATTTCCGTCAATATCAGTAATGAGAGCGCCTTCCCCTTTTTCAATGAATGCAGGAGAGGTATTGAACGGACCACGAGGAACATTTTCTTCCTTCCGTTTTATGAGGGCCATTGATTTGGGTCCAGGTAGTTCTGTTTTCAGATTGATGTGCTTCGTTTTCAGCAACATTGGTAGACACTCCTTTTTTCTACATCTTCTATTATTGTGATGGTTTAGACAGCCAATGTTTTTTCAGATAAAAGGGTCACAGCGGGCTTGAATTCCAATCCGTGTGCATCAGCGACGGCTTGGTACGTCAACACTCCGTCCAGTGTGTTGATTCCTTTCAGAATCGCCTCATTCTCCAGGCTTGCTTTCGCATACCCTTTTTTAGCAATTTGTAGTGCGTACGGGACGGTTACGTTCGTCAGGCCGATCGTCGACGTTTTTGGCACTGCTCCAGGCATGTTCGCCACCGCATAATGAACGACACCATGCTTTTCATAAGTGGGTTGATCATGCGTCGTAATCCTGTCGACGGTTTCAAAAATTCCTCCCTGATCGATCGCTACATCTACGATAACGGCACCGTCCTTCATCGTTTTCACCATTTCTTCCGTAACCAGTTTAGGTGCTTTGGCCCCTGGGATAAGAACCGCACCAATGACAAGGTCTGACTCCGCAACAGCTTCTGCGATGTTCAGTGGGTTGGACATCAATGTATTGATGGCATTTCCAAAAATATTGTCCAGTTCACGCAATCTTTCAGGGTTGAGATCGACAACAGTCACATTTGCACCGAAACCGACCGCTAATTTAGCGACATTCATACCGACGACGCCACCACCGATGATGGTCACTTTGCCACGTCTGACTCCTGGTATCCCGCTCAACAAAACACCTTGACCGCCATGAGTCTTTGCAAGGAACTGTGCCCCGCTCTGAGCAGCCATCCTCCCTGCGACTTCACTCATCGGCGTCAATAATGGCAGGCTTCCATTACGTAACTGAATCGTCTCATAAGCAATGCTTACTACTTTCTTATCTAGCAAAGCTTTTGTCAATGCTGGTTCTGCAGCCAAATGCAAGTAAGTGAATAGTATCAATCCTTTACGGAAATAGCTGTACTCTTCGGATTGTGGTTCTTTAACCTTCATCACCATTTCTTGTGCCCATGCCTCACGGGCGGTCAAAACGATCTTTGCGCCGGCAGACATGTATTGGTCGTCTGTGAAGCCTGATCCAAGACCGGCACCTGTTTCGATATAAACCTCGTGACCGGATGTAGTCAGGTTGAGTACTCCCGATGGAGCCAGTGCCACACGATTCTCGTTATTCTTAATTTCTCTCGGGATACCGATACGCATATGAATCCTCCTCAATCATCTCAACTTGGGTGCTATTGTTTTATTTACTCGGGTTATACGCTTCATTGGTCCATTCCATAGAAGTCGCGTAGCCTCTTGAAGCGTCGTCTTCCGGTAGGTAATTCGGTGTGACCTCCCTCAACATGAATCCATTGTTCTTCTGGAAGGTCAACACAGGATCGTAGATTTCATCATTGATGACCTTTTCAGCATACTCCTGTGCGGACATGACTTCGGAATACTTATAGTAGTAAGGAATACGGCCACCGATGATGATGCTCTTCAGGTTCAAGTCCTTGCAAACCTGTTTTCGTGCATCGTATAGACGACGGCCGAGCTTCAACTTCCTGTACTCTTTGTGGACACTTACTTCCACGCCGTAGAGATTCAAGCCATCGGGGTTATGGTTCCTGATATACCCATTGTCGGATATCGCCGTATAAGAATGATTGTCTGCATAATCATCGAAATTGACGATGAGACTCGAACAGGATCCAACAATCTTTCCTTCATATTCCACACAGATCTGCCCCTCTGGAAAAACTTCAGCCTGACTGGCGAAATGCTCTCTTTTAAATGAAATATCAGGACCGAAGCTGTCATCAGATAGTTCAGCCACCTCCAATACATCTTCCTGTGTAATGTTTCTGATCACGATTTCTTTTTCTAACCTGGGTAAATCAATGCTGGTCATACATCATTCGCTCCTTTCAATAATGGTCGCGTTTTAGTTTCCAGTGCTGATGGAGACAAATTTTTCTTCCAGATATTCCAATAAGCCGGACTTTCCACCCTCTTTTCCCATTCCGCTCTCCTTAATCCCGCCGAATGGAGCTTGAGGGACAATCGGTGCTGGATCATTGATTCCGACGATGCCATACTCCAATTCTTTCATCATGCGATGTCCTCTTCCAAGATCCTTGGTGAAGCAATATGCTGCAAGTCCATAGCTTTCATGATTTGCTCTCTCGATGATTTCTGCTTCATCTTTAAACGTGAAAATAGGGGCCACCGGACCAAATGTTTCTTCGGTGGAAATTTTCATATTATCTTGGGCATAGTTGATGACAGTCGGTTCATAGAAGTTACCTGCATCGCTTTCGGTACGCTTGCCACCGCATAACACCTTTCCGTTTTGTCTCACTGCATCTTCAACGTGGCTTTCCACCTTTTCTAAAGCCTGGCGGTTGATAAGCGGACCGACATCGATTCCTTCTTCAATTCCATTTCCGACTTTCAATTTTGCCGCTGCTTCAGCAAGCTTCTTCCCGAACTCTTCTGCAATGTTTTCGGCCACGTACACCCTGTTTGTACTAATGCATGTCTGACCTGAGTTCTTGAACTTCGTCACGAGGACACCCTGGACGGCAGCATCGAGGTCAGCATCCTCAAATACGATTAATGGTGCATGGCCGCCAAGCTCCATAGACACTTTCTTAACCGTGTTCGCCGCTTTTCTGAGGAGCAATTTACCGACATTTGTGGAACCCGTGAACGTCAACTTACGGACATCGGGATTTCCGGTCATTTCATCACCGATCTCCTCTGCTGGTCCAATGACCAGATTCGCTACTCCTTTCGGCAATCCAGCTTCATGAAAACATTCAAAAACTTTGATTGCTGAGAGTGGTGTTGATGGTGCAGGTTTTAATACAACCGTACAACCTGCGGCAAGTGCTGGCCCGATTTTCCTTGTGATCATCGAAGCAGGGAAATTCCATGGCGTAATTGCAGCCGTGACCCCTACAGGTTCCCGTAAAACCATCAAATGTTTATCAGGATGGGAAGCTGGTATGGTCTCTCCGTAAATCCGTTTCGCTTCTTCAGCGTACCAATCCAGATAAGCGATTGCTCCCCCAACCTCTCTCTTGGCATCAGGTAACGGTTTCCCCATTTCCACCGTGATCGTTTTCGCGATATCATCCGCTTTCTCTTTCATCTTCGCGACTACTCTCGCTAAGTATTTACCACGTTTTTGACCGGTCTCTTTCTTCCAGATCTTGAACGCTTCCTTTGCACTTTGGATCGCTTCTCGGGTCTCTTCACGACCTCCGGAAGCAACCGAATCAATGAGTTCTCCTGTAGCGGGGTTATAAACCTCTATCGTTTCACCTGAATTGGATTTTCTCCATTCTCCATTTATATAAAGCATGTTTCATCCTCCTTGAAATGATGGATTTTCGTGTAATATATTCAAACTCTTATAGCAAAGACTGTTGATTTTTAGTTCCATGGATAACACGTTAGGAATGTACTTTTTTCCTCGAGCGCAAGAAAAGCGGAAGGCATTCATTGAATTTGATTCATCGATATTTCTTTTCAAACACGGTGATTGCCTCATCCAAAATATTGACGATGTCCTGTACTTGTTGCCTGTTGATGATCAACGGCGGTGCAATCGCTACGATGTTCCGGCCTACCTTGGAAACGAGCGGACGGAGGATCAACTTTCTTCTAAAACATTCCTCTGTCACTTCCGTCGCTGGTAAAAGGGAAGAATCGAAGGGTACGCCCTTATCCCGATCTGCATACAATTCAAATCCTGCCAACAACCCTAATGCCCTCTCGTTCGTCACACTCGGATGCCGTTCTTTCAGATATTCGAATCCCGCCTTAAGCTCGAATTCCATGTTTTTTGCATTTGCCACAATATTGTCCCGCTCCAGAATTTCGATATTCTTCAGTGCCACTGCACATGCGGTTGGATGTCCACTGTAGGTGAAACCGTGTGCCAACACATCGTCATATTGAACCAATGTATTACGAATTTCATCTTTCAGAAGGACTGCACCTAATTGCGAGTATCCGCTTGAAATCCCTTTTGCGACACACATCAAGTCAGGAACGACTCCCCAATTATCTACACCGAACATTTCACCTGTGCGACCAAATCCACAAATGACTTCATCCGCGATGAAATGGACATGGAACTCATCACAAAGCTTACGGACTGCTTCCAGGTAACCGTCTGTCGGGACATGCACACCGCCTGAACCTTGTACTGGTTCGACAATGACAGCCGCTACCGTTTCCGCCCCTTCCCTTTCGATCACATCACGGATACATCCCTTATAGTCCGGATCACTTTTATCCCCCAATTCACAATTCGTGAGGTGAGGTTCTGCATGATAGACTTCAGTCATGCTCGATCCAGAAAAAGTATGGAATGCCGGAATCGCTGTAGCAGTTTGCGCGCCAATCGTCACACCATGATAAGATTGCTTCAATGCGATGATCTTCTTCTTTTGCGGAAGTCCTTTCAGAGCCCAATAAAATCGGGAAAGCTTGAATGCAGTATCGTTCGATTCCGATCCCCCTGATGTATAGAAAACAGCATTCAGGTCACCTGGTGCCATGGATGCGAGCTTCTCAGCCAAGCGTACTGCTGGTTCATTCGAGAAACCTGCGAAGGAAGAACTGAATGCCAACTTTGTCATTTGTTCTTTCGCGGTTTCGGCAAGCTCTTCATTACCATGGCCGAGGTTGACATTCCATAGCATCGAAAGCCCATCGATATATCGGGACCCTTCCGCATCACTGACGTAGATACCATCTCCAGTTGCGAATCTGAGCTTCGGCCCATTGTCTACAAGAAGTTTCGGATTCGTAGTTGGATGAAGATAATGCCTTTTATCGAGTTCATCTAGATTAGTAGTCACAGAATTGTTCAAAGTAAGTTGATTTGTCATGATCTGACCTCCTGATATAGGTGGAATTTAAATTCATATATAAGTAATGCAATAATCATGCCAACTTCAAATCCTTTTATTAATGGGAAATCTAATACTTGAAGATTTTGAAATTATGCAAAAAAGCATAACGCTATTTATGATTGCATGAGGTGTGGTTAACGGACACCAGAGACGTTATTCATCCGAAAAAGGCTTGTTCCGGATCGCTAACGGACACCAGGGACGTTATTTCTTCAAAATGCACCTGAAATCACCTTCAATTCGCTAAATAAGAGCTCCTGTGTCCGTTAAAATCCCGAAACGATGTTTTTAATAAAAATAAGGGCTCTCATGTCCGTTAATTCGATCTTCAGAAAGAAAAAAGCAGCTAATTCCATGATGGAATCACCTGCTTTTCATTTTCTATAATTCTATTTTCTCTTGCTTCTGCAATATTTTCTGGTATTTGCGGCTGACGGCTGATTGACTGATGTCCAATGCTTTTGCCGCTTTGGTAGTAGTCTTGTGTTTTTTCATAGCTAGTATGATCAGTTGTTCCTCCAAATGTTCCCGAGCTTCTTGGAGAGGTAATATGCCAGTAACCATCGGCTTCGCTTTCTTCGAGTCACCGAACCTTAGTGACTGATTTACAAAGTCTGCACTGATTACATCATCATCAGCTGTCACTACAAGTCTCTCAACGAGATTTTGCAGTTCCCTGATGTTACCTGGCCAATCATATACTTCTAATAGATTAAGTGCTTCAGGTGATAGATGATAATTCTTGTCGTATTTTTCGTTCAATTGCTGGATGAAATGGAAAGCCAACAGCGGAACATCCTCCGGTCTTTCACGTAATGGAGGGATCTGAATAGGGATGACATTGATCCGGTAGAACAAATCTTCCCTGAAGGTACCGTCCTCTACCATCTTGTCCAAATTTCGATTCGTAGCAGCGATGATTTGCACATCGACTGGTATTGATTTTGTGCTCCCGACTGGTGTTACTTCCTTCTCTTGTAACACTCTCAACAGCTTCACCTGGAGGCGTGTTGGAAGTTCACTGATTTCATCAAGGAACAGAACGCCTTGATCCGCTTGTTCGAAATATCCGACTTTGCCTTTTGTATCAGCGCCTGTAAAAGCACCTTTCGTATACCCGAAAAGTTCGCTTTCGAGCAAGTCTTCCGGAATGGCTCCACAGTTGAGCGTAAGGAATGGTTTCTCCCTGCGGTTTCCTTCCCGATGGATCGTTTTTGCAATCAATTCCTTCCCAACCCCTGATTCCCCTAATATGAGGACAGTCGAATCAAAATCGGCCAGTTTCTTCGTCCGGTTGATCACCTGTTCCATCTTGGAGCTGCAATAAATGATTTTGTTGGCAAAATCATCTTTGTTCTTCAACTTCTCCAGTTCTTCTTTATAATTTTTAGAAAGACGTTTCGTTTCCCTCAGTTCGGATTTCAATTTCTTCGTTTCCGTGATATCCCTTGATGCGATGATGATCCTGTGGATTTCCCCCTTATCATTGAATACTGGGTTCGCTACAGCTAGTACACTCTTACCGGAAGGGGTCTGTTGTACGACAGAAAACTTTTTCTTTTTATCGAGTGCGAGCCTTGCGACAGAAGGACTGAAAATCCCTTTCGCTTCGAATTCCATAAGGTTCTTTCCGACAAGCTCTTCCAGGTTGTCCACACCCCAGAAATCAGGGATAAAATTCTCACTGTGACGCAGGAGCTCCCCATTTTTATTAACGACGAGGATTTCATCATACATGGTTGCTAGAATGGCATTCAGATCTGTATTCAAGTCCTTCACATATTCGATTTCCATCGCCATTTCTTCAACCATCGGCAGGTCCTGGACAATGATGATCATACCGTCTGCTTGCTTTTTTTCATTAAGGATAGGGCTATAATCCACCAATAAGCCCATTTCATCAGTGATATGGATCTGGTTGAGCAATGTCTCTCCTGTAGAAAAAGCTTGATCAATATGGGACTGGTTAAATGTCTTCCCAGCCGGAAGGTTTATCATCTGCTGATAGGTTGACTTGATCATCTTCAAACCAGATTCGTTACAGTTGACGATTTTTTTGTCGCTATCGATGACGAAGACGCCCATAGGTATAGAAGAGAGCATGACTTTCAGTAGATTGATATTTTGATTATCCTGTCGGAACAGTTCTACCAGGGCATCCTCTCTTCGAATATAACCAATGAATTCATCCTCTTCATCTTTAATCAGTGTGATATGCTCACCGAGAACCTGGAAAATGAAGGGCAGGGAAATCGGCTTCCCTTGCTTCCATTCGCCCACATTCGTAATCGGAATGGCATAATTTTCGAGTGTATCTACAGACAGCTTTACATCTTTTCCTTCAGCACTGTATAAATCATCCATATAAACATAGGCATATAACTCATCATCCTTTGTAAGGAACACAAAGGGCTGGTTTATGTTCTTTAAAGACTTCTTGATTTCGTTTTCTGTGGAATTGATCGATAAACATGTAATAGGGCTCAGTTTATCTATGATTGTATGATTCATTCGGCTGACTCCTTCCCAAGATGGCTGCATCTAAGGATACATTATATCAAATATAATCATTTTTCGGAAAATTAGGTTTTTTCCTTGTTTAACTGGCCCTGTAGGAATCAATCACTTCCACCTACAACTAGATCCTCCGCTACATAAGCCAGTACCATCCCGGAGATAACTTCTTCGCCTTCGCTCACTTCCAAGGATTTGATGGAACCACTAAGACCAACTGAAATGGTTTCAAGAATTCCTCCAATGGTACGGATTTTAAAAAGTGCATCCCATTCATAAATCCTTCCGTTTTCTTTTATATGAACCTCTTCAATCACCCCATCATAAGGACTCGTGATCATTTCATCATAGTTCAATTTTATCTCTTCCTTCCCTATATGAAGTAATCGTTTTCAATTCTTTTTAAGCTTCAGCACGCTTCCGTTCCGAAAATTCCAGATTCATTTTTGTCGATTCGGATTTTTCAGGCAAGTACTCGATCTTGAAATTGAGATATCCGTAAATGACAGCGATGATCGGACTTAGGATACATAAAAATGCAAATGGCGCATAACTCAATGCTGATACACCAAGTGTTGCGAACATGAATGCTCCGCATGTATTCCAAGGTACAAGCGGTGATGTCATCGTGCCAGCATCTTCAAGCGTTCTGGACAAATTTTTCGGATGCAGGTTCCGGTCCTCGTAAGCCTTTGAATACATCCTCCCCGGCAAGATGATCGATAAATATTGATCACATGCGATGATGTTAGCAGCGATACAGGTAGCAACCGTCGTTGCAATCAAGCTTCCCGTCTTTTTCGCAAAGGACAGCAACGCTACTACAATAGCTTCCAAAATACCTGCTTTTTCCAATATTCCTCCGAAAGACATGGCAATCAGGATCAAAGCTACAGTGTACATCATACTTTCCATCCCGCCATTGTTAAGAAGATTGTCCACTACTTCAATTCCAACATCCTTCGAGAATCCATAATACATGACGTTGACTGCATCTCCTGTAGCCATACCTTGGAATCCGATTGCAAATAAAACTCCGATGACGGCTCCAATCGTAAGACCCGGGATGGCAGGCATTTTGAAAACCATCATCACAATGACTGCAGCTGGTGCCAGCAATAACCAAGGAGTAATGTTGAAAATATCACCCAATTGGTTTTGTAGAGCTTGTACTTCTGCAATACTGGATCCACTTTCAGTGAATCGCAGACCGATGAAAGTGTAGATGATCAACGAGATGAGCAGTGCAGGTATAGTCGTATACATCATATGCTTGATATGTTCAAAAAGCTCAGCACCAGTGATCCCAGGAGCCATGTTTGTCGTTTCAGATAATGGGGAAACCTTATCTCCAAAATAAACACCTGAGATAACAGCACCGGCCACCATCGCCAAATCTACTCCCAGCCCCTGGCCGATTCCCATGATGGCAATTCCAATCGTACCTGCTGCAGTCCAGGCATTCCCTGAGGCCAAAGCGACGACGCAAGAAATGGCACACGCAGACACAAGAAAATATTGTGGTGACAATAGATCCAATCCATAATAAATCATCGTTGGAACGATTCCGGCTGCAATCCACGATCCAATGATCGCCCCGATAATGAGCAAAATCATGACTGCTTGTAATGACAAACGGATGGTGTTTAGGAAAGACGTTTCAATATCGTTCCAGGAATGTCCCAGCCATAACGCAACGATTGTAGCGACGACCCCGCTCAGTAACAACGGAATGTGTGGATCGAGTTCAAACGTTGAAATCCCGAAATACAAGGACACAATCATGAAGACGATCGGGATCATGGCTACTTTTAATGACGGTCTTTTAACTACCTTCTTGTTTTCGTTCAAAATAATCCCCTCTCTATACAACGTATTTGAGCCGATTTGCATATCCGGCCCGCTACACTTTAAATATGCAAGTTTCATGCCAATGTAATATTTTTTGATTTATTCGGATAATTCAGATTTCAGATAGAGGTGATTACCCATTTTTGCATAGATTATTTGTTTTTTCATAATTATTCGATAGATTTTGTGCTTTTTTAACTTTATATAAAAAAGGGAGAGGAATGTATGGATGATTCTTCCACTTGAGTTTGAATCAAAGCATTCATTGTACAAAAAAAGATGACCTGCCGGAGCAAGCCATCTTGTGTTACTAGTTTTATTGATTGGAAGTCAGGTTCAGACCATCCGTCCCTGCACTCAAGTCTAAGTAGTAGGTTCCGCTGCCGTCATAAGAGGATACTTTTAACGTATACGTTCCTGTCGCAGTCGGATTGAACGTAAGCGTTTCTTGTCGTTCAGTACCTTCTGCTTTTGCAACCTGCTGACCTGATGGGTTATAGAGATAGACATCAAAGTCAGGTTCACTTCCCCACCATAGGAAGCCAGGCTGCCAATCCGGGATGATCAGTGTTACAGCGGCTGGATAGTTCGTATTATCCACATTGAATTGATACGTATCTGCTGCACCAGATCCACCTAGAGAATTCTGTTCAGCAAAGTGATTCGGCTTCGTAATGTTTGTTCCTGATAGATTGCCAGCATCGCTGATTGCTTCAAAGCCATCCAGGAAACCATGTCCATAATCGACATCTTTACCTGCCGGACCCCAGTCTTCCGCTGTACCTGCAATGATATTTTTCACTTGATTCGGTGTAAGCGAAGGATTCGCTTCAAGCATCAATGCGATCGTACCGGCAGTGAACGGAGTCGCCATACTGGTTCCTGAATAGGTCACATAACCATTTCCGCTATTTGCTTCTGCTGCAGTCAGATTATACCCTGGTGCAACAACGTCAGGCTTGATACGTCCATCAGCTGTTTCTCCACGGCTTGAAAAATAAGCCAGGAAATAGCCGCCTTCTCCAAGGTCAGCACCAGCTCCTACTGTGATGACTTTATCAGCAGCCCCTGGGGAACCGATCGTTTCCTTACTAGGTCCTGCATTCCCTGCAGCAACCGTTACAGCTAGTCCAGCATCTACTGCATTATTGACTGCCTGGGAAGTCGAATCCGTACCATCCGAGCTCGCGGATGTTCCTAGGCTTAAGCTTAATACTTCAATGCCATAAACATCTTTATTTTCTACTGCCCATTCGATCCCAGCAGTTACTGTACTCATACTTCCGCTGCCCTGGCTGTCCAATACTTTGACACCAACTAATGCAGCCCCTGGAGCCACACCTTTATGCGTCGGATTTCCATCCCCGTCACCAGCTACAGTACTTGCCACATGTGTTCCATGACCTTGATCGTCATAAGGGGTCGTACGATTGTTGACAAGGTCCTTCCATCCGATGACTTTTCCTTCATCGAGATCGACGTGGCTTGCATCGATTCCTGTATCAATGACGGCTACCACCTGATCATCCATTGAATACGAATTGACATTTCCATCGCCATCTCCAGTCAATCCGTAATCCGCTCTTGCTTTTTCTGTCCCGAACCATGTATTTGCTGTTCCATTGAATGCTTTTACAGGAGCATCATATTCAACCGATTTAACGAATGGGATTCTTTCAAGTCGCTCGATCTGCTTTTTCGTCAAAGTTGCAGCTACCCCATTGATCGCTTTATCGAATTTGAATGTTGTATCGAACTTTCCGACTTTCTTCATGATCGCTTCATGAGCCTTTTGATTAGCCATTGAATTATCAAATTGGATGATGACCTCAACCTTTTCTGAAGCTTTCTTTTCCGTAAGCATCGACTCTAAGTTATCGAATAGTTTGTTTTGGTTTTTGTTGACCATAGCGGCTGCAAAGTTAGGATTCTTCGCTTGCTGCAGCTTTTTACCTGGCTCCGCTCCGCTTGCACCTCCTAAGGATGTCAATAACATACTTGTTGCTAACACTGCTGATGCGACAACATGTTTCTTTTTCATTCCCTTTCCTCCCTCGGTTTTTGTTACATTTTAGGAATATTTTGATTTTTCTGTAGTTTAATCGTATTACATTTGACCTAGTATATAATGAGGAATAAGTGGGGTTTATTTGATTTTCAAAACTATGTAAAATGTAGGATTTATTTCTATGTCTGTTTTTTGATAACAGTAACACCATCCTAGTTAAGCAAGTGTTTATCTTTTTAAATGGCGGGAAAAGATTGATATACTTTATATAGCCAAACATTTGATAGGAGGTTTTCTATATGGCAAGTCAGACTGGTTCAATTGTCCAACACTCATTAGATGCATTACTAGAAGACGAGACCTTTTTACCAGATTTGAAGGAACAGGATCGAGAACAAGCTTTCACTTCTCTTACTGCGATTCTTTCAACACCGAACCATATACATAAATCGTTTCTACGTATTGCTTTAGAAAACGGGAAAGTGGTACGGATCCCATCTTTTCGTGTCCAACACAACAATACTTTGGGACCGTACAAAGGCGGGATCCGGTTTCATGAATCTGTCAATGAAGATGAAGTCACGAACCTTGCTTCACTCATGACATTGAAGAACGCCCTTCATGAAGTCCCCTTCGGCGGCGGAAAGGGCGGAGTAGTCCTCAATCCAAGAACATATACAGTCAAAGAACTGCATCAAATCTGTAAAAAATATGTGCATTATTTCAGTGACATTCTTGGTCCTGATAAGGATATCCCTGCACCAGATATGGGGACGGGAGATCGTGAAATGGATTGGATGATGGCTGAATATAAGAGCATCCGGCCAGGAACAACTTACCGAGGGAGCTTTACCGGAAAAAGCATCATCAATGGTGGTTCATTGGGAAGAAGAGAAGCAACTGGAAAAGGTGTCTATTTCACCTACCGTTATATGATGTCGGATTTTCTGAACGGAAAAAGGGAATGGCTTGATGCACAAGAGAATCCGTTTGCAAAGACTGCATTGGACCATGGCGGAAAACCACTGAAGATGGCCGTACAAGGGTTCGGAAATGTCGGCTCAGTTGCAGCTCTAGAAGCCTCTCGATGTTCCCATTTGAACAACAAAATCGTAGCCGTAAGTGATCGTAATGTTACTTTATTTAATCCGGAAGGTCTTGATATCCCTGCACTTGTTGATTTTACCGCTAATAATGAAGGAGATCTTCCTACTACAGAAGACGAACTGAATGGGTTGGAAATGAAAGCGGAGATCCTTGATCGTGAAAAAGTACTTTACCTGGATGTCGATGTGTTAGTCTTAGCTGCACTAGAGGACCAAGTTCATAAAGATAATGTGGCACAGGTTAAAGCGAAAATTATCGTTGAAGGCGCCAACGCCCCTGTTACGGGTGAAGCCGATGAATATTTAGCGGACAACGGCGTTATCATCGTTCCCGATATCCTTGCCAACGCTGGTGGTGTCATCGTTTCCTATTTCGAATGGCTGCAAGGCCGAGAAACACAGTTCTATAGTGAAGAGCAGGTGTTCGATATGCTCTTTGAAAAAATGCAATCAACGATGGATACCATTTTGCCTCAATTTTTCGGAGATCCTTTCCCGCTAAGAGAGAATTGTTACATCCAGGCCGTTATGAAGCTATCTACGGTACTGTTCCGACAAGGCAAGTTGTATTGATCGAGTCAACGGCAAATGCGACTTTGATCAATAGAAAACCCGGACAATTTGTCCGGGTTTTCTTATTGAGCAATATATGAAGGTTCCGCTTCGTCAACATCCTTCGCTTTCCGCGGGCACGGCCTCAGCCTCCTCAGAAAGCACAGACCGCTTTCTTCCGGGGTCTTCGACTCGTGCTGTTCCCGCAGGAGTCTACGGATGTTGTCTACGCTCTTTTCTGATGGCAGTTATAGCTTTGTTTTCTTATGCCCGATGCAGCATGAAAGTCAGAATGACGAATGCTGCCAGTTTACTTGTCATGTTCCGGAAATCGACTGTCGGATCAATTTCGACGATGTCCATCCCCTTGACCATCGGCTCTTTTGCGAGCATTTCGATCCCCTCTAGTAAGCAATCACTCGTCATTCCACCTGGTCCTACTGCCGGACAACCAGGTGCAAAAGCCTGGTCGAGAACATCCATATCCAACGAAACATAGATGACATCGACCTTCTCTTTTAGTTGATTGATAGATTGGCGTAAAATTTCCGTCATGCTCTTTTCGCGTACATCTTTCATCGTATGGATCGTGACACCATGTTCCTTGCCATACTCATGATAAGGCTGGCTATTTGAAAAGTTGCGGATTCCGATCTGTATCAATTGATCCCCTTTAATAACCCCTTCTTCAATAAGCGCACGGAATGGCGTACCGTTACCAGTCCCTCCATCCTCACGATTACGAAGATCATGATGTGCATCGAATTGGATGATTCCTACTTTTTTTCTGTTCTCGGAAAACGCTCTGATGCTTGGATAACTGATTGAATGATCGCCGCCTAATATGATTGGAACCATAGTCGGCTGATCTTTTAATATGCTTGAAAAAGTTTGATAGATTCGATCATGTGAGGCAGGAATATCCGTGAGATGCATTTCCACATCTCCAAAATCGGTGATCGTCTCCTCTGCCAGGTCCTTTTCTTGTTCAATCGCATAGGTCGAGAGTGCTGAAAACATCTGCCGGATCACACCTGGTGTTTGCGAGGCACCAGATAGACTGATCGAAGGCTTCGATAATGGAGCTCCTAAAAGACCAATCCCACTTACCTGGCTTTCTTCATCCCATCCACGGACGATTTCATGTGCTTTTATGACCTGAGAGTCTGTAAATCCTGCTTCTCCAGCTTTCTTAAGATACGGAAACTTTGCCAACACGCTCTCCCCTTTCAAAGAGCGTTTCCCCATTCTTCAACACAGTCCTGACATGATTCACGCCATAATGATAAGGAAGATAGAGATAGTTAGGAGCATCCCAGATCACCATGTCTGCATTACGTCCTTCTTCAATTTTCCCAGCCTGTTCGCCACACCCGATCGCATACGCTGCATTTACCGTTACCGCATTCCAAATTTCTTCCGGTGTCATCTTTAATTTCAATGCCGCCAGATTCATGATGAACTGCAGATTTTCGGTCGGAGAGCTTCCTGGATTAAAATCTGTCGCAAGCGCTACAGCCGCATTCGCTTCGATCATCTCCCGCGCTTTCGCGAATTCATTTTTATTCAGATAAAAGGTCGTTCCGGGCAAAAGGACTGCAATCGTGTTTGTTTCACCTAATTTTCGGATCCCCTCTTCCGATGCTCCGACTAAATGATCAGCTGATATCGCGCCGACTTCGCAGGCCATTTCAGTTCCGCCTAAAGGATCGATTTCATCAGCGTGGATTTTGACGTCAAAGCCCATTTCTTTTGCTTTACGAAGATACTGTCGAGACTCTTCGACAGTAAAGACGCCTGTTTCACAGAAAATATCAACGAAGCTTGCCAGCTCTTGTTCTTTTACGGTTTCCATCACGTTGATCATCTCATCTAGAAACGCTTCAGACTTCCCTTTATATTCATTCGGAATCGCATGCGCGCCTAGATATGTTGATACGATGTCTGTCTTCTGGTTTTCCTGGAGCCTTTTGAGGACACGAAGCTGCTTGAGCTCTGTTTCTGCATCCAGCCCATAGCCGCTTTTCGCTTCCATCGTCGTAATCCCGTAGCTTTGCATCCGCTCCAAATGGAAGACGGCTCTGTCATAAAGAGTTTCTTCGTCTGTCTCGCGCGTGGCTTTAACCGTTGATAAAATGCCCCCGCCCTGTTTCAGGATTTCCAGGTATGGTACGCCCTGCTGTTTAAGGGCGAGTTCATGCTCGCGTGATCCCCCGAACACAAGATGGGTGTGCGGATCGACTAAACCTGGTGTTACAAGTTTCCCTTCACAATCGATCTCTTCTTCTGCTTCAATAGATGGAGCCTGATCAGCCGGGCCTGCGTAGACGACCTTCTCATCTTTCACGGCTACGACAGCCTTTTCGATCAACCCGATCTGTTTCATCGCTTCACCTTTACGGATGCCTTCTTCTCCTTGCATCGTCAGTAACTGACCGATATTCTTCAAAAGTAAATCTGCATTCAATGTCATGATTATACGCCACTCCTTTCGCTTACATTACTCTTATCCAGCATCGGGATTCGGACACCCTTCTCCTTTGCTGTCTTAATTGCTAAACCATAACCTGCATCTGCATGTCTTACCACGCCCATACCAGGGTCAGACGTTAATACGCGTTCCAGTCTTTCTCCTGCTTCCTTCGTACCGTCCGCTACAATGACCATACCAGCATGCTGTGAGTATCCCATTCCGACACCACCGCCGTGATGGACAGAAACCCAGCTTGCCCCGTTGACGCCATTGATCAACGCGTTCAATATCGGCCAATCGCTGATGGCATCACTGCCGTCTTTCATCGCTTCCGTTTCCCTGTTCGGGGAGGCGACTGAACCACAGTCAAGGTGGTCACGACCAATGACGATTGGAGCACTAACTTTACCGCTTTCGACCATATCATTGATGATTTTCCCAAGTTTGGCACGATCCCCGTAACCTAGCCAGCAAATACGAGACGGTAGTCCCTGGAACGCAACTTTCTCCTGTGCCATCTTGATCCATTTGCACAAATGTTCATCATGTGCGAATTCCTTGAGGATCACCTCATCAATCGCATGGATGTCTTCAGGATCACCTGAGAGCGCTGCCCAACGGAATGGTCCTTTTCCTTCGCAGAACATCGGTCGGATGAAGGCTGGTACGAATCCTGGGAAATCGAATGCATTTTCGTATCCTTCATCTTTTGCAACTTGACGAATATTGTTTCCGTAGTCAAAAACGACCGCCCCTGCCTTTTGCAGGTCAACCATCGCTTCCACATGTTGCTTGATGCTTTCTTTTGATTTTGAGATATACGTTTCTTGGTCCCGTTTCCGTAATTCTTCGCCCTCTTCTAAAGTGAATCCAATTGGCAAATACCCATTCAAAACATCATGGGCCGAAGTCTGGTCGGTCACAAGATCTGGAATTTCGCCGCGTCTAACAAGCTCAGGTAAAATGTCTGCCGCATTTCCAAGCAGAGCAATCGAAAGCGGTTCTTTTTTCGCCATCGCTTCTTTTGCCAATTTCAAGGCTTCATCAAGCGTCTCAGCTTTCGTATCACAATACCTCGTTTCAATTCTGCGCTGGATTCGATGCGGGTCACATTCGATTGCAATGACGACTCCATCATTCATCGTGACCGCAAGCGGCTGGGCGCCACCCATTCCACCAAGTCCAGCAGTTACGGTCAAAGTACCAGCGAGGGTTCCGCCAAAATGCTTTCTAGCTGCCTCCGCGAAGGTTTCATACGTTCCTTGTAAAATCCCCTGGGTTCCGATATAGATCCAGCTTCCCGCTGTCATTTGTCCATACATCATTAACCCTTTTTTCTCGAGATCCCGGAATGTTTCCCAATTCGACCAGGCTGGTACGAGATTGGAATTAGCAATCAACACACGCGGTGCGTTTTCATGCGACTTGAATATTGCGACCGGCTTTCCGGATTGCACCATCAACGTTTCATCGTTTTCCAGATCCTTAAGTGATTCGACAATCGCATCAAAGCTTTCCCAATTTCGTGCAGCTTTTCCGATCCCTCCATAAACGACGAGTTCTTCAGGCTTTTCTGCCACTTCAGGGTCCAGATTGTTCATCAGCATTCGCAAAGCCGCTTCCTGCACCCACCCTTTCGTATTCAATGTCGTTCCTCTAGGCGCTTTGATTTTTGTCATTTTAAAACCCTCCATTTCGGAATAAATTTATTGTTCAATTAAAATGCCAAGCCAATTGGCTTCCTTTAAATCCTGTGACAGCTTTTCAATGTCTTTGGCGAATACACGGTCTCCGGTAATGCTCGGGGCAATTCCTCTTCCCCGGTCAAACGCTTTCCGTGTCCGCTGCGCCATCCTTTCAACTCCTCTAAATTCAACCGCTTGCATTGCGCAAAACCATTCGATCGCAAGCACATTCCGCGTGTTTTGGATGACCTGGTATGCGTGACGCGAACCGATTGTTCCCATACTTACGTGATCTTCCTGGTTCGCAGACGAAGGAATCGAATCCACGCTCGATGGGTGTGCCAGCGTTTTATTTTCTGAAACAAGTGAAGCCGCAGCATATTGGAGGATCATCGCCCCTGATTCCACTCCAGGATCCGCCGATAAGAATGCTGGGAGATCATTCAACTGTGGATTGACCATCCTCTCGATGCGGCGCTCTGAAATGTTCGCAAGTTCAGCGATGGCAATGCTTAATAAATCCATGGCAATCGCAATCGGCTGACCGTGGAAATTTCCTCCGGATATCACTTTGTTCCCGTAATCGAATATCAGGGGATTATCCGTTGCAGCATTGATTTCAATCTCAAGCTTCTCTTTTACATAGTTCAACGCTTGCCATGTAGCGCCATGGACTTGCGGAATACACCTCAATGAATAAGCGTCCTGGACCCTTACTTCCCCTTGCTTTGTCGAAAGCCTGCTTTGTTTGATATACATCCTGATCCGCTGTGCGACACCGACCTGTTCGGGATATCCTCTCGCCTGATGGATTTCTTCCTCAAACGCATCTGTAATTCCTCTCAACCCTTCTAAGGTCATTGCTGCGACCAGTTCACTTTGATATGCAAGTTTTTCTGCCTCCAGATAAGCGACTACCCCCATGGCGGTCATCGCTTGTGTCCCGTTGATCAAAGCGAGACCTTCCTTCGCACTTAACACAAGCGGGGTTAGATTTTCTCTTTCTAATGCTTCTTCTCCGCTCACCCTTTTTCCTTTATAGTAAGCTTCACCTTCCCCGATGAGTACAAGCGCCAGATGTGATAATGGTGCTAGATCACCGCTTGCTCCTAGCGAGCCTTGCTGCGGAACAATTGGATGGATCCCACTATTGATACAGTCAATCAATAAATTGATGACTTCAACACGGACCCCTGAATATCCCTTCAATAAAGCGTTCGTCCTTAAAAGAAGCATCGCCCTGCTGACGATCTCTGGAAATGGCTCTCCCACTCCACAGGCATGACTTCTGATCAAATTAAGCTGAAGTGCTTCAACCTGTGACTGATCAATCCACACGTCACTCATTTTTCCGAATCCGGTCGTGATTCCATAGACAACTTCATTATTGGACACGATCTTTTCGACGGATTTACGGCTCACTTTAACATTCTCCATACTCTCGGCTGATGCTTGAACCTGTTCTCCTTCAAATAACACGTGATAAATTTCTTTTAATGTCAACGTATTCCCTGTCAATGTGATCATTTGACCTCCCCCTTCCTATTGCACTACCAATTTAGCGAGATAAAATCCAATCAAAAAAGCCGCTGATCCGATTTTTCAATCGATCAACGGCTTCCTGCATTCTATTGATTTTATTGGAATTTGAATTCGATGCAAAAATAAATCTCGCATTTTGGCCAACTTCTTTCATAATTTTCGTAATTCAATAATACTATTTTTAGTGTAAACGGTTTCTCGTTCCTTTGTCAATGACAAGTCGAAAATGGACAAGTTGTCTTCAGACTCTATTAATCTTCCAAACGTGTGTATAAAAAAGCTTTATTGTGGACATTCTGTTGATACTTAAACGAAAAACCGAGGGGGAACCGGGAATGATCGAATCTCAACGCTTGCTCGTCCAATGCACGATGCTTCGTCAACCGACTTTACAAGAATCTGCCGCTGACTTTTTTGTAGGCTTTGATAGCGAAAACACACCGTATTTATTCTTACCTACTTCACATGGTGTCCTTGAAGAACATGAGCTTTATGCCGTCCCTGTATTGATGAGGAAAAAAGAGGCATCCCTGTATTTACTGGATGATACGATTTTGGCTGTCGACCTGAATGACATGATCGAGTTCCACTGCGACCTCACCTACTACTTCGGACCTGAATATAACATGTTGAAAAAATATTTAAAGAGCACCGAATATCGTTCATATGTAATGTGGAGCAATGGCATCCGCCAGGACCAGATCAACGAGCTTTTGGATTCTTATTCCTCGGCGAAATCAGAAGAACTCCGGCAGTCAATCAGGGAAAAATTAAGCCGCTATAGTGGACAAACCAGTAAAGAAATGAAATAGCAGTTATTGAAAACCGCCCATGCTTTCAGGGCGGTTTTTACTTGGCTTTGTTATACCTTATTATTGATTTTTGCAAAATTAGTCAGAGTTCCATGAGTGTTTCATATGATACTTCCAACCCGAAAAATGCTTGTAAGTGCTTCATGAACCACTTTTAAAAAGTGACCATGAAGAATCACTCTTCAGGTCACTTATATGTGATCGCATGGCGTCCCATCTGCTCCCATCCTTTTTGGAATTGGGCTTTTGGGACTTTCCGGTTTTTCATACCCGCCAAAGGATCGTTGAAATAAATGTTTTGTTCATCGTAGCCAGTGATCAAAACGGAATGTTCTTTATAGGTGATGTTCATTTTTCCTTGAGGAGTCTGCCATTGGACCCAATACTTTGCTGGTACCCTGGAGAACCAGGTATTATTAATGACCCATACAGGCTTTTCTTGTTCAACATGCTGCATGACTTCCTCAAAATCCGATCCTGTGAGATTGACTACTCGCCCAGGGAGATATCGCTCAGCTAAATCAGCGATTGGTTTTGAATATACACCTAATCCTGGTTTATTTATATCATACATATTTCCGACAAAACCTTGATTTGGATTGCCGAAATAAGTTATACCATTTTTTCTTTGGTAAGGTGTTGGATCTTTTCTGACCTCTTTTGCCAGGGTCATTTTATCAACATTTATTCCTGCATGTCGCAATAACATTGCAAGGCTGGTGACTTCACATCCTCTTGGTAATTCAGGTAACTGTTTGATTAAAGGAACCTGTAACAGGACCTTTTCTTTTTTGATTGCTTCAACAGTTTGAATTTCTTTAAATGAGGAAGTTGCCTTTTTCGGTTGCTCTGAAATCGCAACGGAATTGCTGCACCCTGCAACGAACATTGCAAATGCGATTGCAGTGGTGATTTTCCTCATTATCATACCCCATTTTCTAGGGATGTATGATTAGGTTGACCAAGTTCATATACAAAAACCCTATGATTTTTTGGTAATTCAGGGGTCTAGAACGCATATCTTGCTTATTTTTGCAAAAAATAAAAACAGCCTATATTCAGGCTGTTTCTTCAAAATCTGATTGATCTTTTTTATATGAACCCATGCCATATGTAATCGAACTTACACCGATAATCGCAAGCATGAATGAAAGGATATATGGAACCGAATAAAAGAAAAGTGTGGATTGAGCTTCATGGATCTTAGTTGAACTTAAAAGCGTATCCCACCAGTTAAAACCGACTACGCTGACTAAAATCAGTACGATACCCCTTACAATTTGTTTCATGTGTTAAGCTCCCCTTTGCAATAAATATGTTGGTATAAGCAACTATATCCTTTTAAGTTGAAAACAAAACATTTATTGTCGAAAGGGGATTAAAGTCCTATTATCCGTTATATTGATATAGCGCTTTAGTCTCATAAGATTTTGTTGATTCTTCAAGAAAAATTAAGCAATTTGTTTCTCATACGGTCACTAAATCCAGTATTTCACGCCAGATTGGTCATATTGAGTGTTCATACGATCATTACATCCAGTTTTTCGACCCAGATTTATTTTATGGAACTTAATTTCGTTGGCACTTTTCTAAAAGATGGTTGCTTTTGAGTCATTTTTAAAAACTCACCTTGTGCAAGTTGATTGGAGAGCAAGGTGCGAGACTCCTGCGGGATCAGCGTGCCTACTACCTGAATAATCTCCTCGCAAGGCATGCGACGAGGAAGCTCGCTTCGACAGGACTTTCTTGTAGACGCAGGAGCACAAATGCTTCCTTGAAAAGGAGACTCCTGAGATCGCAAGGCGACGAGTTGGCTCACCGCACGCCCCGCGGAAAGCGAGCATCCTGGAGCGGAAATCTACGACTTTCAAGAGCAACAAAGTTTGCGAATACAGCAATTTCCTAAAAAAAAAACGAAAAAAATCCTTTGAAATCATAAAATTCCATATTTGTCCTAATGCACTTGTCCATACCAAGTGTGTTTACGAGCATATTGTATTAGTGTGAGGAACTCTCACTGGAGCAGTGTTCGAAGGGGGCATTAGCATAAGTCACTCTCACGGTACTGGATTTTCCATAATCTTAGTATTGTTCATCTTGCTAATTATTGTAGGTACAGCGTTTGTATATTAAACCTAATTGTACTTCCCCTAATCCTAAATAGTTAATTACGAACGCTTTATGTAATTACTATTACCCTTCCAATCTTGTACGGAGTAAAAAGCCACAACACCCCCCTGTTGTGGCTTATTTTTTCGTGAAGTTTGTAATCATGAGAAATTCTGCACGAATCCTTTGCTTAAAATCATGCCTTCGATTTCACTTCCTCCTGAAACCACTCTGGCATCTTTCCATACTTGTTTACATAGTCGAGGTCTTCCTGTAATTCCTCAAGCATCAGTTTTACATCCTGCCGTACACCGATCGCTTGCAGCTGCAATGTTTGCCGGTCTTGATTCGTCAAGTAATCCTGACAAGCTTCAGTATATGAAAGATGAACGTCGTGTATGTACTCTTCGATTTCAAAAACCTGTTGCATCAAGAGCAGCATTTCAATACGATAACGACGGAACTCATCCTTTTTTATTTTCAAATGCTGCTTTGCAGCCATCACTTCACGATCCAACCCTTTTTTCAAAGGTTCCATCCATTCGTTCAGCCTTTCTTTTTGCTCTCGTGACAGGTGAGATGTCTCTTCAAGCACATCTCCAAGCTCTTCTGTCAGTTCTTGAATTTCTGATCGTAACGATGAAACATTTTCTTTGTTATATCGATCGACCGTACCTCTGCCTCCGAAATTCCCAAGCAGATCCTCATACTTTTGAAGCATCTTCTCTTTTTCTTCCTCTAAGTCATCTTGGTCTATCTTTAAACGTTGCAATTGTTCTTCATATTGTTTTTTCAGTTGTTTATACTTTTCTAATTCTGGATACAAAACAGACTCCTCCTTAAATTCCCGCTCATCCCTCATAGTATTCGAAAACAAATCGCAGTTTTCGCTATCAAGTTCCAAGTTTTCCTTAACCAATTATTATTGACCATATGAATACAAACTAAACCTATTGTGATTTCCAATTAATTCCTAACCCCCATCAAATAGTTTCATAGTCGAAATGTGTCTATGTAACTATAAAAAATTAGGAGGTAGGAAAAATTGTTCAAAAAACTTCTTATTACTTCTTTACTATCTGCATCAATTTTTGGGGTTAACGCAGGCATTGGTCAAGCATCTACAGGTGCTGAACAGCCTCAAGTACATGTGAAAAAACAAGTTGTTCTTGGTCAAGTAGATCAAGACAAAGTGCAAGAATACATCCAAAATTGCTTGAAGGGTAAAGAGCTTGACCCAGCGCTTCAAGAGAAAATCCAAGAAGCGTTGAAGAAAGCACAAGACCAACAAGGTGAGCAAAAACAGGAAGCTCCAAAACAAGAGCAACCTAAAGCTGATGAACCTAAAGCTGAAGAGCCAGCTCCAAAAGAAGAAGCGGCTCCTGCCCCTGAGCAAAAGGCAACTCCACAAGAGCAGCCTAATACTGAGCAACAACAATCTGAACAGCCTGCTGCAGAAGGTGAATTCCAACTTACTGCTGATGAGCAGCAAATGGTTGACCTTGTGAACCAGGAACGTGAAAAAGCTGGACTAAAACCATTGGAAGTCGATCCAGAATTGACAAAAATGGCACGTGCAAAATCAAAAGACATGATCGATAACAACTACTTCAGTCATGATTCACCAACATATGGTTCTCCATTTGATATGATGAAGCAATTCGGCATCGAATATAACACTGCAGGTGAAAACATTGCTGGAAACAGTTCAGTAGAGGGTGCACACACTTCTCTTATGAACTCTGATGGACACCGCAAAAACATTCTTGGCAGCCAATACACGAAGATTGGTATCGGAATTGTTGACGGCGGACCATACGGTAAAATGTTCTCTCAAGAATTCACTGGTTAATAAATTGATAAAATAGAAAGAAAGCATCAGCCATATCGGTTGGTGCTTCTTCTTTTTGGATATAAATAGGGGTAGAAAGAAGGATGAGGAAATGAAACTTAATGACTATTGGCTTAAATTTAGACACAGCTTCTGGTTCTTACCCATCTTCTATGGTGTCCTAGCGCTTTTCATGGCGATGTTGAGCATGTATCTGGAAGAAGCGATCCCTACGAAGATCATCGCAAAATATGTGCCGAACGCCTTGATGACCGATGTTAAGCTCGGACAAACCATTTTGAATGCGATTGCTGTATCGGTTCTCACAATGACGACCATCACATTCTCTTCAATCATGGTCGTGTTGACTACATATTCATCCCAGTTTTCACCAAGGACATTGCAGGATTTCATCAGTGATGTCGTTACACAACGGGTCCTAGGTGTTTTTACTGGTGGATTCATCTACTCATTGCTTTTATTGCTTTTTCTTAAGGATCTCAGTGATAAGAAATTATTCCTTGGTCCAGGTATTGCCGTCATTTGGGCGATTGTTTGCCTTGGGTTCTTCGTCTTTTTCATCCACCATGTGGCAACATGGACTCAGGTCAACAATCTAATTGACAAAATCACAACTCGGACACAAGAAACGATCCGTAACAGCTTCCACTTAGGGGTCGATCAGGCAAAATCGAAACAGATATCCGTAAAAGAAAACATCAATGATCTTGAAAAAAAGCGTAAGGTTACGATCAATGCTCCTACATCAGGCTATTTGCAAATGATCAAACTAGAACCAATATTGGAAAAAGCAACAAAAAACGATGAGATCCTCAAGGTAGAACGCAGGATCGGCGATTATGTCTTTAAAGAGACACCATTGTATTCCTTTCTTGATACTGATTCTTTAACTAAAGAAGCTGAAACACGATACGAGGAATGCTTTTTGATCGGTACTGAAAGGAATACGGTTCAGGATGTTGAATTTGGTATTCAGAAATTGGTTGAGATTGCACTTCGAGCTATTTCACCAGGTATCAACGATCCACATACGGCGATCAACTCCATCAATCGGATCGGAACGATTTTATCTGAATTGGGAGAAATCATGTTTCCAAAGCCTTATTATTACGATGAAGAAAACAATTTAAGGGTGATTCTGGATATCCAATCTTATCGGGAACTGCTCTATAAAGCGTTTTATCAGCTTCGCCACTATGCGCGTGAAGATGTCTCGGTGTGCGCATCTACTATATCCGTACTGCATGGGATTGTTGAACGGAATATCCTTGATCGTTCGCTCCATAAAATTGTCTGGGATTTTGCTGTCTATTTCATTGAAGGAATTGAAGCAGATGTATTGTTAGAGTGGGATAAACAGTTCATCAATGAAAAAATCATGCGCCTTGCAAAAACCATCGGTCGCGAAAAAGAATATCAGCAAGTTAAATTGCATTAAAGATGCCCAAAACTGTAATGGAATATCATAGCTCCAAACTAAATTTAATACACAAAGGCGAGAAAGCGAGCCAACGAAAATAATGACCTTCGACTAAATACCACCACGAATTGTGTGAACGTGAACCAAGTACATCCATGTACATGTGAGAAGCTTTCATTCCGTGAAAACGGGAGAATCGGAGTTTGACGGATATAAAGACAGGTTTTCTATCCGTATATTTCGCAGAACCGCTATTATACGGTCACAAAGACGGTTTTTCTATCCGTATACTTCGCAGAACCGCTATTATACGGTCACAAAGACAGGTTTTCTATCCGTATATTTCGCAGAACCGCTATTATACGGACACACAGATCCGTGAACTTTGGAAACCCGCAGTTCTTTATAGCAGGAGGATCAATCACAACTTTCTGAAGCAACGACAGACTCCTCTTAAATTTTGGCTCTTTTCTAAAAGATTGTTGTTTTTGAGTCATTTTAAAAAACTCACATTGTGCAAGTTGATTGGAGAGCAAGGTGCGAGACTCCTGCGGGGTCAGCGTGCCTACTACCTGAATAGTCTCCTCGCAAGGCATGCGACGAGGAAGCTCGCTTCGACAGGACTTTCTTGTAGACGCAGGAGCACAAATGCTTCCTTGAAAAGGAGACTCCTGAGGTCGCAAGGCGACGAGTGGGCTCACCGCACGCCCCGCGGAAAGCGAGCATCCTGGAGCGGAAATCAACGACTTTCAAGAGCTACAAAGTTTACGAATACAGCCTAAATTTTAAACTGATCGATTCCATTTTACCGAAAGTGAGTAATTGATGAGAAATCATACACGCCTTTCATAAAATTCTTTTTTAGAGGAAGAATAGGTTAGATGAATTGTGAGGTGAGCGGAAGATGTATTTAAAGATTTCATTACATAAGATCCATCAAAGCTTCTGGTATCTTCCTACATTTTATAGTTTGATTGCTGTCTTGCTTGCCTATCTATCCGTAGAAGTGGATTTTTGGATGGATTTGAGGCAATTCCATATGCATTTCCCAGGCTTCATGATTACCGATCGCAACACCACCCAGTTGATTCTTAGCGCATTAGCGACTTCGATCCTGACGATGACAGCCATCACATTTTCATCAATCATGGTACTCTTATCTACCTATCTAGCGCAATATTCCCCTCGTACACTCGATAACTTTTTAAGTGATATGGTGACACGAAGAGTGTTGGGAATATTTATCGGATCTTTTTTGTATTTCGTCCTCGTCCTGCTATGGATGAACATTTCCGATCAACGGAGCTTTTTAGTGATCCCTTCGTTGTCCGTTTCCTTATCCGCATTATGTCTCGGATTTTTTGTCTATTTCATCCATCATGTAGGCACTTGGATTCAGGTCAACAACCTCATTCAGGATATCACAGACAACTGTCTTTCCATTCTATCATCCCATAAAGATGACAGATCCGATCTGGTTTCATCTCCCTCCTCCCCTTGGTCGAGCTGGGAAAATGAAGAATACAAAACAAAGGAATGCGGGAAAGCATCCTCTGAATTCTCAGGCTATCTTCAATTCATTGATTTGGACAAGATGGTGAAACTGGCAACAAGAAATGATTTACTCATCCGTTTCGAAAAGAACATTGGAGACTATGTAGATGAAGGTACGGTCCTTTTTTCTTATTGGTCTTTGGATGATCGCTCGTTTGATATAGAGGATTATTTGCAAAATATACGCGTTGGTACGCAAAGGACCACTGAGCAAGATATCGAATATGGTATCCAGAAGCTGACAGAAATCGCCCTTCGTGCCATCTCACCTGCCGTCAATGACCCTTACACAGCCATCACCTGTATACAGAGACTGGGTAAAATCCTCTCCAGACTGGCTCAAACGTCACTGGAGGAACCTTATATCTATGACAGTGAAAAAAACCTGCGTGTCATCCTGAACACAGGTGAATTTTCACAGGTCTTGTATAAAAGTTTCTACCAGATCCGCCATTATGGGAAACAGGATGTCTCTGTCATTGGTGCAATCTTCGAAGCCTTGACATTGATTGCCGAAAAAAGCGCTGCACCTATGAAAGATTCGATTTGGGAGTTTGCAAAATCGATTGTTGAAGGAATCGATCGCTCTGCTCTCATACACCTTGATTTCAAATACTTGAACTATAAGCTGGATATTTTAGCACGGCACACGGGCCACCAGAAGGAGAAACAGCTTTTGTGAATCATTCAAGAACCATACGTTTGTGATACCCCTCCGTTATGCTTTTCATCTTTTGCTGGTCAAAGGTCAATTCAAAACCCATCACTGGTTGTGGAGAGAGGCAAATTCTTTTCCCATTATCCAGATCGAATATGAGAGACGAATCATAAACGATTTGTTCATTTTCTGTTTGAAACTCCTTCGTGTAAATCGTAACCCGTATTATTTTATTAAAAATAGAAATAATCGAATGCGGCTGTACAGCGTACTCGAAAGTATTGTTTTCATTCATTTCATATTGCAGGGGTTCAGGTGTATCCTGCTTTTTACAAGTGATATGGTAATACTCTTCATAATCGTCCGTTTCCTTTTCACAACAATCCAATCTAAGAAAATAATTATCTATTTGTAATAAGAGTGGTTCATAGAAACTGTAGGATCCCTCATTAAGGTTCAAATAAAATGAAACCGAATTGCTTTCAATACATTTAAGTTCAAGACCTACGGCTTGAATAAAAAAATCAAGTTCTTCATCCTTCATCAGGCTATTATATTCACGCATATCCCCAACACCATCTTTATAATGATTTGACTTGTATAGATTCAATAAAAGGATGTATTTTCCTCCTGATGAATTATCCACCTCCTTTTAACTGCTGTTCAAGTTCATCCAGATTCATGGGCCCCATGATTTTGTTTTTTACGAGGCCGTCCGGGTCGATGATAAAGGTTGTCGGTATGACAATGATCTGATAAGCTTGACCGACCATTCCTTCTGTATCAAGCGGAACTTGAAAAGGGATTTCGAATTCTTTTGCGAACATCGTCACCTGCTCCACATTTTCTTCTTCAGAGCTGAGATTCACTGCAAGAATAACAACCTCTTCATTTTCATGGAGATGATGGAAATTGATCAGTTCAGGGATTTCTTTTTTACAATACGTACACCATGTTGTCCAGAAATTAAGGATTACTGTTTTTCCACGATAATCCGATAAAGAGACTTCTTCCCCGTCAAGGTTTTGCAAAGTAAAATCCGGTGCTTCCTTGCCAATTTCAGCAATAGCAGACTGGACATTTGCAACTTCCACCGATTCAGGATTTTCGCCGATTCTATTGGATTGTTCAGCTTTAATATGTTCCACAGTTTGTTTCGATTGTTCGGCCGTATTTGGGATTCTCCATGCCATTATTCCCAGGAATACGATCAAGCCAACTAAAATTGTAAACTGTAGCTGTCGTTGCATTTACCTCACCTCTACAAAGTGCCTTACTATACTATAAGTAGGAATCAGTAAAAAAATGAACAAGCATTGAAAATTCTTATATTTTTTATTAAATGTGGATAACCTGTATATTACTTCTTGACAAATATAGTCAACCGGATTATATTACTTTCAAACAACCTGAAACAATGACGGGGATTAGTAAAGTGAATCACGCCCTTTCTAGAGAGGAAGCCATCTGCTGAAAGGTTTCCATGGGCCCGCACTTGAACCTGCCTCTGAGTTCTGTATCGAAATCGACTAAGATACAGCGGATAAGCAATCCGTTATCAACATCGAGTGTATATTGCGCATCATTGTGCGTTATGAATTAGGGTGGTACCGCCAAGTCTTGGTCCCTTCTGGGGTCAAGGCTTTTTGTTATGGAGGGAAAAGCGAGCAATCTCAAGCAGTCCGTTACTTTTGTAACATCCTATTCTTTTGGTCAATAAGGTCTCCTGAGCCCGCTAATGGGCAAATGCAACTTGGTTCGAGCTAGGAACGAGCGGGAGAGCTTACAGAAGTAGGCTAAGACATGGAAAATCAACATTAAATTTTTGAATAAACAAGAGGTGATCGAAATGGGAAAAGGATTTGTCCAAGATGTTACTGCGATGGAAGAGGATTTCGCGCAATGGTATACAGATGTCGTCAAGAAAGCTGATCTGATCGACTATTCGAGTGTACGCGGTTCTATGATCATACGTCCTTACGGGTATGCGCTATGGGAAAATATCAAAAACGAACTTGACCATATGATTAAAGAAACAGGTCATGAAAACGTCTATATGCCTTTGTTCATACCAGAAAGCCTCTTAAATAAAGAGAAGGATCATATCGAAGGATTTGCACCTGAAGTCGCATGGGTCACACATGGCGGTGAAGAAGAACTTACTGAACGGCTTTGTGTCAGACCGACCTCTGAAATCCTGTTTTGCGAGCATTATAAAAATATCATCCATTCCTACCGTGATCTGCCGAAGCTCTATAATCAATGGGCAAATGTCGTCCGCTGGGAAAAAACGACGCGGCCATTCTTGCGTACCTTAGAATTTTTATGGCAAGAGGGGCACACGTGTCATGCAGATGCTGAGGATGCACAAGCGGAAACGACGCGAATGCTGAATGTCTATGCTGAGCTCTGTGAAGACATCCTCGCTATTCCTGTTTTAAAAGGAAAGAAAACAGAGAAGGAAAAGTTCGCAGGTGCTGATTTCACCTATACGATCGAGAGTCTCATGCATGACGGGAAGGCGCTGCAATCCGGGACTTCCCACTATCTCGGAGATGGATTTGCAAAAGCTTTCGGCATTCAATACTCCGACCAAAACGGCGACCTTCAGCATGTCCATCAAACGTCCTGGGGTCTTACAACACGTATCATCGGGGCGTTGATTATGGTGCATGGGGACAACAGAGGGCTAGTGATTCCTCCTAAAGTGGCGCCAACCCAGGTGATGATCGTGCCAATTGCCCAACATAAAGAAGGAGTGCTCGATTTTGCTTATGAGCTAAAAAAACACCTCTCCGCTGCCGCACGTGTGGATATCGATGCGAGTGACAAAAAGCCTGGATGGAAGTTCAACGAATACGAAATGAAAGGAATCCCGGTCCGTTTAGAGGTCGGACCTAAGGATATCGAAAAAGAGCAGGTTGTTTTGGTGAGACGGGATACTGGAGAAAAACAATTCGTCCCATTAAAAGATCTTGATGTAACAATTGAAAACCTTCTTGCAGATATTCAAAGGAATCTTTTTGAAAAAGCAAAAGCGTTACGAGCTGAAAGAACATATACTGCTTTAAGCTTTGATGAGTTCAAAACAACACTCAATGATCAACCTGGATTTATCAAAGCGATGTGGTGCGGCGAAACCGCCTGTGAAGAAAAGATCAAAGAGGAAACGGGCGCAACATCACGATGCATCCCGTTCGAGCAGGAAAAATTAGAGGCCACCTGCTTCTGCTGCGAGAAAGAAGCGAAGCATATGGTTTACTGGGCGAAGGCGTATTAAATCAAGGCTGTTATCGCAAACTTTGTTGCTTTTGCACTTAAAGAAAGTATAAAATACTTTCTTCAGTATAAGGGCAACTAAGGCTCGACCTACAAAAGGCTTGGTCTCGCCAAGTTTTCTTTAAAAGTCGTTGATTTCCG
>NZ_JBQQCL010000011.1:0-132138 GCF_052246725.1 Pseudalkalibacillus sp. R45 | reverse complement strand
CGACTTTTAAAGAAAACTTGGCGAGACCAAGCCTTTTGTAGGTCGAGCCTTAGTTGCCCTTATACTGAAGAAAGTATTTTATACTTTCTTTAAGTGCAAGAGCAACAAAGTTTGCGAAAACAGCCTTCATTTAAGAAGGACTGAAGACCTAGGAAAGAGAATAGGTTAACAAGGTTTGCACAGTTGATAAGGGTGTGTTTGTGTGGTAGTTAAAACGATTAAATACTTGATATACGGAAGTTTGTTTTTATTGATTTCAGCAACACTCATTTTGATGGCTGTTCATCTTACGGTATTTAAGCCGTATGATACAGTCAGTGAGTTTAAGCAAACAGGTGTATCAATCGGATTTCAGAAATCCTATCCTTCATCGAGAAGGACATGTGGGATTATATTTTAGATAAAGATGTTGAATTAGAAGCGATTGATCTCACTGATATTCGCACCGCTTTCCTTGAGAAAGTGCAGCGCAGTGAAAGCATGCAAGGTGAAACCATCTACCATGATAAATTCATCGATCATGTAGAATGGGCACCGTTACTGAAAATGGACCAAAAACGAATGGATCAAATTAAGAAGTATTATGAGCAAATGACTGCGTTGCTAATTTGGAATGGCTTGATGGTTATTCTGTTGATTGGCCTCAGTTTCTTACTGGCGACGAATCGGTTAAGAAACTTGAAGTGGTTGTCAGCACTTTGTGTGATAGCAGGGTTCACAGTGATGACCGCTGCTGTGTTGTTCCATATCATTGGGATTGAATGGATGTATACACAGCTGGAACTATCAGGTATATTTTCAGGTTTGACGGATAATATCCATGCAACATTGGATCGGCATTTCCTCGCTTTTCTCTCTGCTTTACTCGGATTTACAGGATTTTTGTTTGTAACGGGCATGGTCCTTTACGGATTGACGATCCTTAAGGGCAATAGAAGAGGGCTTATGACATAAGCGAATTGAAAAAAGGTACCTCAAAAGGTGCCTTTTTTAACTGAATTCTATGTTTACGCTTTTATCAAGCCGATTTCAACCAAACGCTCGTAAAGAAAGTCTCCGGCTGTAATCGCAGGATATTTCTCGGGATTATCTTTAGTCACACAAGCTGGGATCGTTTCGAGTAAACAACTGCTGTAAGGGTGGACAAAGAACGGCATTGAATATCTGGATGTGTTTTCACCTTTAGGGTTAACGACACGGTGCGTTGTGGCAGGAATGACTTCGTTTGTGATTCGTGAAAGCATGTCTCCTGCATCAACGATAATCTGCCCTTTTTCAGCTTTTACTTCCATCCACTCGCCTTCACGAGTTAGAAGCTCTAATCCAGATGCTGTAGATTCGACTAGTAACGTAATCAAGTTGATATCTTCGTGTTCTGCTGCACGGATTGCATTCGGATCCATCGATTCATCAAGTTTTGGGTAATGGATGGAACGAAGGATGCTGTTTCCATCCTTGATCATGTCAGAGAAGAATTCTTGACGAAGATCGAAATGCAGTGCCAATGCTTCAAGCATGTTGCGCGCAACACGTTCCAATTCACGATAAAAATTTCCAGCGTACTTACGCAGTTCAGGAATTTCTTCTGGCCATACGTTTGCAGGATAGTCTGCAGTTAAAGGATGCCCATGAGGAAGTTCTTGTCCTGTATGCCAAAACTCCTTCAGGTCACCGACAGTGCGGTTTTTCGCATGCTCTTTTCCAAAACCGGTGTACCCACGCTGTCCTCCATCAATTCCTTCATAATTTTGCTTTGTTTCCACATTCATGCTGAAAAGCTTTTCCCATAATTCATAGTTTTTGTCGATCAATTTCGGGTCAACACCATGACCTTCTAGAATGATAAAGCCGATTTCCTTAAGCCCAGCTGCAAATTCTTCGGAGAACGCTTGGCGGGACTGTGAGTCTCCGTGTGTATATTCCTTTAGATTCAATGTACGAATAAATGGTTTACTCAAAATGTTAGAACCTCCCCAGATATAAAAAATGTAATCGTTTACAAACCTTTTTGATTATACCACGTGATTAGAGGTCTAACAACTAGATTCATAGTCCCTGTTACAGTTAAATACTAGGTTTAGGACATTAGCCCTTTTGAATCACTTACCTTCGAGTTGTTTCTTTAAGTTTTCATAATCAGTTTTTACGGATTTTTCAACCATTTTTTTCATTATCGGTTGAGTAATTTTAAACACTTTCGAAGCATCACCTTCGACTATAGTAGTCACCTTTGTTGCCCCATTAAAAGGCTCCACCGTACGTGTGACCGTAATTGGAAAGGTGCTCTTAACACTTGTAATCTTTATTTTTTCATTTTCTTCATACGCTACAACACGGAACGTTGTGATAATACGCTTGCCTAAAAATTTCGCTACTTGATCATACGTTGAACCTACCTGTAGCGGCTCATTTGTAGTGAACTTTGCCTCGATTATACCTTTTTGCCACTTTGGGTTGTTTTCAAAGTTTGCAATATACGTAAACACTTTTTCAGGAGGCTGTTCGATCGTTTTAGTAACAACAACTCTTATCATCTTTTTCACCTTTTTCGTTATTATGTGACTAAATAGTAACGCATTAACGAAAAACAGGCAATGTGCTTGTTAGTTGGAATTATACGAAGGGTGATTGTATACACTAAGTTCGTTTAACCCTCAATAATGGTACGGATCGCCAACCGATGAAACAATATCCAATAATAAGAATAAAATTTGACCAACTTGTTTCAAATTTTTGAGCTTTTAACGATCTGATGACACTTTGTGTTTAAAGGGATTCGAAAGGTTTTACAAATGAATGAGATAGGGTAAAGCTAACTCATAACCTCTTTAGACTCAAACTGTTTTCAGATTGAGATAGGAGAGTTGGTTTATCCGGTTGCTAAAATCATTGCTTCACTATCTAGTCAATTCCATAGAAGTAAAGACTTCATACACATAGAAACGACTAACCCCAGGAAGGAAGGTGATTCCATTGAAAAAACAGGCAAAATTCATTCTCGGATTCTTATCCCTAGTTATGATTCCCTTTATTAGCGGCTGCAGTGAGCTTGCAGTTTTGGACCCAAAAGGACCCGTTGCGCTGCAACAGAAAGACCTGATCATGCTGTCGATCGGATTCATGCTTTTCATCGTGCTTGTTGTCTTTGTCCTTTTCACATTCATGATCGTACGCTACCGGGAGCGTCCAGAGAATGCCGATTATGAACCGCCTCAGGATGAGGGAAGCAAGGTGCTTGAGATCATCTGGACAGCGATACCGGTCCTCATCGTCATAGCGCTTGCAGTTCCAACCGTTAAAACCATCTATGCACTCGAAGAACCACCAAAGGCCACATCCCATAAAGATCCGGTGGTCGTCCATGCAACTTCTGTGGATTGGAAATGGATTTTTACTTATCCGGAAGAAAATATCGAGACAATCAACTATCTACACATACCAGAAGACCGGCCAATCCTTTTCAAATTGACTTCTGCTGACTCAATGGCAGCTTTATGGATTCCGCAATTAGGCGGACAGGAATATAACATGGCAGGTATGGAAACAGAGATTTATCTACAAGCGGACGAGCCTGGCACGTATAAAGGCAGAAACGCAAACTTTACAGGTGAAGGGTTTGCGAAACAAAAGTTCATCGTAAAAGCGCAAACAAAAGAGAATTACGAAAAATGGGTACAGGAAACAAAAGAATCTGCACCAAAACTGTCACAAGAAAAATACAATGAGTTGATGAAAAAGGAACTATTCACTAAAAAGCTTACATTCTCATCAACACATCTTGAATGGGTCGATCATGCAAAGCAACCAGACTATGCAGTCAAAGTCCGCAAAGGATTGGACCCATCAAAAGATAAAAATAACCACAATGACTCACATGGATCACATTAGTAGGGAAGGGGGAAGAGACTATGAAATGGGATGAATTTTTTGTCACAGGAGATCCATTCATCTATGCAGCGGATGCTTCAATTGTCTTAACATCGATCGCGATCGTCTTTGTCCTGACTTATTACAAAAAGTGGAAATGGTTGTGGGGCGAATGGCTCACTACTGTTGATCATAAAAAAATCGGAATCATGTATATCATTGCAGCTGTCTTGATGCTGTTCCGCGGAGGGGTCGACGCCCTGCTCATGCGGGCGCAGATTACCGCTCCAGGTTCAGAAATTCTCAAATCGCAGCATTATAATGAAATCTTCACGACACATGGAACGATCATGATCATCTTTATGGCTATGCCGTTCTTAATCGGTTTGATTAACTTTGTCGTCCCACTTCAAATCGGGGCGAGAGACGTAGCTTATCCGTACTTGAATGCCGTGAGTTTCTGGACGTTCTTCTTCGGTGCTATGCTTTTCAATATTTCTTTTGTGATAGGTGGCTCACCATCAGCAGGTTGGACAAGTTATGTACCATTAGCTGGAGATGAACTGAATCCCGGACCAGGTCAAAATTATTACCTGCTCGGCTTACAAATTTCAGGGATCGGGACTTTGCTTACCGGAATCAACTTCCTGGTTACGATATTGAAAATGCGTGCTCCGGGTATGAGTGTGATGAGGATGCCAATGTTCACATGGTCAACCTTGATCACGATGCTTTTGATTATCTTTGCATTTCCGGTGCTGACCGTAGCACTTGCTTTGATGACCTTTGACCGTCTGTTCGGTAGTCATTTCTTTACCCTTGCGGACGGCGGTCTTCCGATGCTTTGGGCGAACCTCTTTTGGATTTGGGGTCATCCTGAAGTATATATCGTCATTTTACCGGCATTCGGTATTTTTTCAGAAATCATCAGTACCTTTGCACGAAAAACGTTATTCGGATATAAAGCGATGGTCTGGTCGATGGTATCCATTGCCGGCCTAAGCTTCATCGTTTGGGTGCACCATTTCTTTACGATGGGGGCGAATGCGGTTGTCAACTCGTTCTTCTCGATTACGACAATGGCGATTGCGATCCCGACCGGGGTGAAAATCTTCAATTGGCTGTTCACCCTTTATAAAGGCCGGATAAAAATAACGTCAGCCATGTTATGGTCACTGGCCTTCATCCCGAACTTCACGATTGGTGGAGTGACAGGGGTCATGCTCGCGATGGCTGCAGCTGACTATCAGTATCACAACACGTATTTCCTGGTTGCCCATTTCCATTATGTATTGATCTCCGGAACTGTATTTGCTTGTTTTGCAGGCTTGTACTTCTGGTATCCGAAAATGTTCGGTCACAAGTTGAACGAGCGTATTGGTAAATGGAGTTTCTGGTTATTCATGATTGGATTCAATGTCTGCTTCTTCCCAATGTATTTCCTGGGCTTGGATGGTATGCCGAGACGGATTTTCACATACGAATGGGCAGACGGATGGTTCGACTTGAATGTGATTGCGACAACCGGTGCGATTGGTATGGCGATCGGATTTGTCTTGCTCGTCTATAACATTTACTGGAGCTTCCGTTATGCAGAACGTGAAACGATGGGAGACCCATGGGATGGCAGGACGTTGGAATGGTCGACACATACACCTGTACCGTTCTATAACTTTGCTAAAATTCCTGAGGTAACTGGACTAGATGCTTATTCGAGAATGAAACGGGATCCTGTTAAAGATATCAAGAAAGATTACAAGCCAATTCATATGCCAAATTACTCAGGGAAACCGATTATCATGTCAGCAGCCTTTTTCATAAGCGGTTTTGGCCTTGTATTCGAATGGTGGTGGATGGCGATTGCAGGTCTGATCGGTGTACTAGCCATGCTTGTCCTGCGATCGTTTGATTATGAAGATGGTTATTATGTACCCGTTGAAGAAATTGAAAGAATAGAAAAATCCAATGAGTAGAGGAGGCGTGAAAAATGGAATATGTGCAATCTGAAAACGGCAAGCACGAAGCTCCTGACACGCCGTTAGAATATCAATCGGAGACTGGTCGCTTGAACATCTTGGGATTCTGGGTCTTCCTTGGGGCAGAGATTGCTCTGTTTGCAACCCTTTTTGCTTCATATCTCGTATTAATAGGACGTTATGCGGATGGACCTACGCCTGGAGAGTTATTTGAAGTAAAAGGTGTCCTGATTGAAACGTTCTTGCTCTTAACTTCAAGCTTCACTTGCGGTTTAGCTGTTCATGAAATGCGGCGTAGCAGCTTAAAAGGCCTGATTGTCTGGCTGGGCATCACATTACTATTGGGATTAGGATTCCTGGGCTTTGAAATCTATGAGTTCATCCACTACGTCCATGAAGGAGCCAGCTTAACGACAAGTGCTTATTGGTCCGGCTTCTTCGTTCTCGTTGGAACTCATGGTGCTCACGTCACAATGGGTATCGCCTGGATGATATTAATCATCATCCAACTGGTCCAAAGAGGATTGACTAAACATACTACCAGAAAAGTATTTGTCGCCAGTTTGTATTGGCACTTCCTTGACGTCGTATGGATCTTTATCTTTACTGCAGTTTATCTGTATGGGATGGTGATGCACCATGGCTAAAAAGAGTTCACACTTTCCATGGCAGCATTTGATCGGATTTATATTATCCATCATTTTGACCTTGGTCGCTTTATGGGTTGGGTTGTATTCTGGATTTTCGATGACGGTGATCATCGCAATCATTGTGACCTTAGCGATATTCCAGGCGGTCATCCAACTGCTCATGTTCATGCATATGACAGAAAGCAGTAGCGGAAAAGATCAGACTCACATGATGATTCATTCAGCATTTATCGCGGTCATTCTCGTAGTTGGAACGTTATTCGTATTGTCATACGGATTCCATTAAGCACATAAAGAGCGTGCTGACGTCATGTCAGCACGCATTTTTTCTTTTCGCCATATTTCGCTTAAAACCTTTACTTCTTAAATGCAACAGTAAAAGTTAAATTAAATTTTCTTCGCTTTGTTAAACGCGTGTCCAGTGAAGATCATGAATGCAGCGACATGTGCGAAAATGACATTCGCTACAAAAATCGATCCTAAAACAATATGTGTCAGCATACTCAAGTCAAATGACAAATACAAAACCACATACAGCCACATGCATAGGATGAATGGGATTTGCAAGATCGCAAGCTTTTTCCGGTCCTGCCACAAAAAGAGCGGCGTCGCACTTGCTACAAGTAAATAAACTAAGAATACGTCCATGATGGAACGCCTCCCTTCATAAACCGATTGTTACCGCTTACAAAAGAATACTTTACATATAAGTATGTCCCGTACATTGTGACAACTTTAAATCTAATTTGTGAACGATTTGTTACAAATAGTATAACACGATAATAATTATTTGTGAAAAGTTTTTGAACAATCGGGCGTAAATCAAGAGAGATAATCCTTCAAAACGACAGCATGATTATGCTTTTGATCTTTGGCAGCATACAAAAGGGTCACTTTTCCGTCTTTCATAAATGATCTTACTTTTTCTACAGCTTTTTGTTTTTCTTCATCATTATCCAATTCTTTTTCATATCTTTCCTTGAATTCCTTGAAACGATCAGGGTCATGTTCGAACCATTTACGTAACTCCGGACTTGGAGCTGCCTCCTTCAACCATTCATCTAAACCTGCCTCTTCCTTAGAAATCCCTCTTGGCCAGATGCGATCAACCAGGATCCGTTTTCCGTCATTTTCTGATTTAGATTCATAAATTCGCTTCAATTGAATAGCCAATTTCATAACCTCCGTACAATTTGGTTTTATTAATTTTCCTTTTTTGCATTTAAAGAAAGTATAAAATACTTTCTTCAATATAAGCGCAACTAAAGCTCAGCCTACGCCAAAGGCTCGGCTTTGCCAAGTTTTCTTTCAACGTTCTTTAAACGCACCCTTTAACTCTGGGCAATCACCCAAAAAGGCTTTGTTGCATATAATAACAGAGGCAATCCGATATCATGGAAGGGAGTGCTTGTCTTGTCAGGTAAGATCACGAACTATTTTGCAGGCGGGAATACCGCTAGAGGATTTTACAGTCTATATGAATCATGTTTAGAGGGACTAGACCGTTTGTTCATTTTAAAAGGCGGCCCTGGCACAGGAAAATCATCACTGATGAAAGCGATCGGGCATGAATGGAACGATAGAGGATATGATATAGAATTTCTTCACTGTTCATCCGATAATGAGTCGATTGATGGGGTAATCATTACAACATTGAAAGTCGGAATCGTCGACGGTACAGCACCGCATGTCATTGAACCGAAATTCCCTGGGGCAGTGGAGGAATATGTAAATTTAGGATCCGCATGGGATTCAAACATACTGGCATCTCACCGGGAAAAAATCGAAAAGCTCGGCACCCGTATATCTGATGCTTTTAATGAAGCGTATGCATATTTTGCAGATGCGCTGGAAGTACATGATGAATGGGAAAAAATCTATATCGAAAATATGGATTTTGCAAAAGCCGATCAACTGACAAATGAATTAATTGAAGAATTTTTTGCAGGTAAATCATTGCATAAAGACTCAAAGGTAGTACATCGTTTCTTAGGGGCGGCGACGCCAAAAGGAGCCGTGGATTTTGTCCCCAATCTGACAGAGGGGATTTACAAACGGTATTTTATCAAAGGCAGACCAGGATCAGGCAAATCGACGCTGCTGAAAAAGATTGCCGCAACAGCGGAAGATAAAGGATTTGATGTTGAAATTTATCATTGTGGATTCGATCCGAACAGCCTTGATATGGTCATCATACGGGAGCTCGGTATTGCGATTTTCGATAGTACAGCACCTCATGAATATTTTCCGGATCGTGAAAATGATGAGATCGTTGATATGTATAAAAGAACAATTACCCCGGGAACGGATGAAAAATATGCAGTGGAACTATTGGATATAACCGAACGATATGCTTCAAATATGAAAAATGCAATCCAATGCCTTGCACAGGCAAAGGAATATCATGATGAATTAGAAAGTTACTATATCAAAGCAATGGATTACGCTAAAGTGGAAGAACTGAAAGATGAAATTGAGCAAGAAATCAAACGATTGTCGATGATCGGTCAGACAACGTGAGAATGAGATGAGGACAGATGCAACGTCAGCGTCTGTCTTCATTTCTGTAATTTTCGCCCTGAAATCTATTTTCTCTATCAAATAGGCGTGTACCGTTACGTTTTTATTAGATTCTCATAATCTAGTAAAGACCTGACAAATTGATAGAGGTGAAAGTATGTTTGGTTATTCCATGGTTCAAACCATACGAACCTATGCGCATAAAATCGATCAGCCACTGCGAGAACAAATGCTTTACATGTACAGGCCGTTTACCTGGATTCCTTGCTTTATGCACAATTCCGTTGAACGGTTCATTAAGAAAATGAAGAAAGTTTCAGTCGTCATCGAATTCCAAGAGGATGGATTTGAGAATGGATGCCATGAACTCCATCAGTTTTCAAAAAGCCATACACGATGCCGGATGAGGAAAACCTTCTCATTCGTATCCTGTTGCAGTATCGATGCTACTCCTGCCATGCTCGAAGACATCCTTAGTAAATGCTCTCATATTAAAAAAATTTATCTGAATCGAGAAGTACAAGCCTTGTTGGATGTTGCTACGCCGTCAGTGAATGCTGAAAATATCATTCGGAACAATACGGCTTTGTCCGGAAAAGACGTTACCATTGCAGTGATCGACACTGGTATTCACCCTCATGAAGACCTTGATGGTCGAATTGTAGACTTTGTCGATTTCGTAGATCAGCGAATAGAACCATATGATGACAATGGTCACGGAACTCATTGTGCAGGTGATGCCGCCGGGAATGGAACAGCTTCAAATGGGAAATATAGAGGACCTGCTTATGAGGCAAATCTCATCGGGATAAAGGTGTTGAACAAAATGGGGTCCGGTACATTGGAATCAATCATGCAAGGAATCGATTGGTGTCTCCAATACAATAAGGATCATCCAGATAAAAAAATAGATGTCATCAGCATGTCCCTTGGAGCAGCTGCCCAAAAGTATGAACATGAAGATAAAGATCCGATGGTGCAAAGTGTCGAAAAAGCTTGGGAAAATGGAATCGTCGTGTGTGTAGCCGCAGGGAATAGCGGTCCGAATGTCCAAACGATTTCAAGTCCAGGGGTTAGCGATCGTGTGATTACTGTCGGTGCTTCGGATGACTTCAACACAGTAGACAAATCGGATGATGATGTTGCTAGTTTTTCAAGTAGAGGTCCGACGGTTTATGGATTGGAAAAACCCGATATTCTGGCTCCTGGAGTCAATATCGTCTCTCTCCGTTCCCCGAACTCCTACATCGATAAGCTGCAAAAGTCGAGCCGGGTCGACGGCGATTATTTCGTCATGTCGGGCACATCAATGGCAACACCGATTTGTGCAGGTGTTGTTGCGCTGATGTTACAGCACAATCCAAATGCTACCACGGATCAGATCAAGGAGATGCTTTTGAAAGGAGCAGATCAAAGAGAAGGACTTGATCCGAACATCTATGGCCGTGGCTTCATCAATGCTGAAAAATCAATACCTGAATAACAACCGTTCGATATATAATGACTGTGAGTGATATTTTCATTCGCAGTTTTTTTTTGTGGCGACGAATGGAGGAGAATGTATGAGGGTAGAACCCTTGAGGGACACAGAAATTGAACGCTTTTTGCGGCATTGTAAAGAATGGCGATGTGCTGTAGACGATTCTTTTTTAAATGATGAAGATTTGAAATCATTCCGAAATGATAAGGAGAATCCTACTTATCTTTTAAAGGACGGAGAGGAAGTGATCGGTGCCGCATCCTTGATGATGGGTGATTATTTCAGAAGAGGGAAGCGAGGACGATTTCGTATTTTCTATTCTGAGATTGAACGTATTGAGGCTTATCGATTACTCCTGGAGGCTATTTTGCCGCATACAAATATGATCGACCGCTTCTTCCTTTTCGTACATGGTGAATGCCGGTTCCAGCGAGATGTATTTAAGACACTGGGATTTGAAATCGAGCGTTATTCATTCGTTTTAGACCGAACAGATTCTCCTGTTGGCGAAGTCAGATTCCCAGAAGGTTATCAATTGAGAACCTTCCAATTCGAGAGAGATGAAGAAGCATGGTGTGAAGTGCGCAATGATGCCTTCGCCTCTCTTGCAGGTTCAGAAACCCCTGTCCTTCCACAGGAAGTCAAAAAAATGCGTAATGAAGAAGGTTATATAGAGGGTAGTATTAAGGTTTTGTTCGATGAGCACACACCCGTTGGACTTGTGAGGACGACAAGGGAAGTCCATAAAGGGGAAGTGCACCTTTTCATCCATTTAATCGCAGTCAAAAAATCTTATCATAGAAAAGGGTTAGGGCGTAACTTGCTGAGAGCAGGGTTGCAATTCGGCAAAGGGGTCGGCTTAACAAAGGCATTGATCACGGTAAACGCTGAGAACGAAAAGGCGGTCAACCTTTACTTGTCTGAAGGGTTTGAACAATACGAAACGATGGTCTGTTATAATTACAATTTGAATTCGTAGCAAACTTTTCATTATTCGATGCCAAGTCAAAATAATTTAAAGCAAAGTTGAAATTTTTCGTTGAGAACGACGAATTATACGATAATTCTCTTCTTAAAAGCTGATCCATTAAAAATCAGCTTTTTCTTTTTCCCTCTTTTTCGCTTATCTTCCCTAAATTTTGCTTCCTTCCTCTTTTATATGTCAAAAGTCCCGACCGTTAAATCGAGCAAAACTCCTTCCTTTCCACTTTATGGATGAATCCTTCGTATGAAATATTTCGAAATAGTCCCAATTATTAGAAAGTAAGAAGGTAATTGTCAATTATTGTGTAAATTTGGTTTAAGACTAAAACTAAAGGAGTGAAAATATTTGCGAAGGTTTAAACGGAACCGCAAGCTTTTCGCATTACTGTTCAGCTTTTTACTTATTTTCTCTATGTTTGCGCCTCAATCTACATACGCAGAAACAGCATCAGACAACTCAGCTACCGTAGATCATGACCTCCTAGAGAAGGAACGGGAAGCGGAGTATCAAGAAAAGTCGGAAGACACCTCTAACGAGGAAAAATCGTCTGATCAAGGAAAAGAAGGTGAGGTTGAATTAGCCTCATTGATGGAAGGACTCGGATGGGAACCTCCATCTTTATCTGGCCAATCACCACAGGCTGAAACAAAGCCTGACAAGGTTGAAGCAGATATCCTCAATCAATTGGAAAAGAAAGAAAAAGTGGACGTCATCATCAGGATGAAAGAACGTCCCGACATCGAAGCGATTTTTCCACAAGTCAAAGCAAAGAAATCAAAGGCAGAGAAAGTAAAGCTGCTGAAAACACACCTCGAAGAAAAAGCAAAAGCCTCTCAAAAAGCACTCGATAAAGCAATGAACTCACTCGAACAAAAAGGAAAAGCAAAAAAGAATAAGAGCTTCTGGATCATCAATGCGATGTCAGCAACTGTATCAAAGGATGCTTTAAAGGAATTACAAAAAAGGGACGACATTGAGCAGATCACGTTGGACCGTGTCCTTAAAGTACCTGAAATTCAACAGGATGAAAATCCTCCAAAGTTACCTCAATGGGGTCTTGAAAAAATCAAAGCAACGAAAGTCTGGGGTGATTATGGTCTAAAAGGTGAAGGGGTCGTTGTCGGAATCATGGACACAGGGGTCGACGGGACTCATGAAGCCTTGAAGCATAATTATCGCGGCCGTGACGGCGATCATTCCGACTCTTGGATCGACTTATCTGGTGAAGGATACAGCACCCCGAGTGACGGACACGGACACGGTACTCACGTTGCTGGTTCCGCAGTGGGCGGTGGCGCAGGTGAAGCGATAGGTGTTGCACCGGAAGCAGAATGGATCGCAGCCAAAATCTTTTCAGATGGCGGTTCCACGACTACCTCTGCTATTCATGAAGCATTCCAATGGTTCATGGCACCGGGCGGAGATACTTCAAAAGCACCTGATGTCGTGAACAACTCCTGGGGTAATGCAAACACCTACAACATGGAGTTTTATGAAGATGTACAAGCCTGGGTTTCTGCAGGCATCTTTCCGATGTTTGCGGCAGGAAACGATGGACCAGGATCACAAACGATCGGGGCTCCAGGAAGTTTCCCGCAGTCGTTTGCGATCGGAGCAACAGATGTTAATGACCAGATTGCATACTTCTCCAGCCGTGGACCGGTTTATTGGGAAGATGAGAATGGTAATCAAGTACGCTTACTAAAGCCGGATGTAGCAGCACCAGGACATCATATCTATTCTGCCTGGCCGACAGCTAAGGGGGAAGGTAAATACAACACGATAAGCGGTACATCAATGGCGACTCCGCATGTAACAGGAGCAGTTGCATTATTGCTCCAGTCAAATCCTGATTTGACAGTCGATGAAATAAAAGAACTGCTTCGTGACACGGCAAGAGTCGAACCGTTCATGGGTGCACTCCCGAATGATGTTTATGGCCATGGTATCGTGGACATTTATCAGGCGGTGACAGAGACTGCATTTGCCGGAGAGTTGAAAGGAACATTGAAAAATGCAGACGGTGAACCAATCAGCGGGACGATTCAGTTTAACAATGGTGTGTTCTATGATATTGCTGATGATGGTGTCATCGATTTGAAGATAAGAGAAGGCAGCCACGAGGTCGTCATCAAGTCCTTTGGCTATGAAGACCAAACTCTAACCATCGATATCCAGAAAGACGAAGTGACGGATGTGGAGTGGGTACTGGAACGTGCCACATCCTATGCGCTCGAAGGGAAAGTTGTGGAAGCAGACAGTGGTGATACAGTGCCTTTCGCTTATATCCGTGTAATGGATACACCATTAGAGCCTGCACGAACCGATGAACAAGGGAACTTTACACTAGGGCAAATACCAGTCGGCACTTATGAGCTTCAGGTATCCGGTGAAGGGATTGCCGGCACGTCATTGGAAGTGACTATGGATGCCGATCAGAACATCCAGATTGAAGTGGGAGCTTCCGAATCCAGTTCAAAGCCTGGCTGGAATACGGCAAACAACAATAATGGCCGTAACGCAGTATCACCATCCTCGATTGATATAAACAAATTGGATCTAGGTTGGGAATATGAATTGGGCTCAAAAGGAGAAATTTTATTTTCGACTCCTGCTGTTGCCGATCAGAGTGTTGTCCTGACGACAGACCGTGGTTGGGTCGTAAATCTGGATACTGAGACAGGTGAAGAAAATTGGAGCATCCGTTTAGGTGCGACGAACCGGTCAACCCCAACGATTGAGGATGGAGTCGTCTATTTATCAGGTGGTCAAGATGGGCGGATCTATGCGCTCAATCTCTCAAACGGTAATATTTTATGGAACTACCAAACTGACTCTATAACAGTCTATGAATCACCAATCTATCATGATGGAAAGCTTTTTGTAGGATCAGGTTTGGATGAAAATGCACATGTGACTGCGTTGAATGCCGAAACTGGTGAAAAGATTTGGAGCACCCCTCTAGGCGCACCGACATTCTTTGGCGGTAGTTTAGGTGACGGCAAGCTCTATGTCGGCAGTTACGACAACATGACCATCCGGGCTATTGATATCGCTGATGGCTCTGAAGTTTGGAGCAAAACCCTTACGAATGAAGGTGTCGCTGCTCGTACAGTTTATGTAGATGGAGAGTTGTATGTGGTCGGTACCAATTTCAATGCCGAAACAGGTACACTATATAAACTTGATCCAAATAGCGGCGAAGAAATATGGAAGGTAGAAGGCATCGGTGACACTCAAGCTGGTTCTCCTGTTGTTTATGAGGATCTTGTCGTGATGACATCTGCCGCTCATCCTCTTTTAAGAGCATTTGACCGTGAAACAGGAGAAATCGTGTGGACGAATCGGGCAGTCGGTTCAGCCTTGCACAATGGATCAGTCACATCCAATGGAATCCTCTTTGTTGCTGGGACAAGCGGAACCTTTTATGCGTTGGATGTCTACACTGGTAAAAGATTAAAAGAATTCCCGCTTCCAGATTACAGCACATCTGGGCTTCCGGTCTTACCAGGAAAGGTTCTCGTTCCTTATACTAAAGGGATCCAAAGCTATCAATCTCCTGGCGTATTGATTGGGACCATGAAGGATGGAGACGGACAACCGGTAAAAGGGAAGGTCTCTGTACTGGAAACAGGCGTTGAAGTTGAAGCAGATGAAAATGGAAATTTCACGTTAGAACATCGACCTGGTGAATATACCGTCAAGGTTGCACAATACGGGAAACAGCAGGTGGAGGAAACCATTCGTTTTGTTTCGGGGTATGAACGTACAAAAGATTATGTATTAGAAGCCGCAGATACAGGTTCGCTGCAAATTCAGGTAAAAGATCAGCGAAGCCAGGATGGCCTTTCAGATGTTGAGATATTGTTGAAAGATACATCTGTCGAAGGAACGACGAATGAAAACGGATTGTATACAGACGAAGCCGTTTTTGAAGGAAAATATGAATTGGTCCTATCATTGAACGGTTATGTAGAACAAAAACAGATGATCACTGTTACATCAGGTGAAGAAACGATCATCGACGTTGAAATGCAACCGATCGACATAGCTGTACTCAATGATTGGAATTCTGAAGTGACGAAACTCCTGAATGTCAATGGGTATACAGCTGAAGAACGTGATTGGGATATCGTTGAGGATATCGAACGTTATCAGGTCGTTTATCTGAACGGAGCTTATGGTTCCGGTGGCGAACAGCCTGATGCAGCCACCTTTGATTCATTGGTCCAAGCTGCTGAAGAGCATGATGTGAATTTGATTTTCGCCGATCAATGGGGTTCGAGCTATGGATCAATTGAACATTTAAACGAGTATTATGGCGATCCGAAAGAATTTGATCACCAATATGACGGTGGCGCTGTAAGACTTGAAGTCGATGTTGCCCACCCGATTTTTGAAGGGTATGAAGTCGGTGATCGAATGACACTCTTCGAACGTACCGGGGATCTGACATGGTTCAATCAGTACTCTGGACGCCATCTCGGATCAATTGGAAATACGTCATTAGGGTTTGTCGGTTCAGGGGTCGCGTATAAAGCGGTATCGGAAGACAGTGCACATCTCCTTCTTTCGAGCCACGGTGCAGCACCTTGGATTTCACCTTTACAAGGGTGGTTGGGCGCACAACAGCAAATTCTGTTCAACGGTATTGATTTCTTGAACGAAGCGGAATATGGACATGTATCGGGAACTGTCGTGGACGTCGATGGCGAACCTGTAGAAGCTCAAATCGAAATTGTTGAAACCGGTGTGAAAACACAAGCGGTTCTTGGAGAAGGTTCTGGGGCGAATGCAGATTATGAATTATTCCATGATCCAGGAACGTATACGATGGAAATCCGCGCACTCGGTTATGAAACGCAAACACAAGAAGTGACGTTCACCCATGGAGAACCTGCGGAAGTGTTTATCACACTTGGGGCCTCGAATGGCGGTACGATCACAGGACTTGTAACAGATTCGAATACCCAACAGGTAGTGAAAGAAGCACAGGTTACAGTAACAAATGAAGCCGGTGATGTCGTAGCGGAAACGACAACGGGCACGAACGGACGATATGAAGTATCGGATTTAGAAGACATCGTCTATACCATCACCATTGAAAAAGAAGGGTACATCAATAAGTCTGAACAGATTGATATGGCAAGGTTTGAAGGAGAACTGAATGTCGAACTTTCTCCAGTACCTCAACTTGCTGTCATTGGTGATTACTGGTCAGCTGAACGAAACTTTGCTTCTGTATTCAATGATATAGGAGTCGAAGTTACAGAAATACCAGAAGGAGATGCTGCTGAACAAATCGGAAACTATGATGTTGTATTCTTTAACGATGGCGACTTCAACAAATCCGAATTCGACGCAATGATGAAAGCAGCAGATGAACATGAAACAAGCGTGATTTTCGGTGAACATTATTGGAGCGGCTCTGGTATCGAACAACTTGTCGACCTTAGAGGTGATCCTGAAACAAGAGAGACTTTTAGTGGATCGACACTTGCAGCAGGATATCAGGTGACGCAAGAGCATCCAATTTTCAATGGCGCAAAGGTAGGGGACTTTATTGAGCTCCTTATACCAGCTGCCAGCGACATCGGTGCTTTTGATGGGTATAGCGGTTATCCTCTAGCACAAATCAAACATGAAGGTGATTCTGAACCATACGGCACCGGTCTTGCCTATAAGCCAAGGACTTCAGGCAGTATGGAAGTACTCATGGCTGGACACGGGTTCTATTTCTCACATGACGCAGACGACTACACACCTGAAGCGAAAGAACTGCTTGTAAATACTGTATTATGGGCAGCAGAGGCACAATACTCAACCATCAGTGGAACCATCACGGACGAGGCAGGGAATCCATTAGATGCCGAAGTCAAAGTCAACGGAATGGATTTCTCTGATAAGACGAACCCTGAGGATGGCACATTCTCAATTGCGATCCTGGATGGTGAATATGAAGTTGAAATTCAATCCTTCGGTTATCAATCAGAGACTATGACAGTCAATGTTTCTGAAAACAGTACACCATTGACGATCGATATGGATGTAAAGGATAATGTCGGATCAATTACCGGTGTGATCGAAAGTGAAAAGGATGGAAACGCAGTCGAAGGCGCGACGATTGATGTTCTGGACGTTCCACGAGCAACAACGACAAATACACAAGGACAATATTCAATCGAACGGCTTGAACCGGGAACGTATACGTTACGTGTAGAAAAAGACGGCTATGTGCGTCAGGATATCGAGGTGGAAATCACAGACAGTGAAGAGGTCACACTGCCGATTGACTTGAAACCATCTCCAACTGTCGGTGTCATCGTCGATATTACTGCTTCAGGATATACAACATTGAAAGAGTATCTAGAAGAGCGCGGATACCTTGTCGAATATATCGGTTATGAAGATACAGACCGTTTGGCCGAAATGGATCTCGTGTTCGCAAATTCAGATTACACTGGTAGTCAAGTGCCATCTGAATCCGAGTTTAAAGCCTTCCTGAAAGCATTGGATGAAACCAAGACATCTGTCATTTGGACAGGACAGGATGGCGGCAGAGGTTCAATCAGATTCTTGCAGGATTATCTAAATGATCCAACCACTGTTTTTGGAGGTAGTGAAGAAGGTTCACAGGGAACTGTCGTTGAAGAACACCCGCTTACAGAAGGATTAGACTTGAACGAAACCTTCGACATCCCAGCACGTTTTGATTACTACTATGGCTTTGATGGATACTCCGGTCATACAGCAGTTGAATTCAAGAATGACAACACGGGTGACCAGGGCAGTATGGTCGCGTATAAAGGACGGACAAATGATTCGGTCGAGATTTTACTAGCAAATATGACATACAGCCATGTGTGGAATACCAATCAATCCTTCGATCCTGTCCGTGAAAAGATCTTGAACAACGCACTCCTCTGGGCGCTTGATAACGAAGAAGCGCTTGTTGGAGAACTCCACGGTCAAGTAGTCAACGATCAAGGAATGGCTGTAAAAGCGACGGTAGAAATTGCGGAGAATGGGAAAACAATTGAAACCGATTCAGAAGGAAGTTTCTACGCAGGGCTTGAAGAAGGCAGCTACGAATTGACAATCAATGCATTTGGACATGAAGAAAAAACATTCACTGTGAACATTTCCAACGGAGATACACTCGAGGAAACGTTTGAACTTACTGCAGAAAATGCAGGGGTCGTGAATGGAATCGTCAAGGATGGAGAAACAGGTGATCCTATAGCCGATGCTTCTGTTTCATTCTTAGGAACGCCAATCGAGGCTTCCACAGATGAAAATGGTGAATTCAGCGTATCGGCTCCTGAAGGGGAATATGATATTAAAGTATTGGCTTCCGGATACGGTGCGAATACACAATCAAATGTTCAAGTAGTCGCAGGAGAAGAAGTCGATTTGACCTTCTCGATGCAGACATCTCAAAAACTTGCGGTCATTGGCTATAGTCCGAACGAAGCAAGATTGGTTCCATTCCTTGAATCGAATGGGTATGATGTCGATTTCTATCAAAGAGATGATTATGAATCCCTACAGCAAGCACTTGCGGATTATCAATTGGTCATCTTTAACGATAAGGATTATTCGATGACTAATGATCAGTTCAGAGCATTTGTGGAAGAAGCGAATGAGCTTGAAGTTAGCATGATCTTTGTCAGCCAGTATGGCGGCGGAACGATCAAGAGTCTTGCTGATGCTTATGGAGATCCGGAAAGCGTCAGATCTTCATTCGAGAGCCAGTCTATCAATGTTAAAGTCGATCAGCTGCATCCGATTTTCAGTGGTTTTGAAGTTGGAGATGAAATCGAAATTTTGAACAATGGAAACAGCAATCAGCAGTATTCCGTTTACGAGAACTTCTCAGGAACGACAATCGGTTCTTTAACGCATGATGAAGAAGGTGTACTTGGTGAAGGAATCGGCATCAAGTATCCGACTGCCAACAACGTGCATGTCCTTTTATCCGGACTACAAGCTGGCGGATACGGTTCACCAGAAAGTCGCTGGACAGATGAAGCAAAACAAATCTACTTGAATGCGATTGATTTTGCGACAACAGCAAGTCTTGGTGAAATCAAAGGTACGGTTACCGATGCAGACGGAAATCCAATTTCAAACGCAAAAGTTACAATTCCATCAGAAGGAATCGAAGTAACGACTACTGATGATGGATCTTACAGATTAGGTGTTGGCGTAGGTCATTACGAGGTGAAGGTTCAGGCACGAGGATTTGTCGAACAGGTCAAGGAAGCTGATGTAGCTGAGCTTGGAGATTCAGTCACGTTGAATTTCACAATGGAGGCAATCGAAGGCGTGTCGTTATCTGGACAAATCATCAATGCTGAAACAGAAGATGGTATTGAAGGAGTCCAATTGACACTAACGCCAGAGGACCCAGCTGGATTTGTGGAAGAAACGACAACCGATGTCTCAGGAGGCTACGCATTCGAAAATCTTCTTCCAGGGAATTATGAGCTGAAGATGGAGGTTGACGGTTACTTGCCATCAACAGAAACCATTACAGTTGGTGAAGAAGATGTTGAGGCGAATCTGTCGATGAACGCTTACCAAGTGGCTGTTCTCGGAGATGTGAATGATGCGCTAGTCAATTTCTTGAATGATCAAGAAGTCTACGCAGAGTCTAGAGATTGGAATCTTCTTGGACAAGTAGAAGATTACAGCCTCATACTCGTCAATACTAAAGAAGGTACAACAGAACAAGTGGAACAATTGATTGAAGAATCAGATGAAAAACAAGTCAGCGTCGTGTTTGTTGGAACTTGGGGTGTCGGCGAAGGTTCGATTCAACTCCTTGAAACAGCAGAAGGATATCCTCAAAAAGACCAGCATGGTTATGATGAGGGAGCAGTATACATCCAACCGCTGAAAGACCACCCATTATTTGAAGGTCTTGTGGAAGAAGGAAATGAAGATACACCGATCAAAGTGCATGCAGCCAAGAGTCCATATTCCACGTTCAAAGATTATCCAGGCATGACATTGGCAGAATTGTTAGTAGATGAAACTGAAAAAGGATCCTCAATCGCATATGAATTCAGAAGCGAAAGTCACATGCACTTACTGCTATCTTCCTTTGCTGTGACGAACATCATCGGTCCTGAATATGGTTGGACTGAAGAAGGGAAACAACTCTTCACCAACTCTCTGAAATGGGCGATGGATGCTGAACAACAAGCACCAAACGCCCCAGAATGGGATGATGAAGAATTGAAATTCAAGCATGAACCGGTGATCGTGACTGGAAAAGCTGATCCAGGTACAACGGTCCATGTATATGCAGAGAGAGGAAATGCTCGTAATGAACTTGGTTCAGTTCAAACGAAGCCTGATGGTACATTCGAAATCGAGTTGGAGATCGGAAACGGCAGCTACTTCCTTCGTGCTGAGGCTGAGAACTTTGCTGGGACGGCAGAGTCTGAAAATCGACTTCATGTCATCGTGGCAGGTAAACCGGATACCCAGCCTGAAGCAGAGGCAACAGTGAAAGATGGGAATGTTCAATTGACCTGGAAAGCCCAAGATGCAGAACGATATGTTATCGAACGGAATGGAGAACAGATTTCAGAAGTGAAAGAAGTTAGCTTTACGGACGAAACTGTTGAACCAGGCCAAGAATACACCTATCAGATCACTGCAATAATGGGAGATGGCGATAAGATTTCCTATGATCCACTCACGATTACGATAAAAGAACTTCAATTAGCAAATTGATTCATGCCAAACAGGCGCCTCTTTTGAAAGGGGTGCCTGTTTTATTGAATTTTGGGTTTGATTCTGTCATCTTATAATGAGATACACATGTTGACGGAGGAAACAGAATGCATTCATCAGATTATGAATTGACGATCGGCAATATCGTTGCCGTTTTCGAGCAACAATCGATTCCCTATCAATTCGTTGGGGAAGCAGCCCTTTTTTTACAGGACGTTCTCTCGAAACCAGCAGAAGTTACTGTAGAAGTGCAGTGGGATCTTCTTGGAACAGTTCATGAGACATTTTTGCCGTATACACCGACAGCCATTGAGAAGACAAAAGACCAGGGAAGTTTTCATTTCAGTATGGAGAAGGTTCCGGTTAGTGTGCAATGCAACTACAATAAAGCCTTAAGGACGGATCCTTACCGAATTCAAATTGAGATGAACGGGCAGCATCTTTGGTGCCAGTCGCTTTATGCAATTTTGGCCGACCCTCGATACGAAGCGTTGATCAACAGCCATCTGTTCGAGTTGCAAATGCAGATGACTGAACAGAATCAAGCTGCCTGGAATCAAGACAATTTTCAAGCATTGATCAACCGTCACGGTGAACCTGGTGATGTTGCTGCAAAAATAAAACAGAACCCTGAAGGAAGGTTGAGCAACTCTTTCTATCGCCATATGAAGCCTGTCGAAGAGAAAAGAATTGCCCACCTGATGGGATCAAATGGCATTAAGGCAGTCGCTTTATCATTATTAGGAGCGGATGTGACCGTCGTTGATTTCTCTAAGGAAAATGCAGCTTTTGCAGATGCGGTTGCTGATCAAGCAGATGTCGATATCCGGTATGTCGTTTCAGATGTACTTTCTTTTACAGATAAGGAGGAAGAAGATCATGCATTTGATTTCGTCTTGATGGAACTGGGGGTGCTCCATTACTATATCAGTCTGGATCCACTTGTAGAGGTGATAAATCGCTTATTAAAGCCGGGAGGGACATTTGTGTTACATGAGTTCCACCCGATTTCGACCAAACTGATTACTTCGAAAGGGAAAAAGCATAAGGTAAGTGGGAACTATTTTGATCCAACGATTGAAAACAGGAATGTCGCTTTTTCCAAGTACTCTGCTGACGAAAAAAAAGAAATGATGAAAGTGCTGCAGCGGAAATGGACGCTCGGTGAATTGATTACTGCAGTTGCCAAAACGGGCCTCATTGTCAAAGTACTTGATGAAGAACCAAATCAAAAGGTCCACGATATCGGTCTTCCCAAACTGTTTACACTCGTGGCTCAAAAACCTGAATGAGATTGTAAAGGGGCAGTCCAAAAAGTGTCTGAGTCTCTCCGAACGTAACAACAATTTGCGAAAAATCGTGGTTCTGACACCTTTCTTTGGACAGTCCCTCTTTTGTTATGAGCACTTTTCACTGTGTTGAAAATTTAGCGGGTTTATTGGGACAGCAAGGAGTGAGAAAAGCGACAACCTGAGGTCCTGTATGTCCGTTAGATCTATGAAATCCCCTTTTTAAACAGAAATAGCCTCTGATGTCCGTTAGAATTCGAAACTACTTGAATCTTTGCCAATTGCACCCCCTCTTCGACACTATCCAATTTTGTTCTCCAGTTTCCGGATCAACCACCAGATGATGAAAGCATGGTAGAGCAAGGCTCCGCAAAGCAGGGTTGCTTTCATACTGGGGGAAGTTGCGAAAAACACCTCTGCAATCCAGAATGGTGGAAAAACAAACCCTATCCATTTCCATTCAGAGTCGATGAAGAAACCGACAATCGGTGCGGCAACGCTGATACTGATCACTTTTCCGAGTGCCAATCCTTCCACTTTATTATCAGCGAATACCGCCATCATAAGGGCTACGATCGGCGCCTCCAAGGACAGAACAAGCAAAACAGCCAATTCCCATAAAGAAATTACCTCCCAGGCGTTCACATATAACAATAAACCAGCTGCCAAAATGCAGATCACAACAGGAAAGAGAAGTCGGTATAAAATAAAATGTGACTTAGAGACAGGTGTAATGGATAAATAACTCAGTATTTGTTCGTCCCGTTCATCGAGAATGAGAAACCCACTAAGCATCCCGACTGTAAAAGGTGTTACAAGTAAACATGTGACCACCATCAATGGGAAATAGGATGCCAATGACACCTGAAAACTGGTCACAACTAGTCTTTCCAAAGGTGGGAAACCAAATTTGAGAAGAGTAGCCAAGATCAATGGGGCAAACAGAGACATAAGAAGGACGAGGTCTCTTTTGATATTCTTCAAATCATAGTTTACCTGCAGCCACATTTTATTCCATTGCATGTTATCCCTTCTTTTTTAAAACGACATTATGATGAAAGCATCGATAGGCATAAGGCAAAAGCAAGAAAATTGATAAACAGAGGTAAAACAATGCCACCAGCGCTTCTGGAATTGAAAGCTGCCTGTCAATCAGCAGCAGAGATGCATAACTCGGTATGATTTTTATCCATTCCCAATCAACTACTTCAAAAAACAGGAGAATGGGCAAAGCGAAAGGAGTGACATACACAGATGACAGAAGTAAATACTGGTTCAATGTGTCCACCTTCGCACCGATTACAATCCCAAGCAATGTGAAAAACATCGACGTCAATACAATCCCTGATAAAAAGAACCAGTCCAACCTGAAACCGAATACGGTCCATTTGATAATCAACGTGGATAGAATGGTCAACAATGCAAGGGATAGAGCTTTTGAAAGCAAATACTCACGAATCGTATAAGGGGTGACGAACAAGTTATCCAGTATGTGATCCCCTTTTTCAAGAAGGACGATTCCACCTACAAAAAAAGCCCCCAAAAAGCTTGGATCCGAAAAGATGATAAGTGTGAATATGGGATCCATCCACTGTTCTGGAATCGTGATCAAAATAAAAATATAGATAAGGGATATGAGCGCATAAGCCGCATAAAAGCCATGTCGGAACTGATACCGGACATCAAATGCGATAGAGGTCAATAGCCTCATTGGAGCTGCCTCCCTGTAACTTTAATGAAAATATCTTCAAGTGAGGGTTCCGTCGTATGCATGGAAAGGATCAGGTCAAGTTTCAATAAGTGCAGGAAACGCTCGTTTTGTTCTAAACCTTTCAGCGGAAGTTCGAGTTTTTTTACCTGATCACCCTCCTGGTATCGAATCGAAAGAATCTTTATGTTTTGGAGCTTTAAGCGTTCTGGAGAATCGATAAGTTTGAGTTCACCGTCAACGATGAAAGCGACACGATCACAGATTTCTTCAGCAATATGCATGTTGTGAGTGGAGATGATGATCGTTTTTCCTGCACTTTTTTGCTCGAGGAGAAGTTCTTTGACGACTTTCGTATTAACTGGGTCGAGTCCAGATGTTGGTTCATCCAAGAAGAGAATTTCTGGTTCATGCAACAATGCGCGACAGAGATTCAACCTCATTTTCATCCCTTTTGAAAAATGACTGACCCTCGTATGGAGCACGTCTTGTAATCCCAGTCTAGTAAGAAGTTTGTCAGGTTCTTTCACAGGTTTGTCATAAAGCCTGCTGAAATAGACCAGATTTTCTGAAGCGGTGAATTTACTATAGAAATTTGGTCTTTCAAATGCCACACCAATCGTATTGTAGAGTTGGTTATCTGTGTTATGGAGCTCATTTCCAAATAATTGGACAGAACCCTCATAATCTTTTAAAATTCCGATCAAAACGTTTTGCGTTGTACTTTTTCCTGCACCAGATGGACCGAGGAAACCGAATATTTCACCTTTCGGAATGGAAAAATTGAGGTTTTTAATCGACGATTCACGTTTGCCGGGGTATGTGTATGACAAATCATGGACCTCAATCATTTGTCTCTTCCTTCACTAGTCCGTCTGCATAAAGCTCCGCTATTCGTTCAACTGTCACATCAAAAACATCTACGCCAATTTCTTTTTTATGAAGGGTCATCAAGAAAAAGGACCGCAAGATGGCAGTGATGATTTCTGGCCGCTCTTCTTTCAGATTCCCTTGCTTTCTCCACTTTTCCAAGAATGGCGTCAGTGCGAATACATCATTTTCAGCGTGTTGCTTCAATTTTTCAGTTGAGAGTTTTTTGGTGAGACGCTGGAAGTCATCCCCTTGTAATAGTTGTTGGATGATTGAATTTTCACTGATCAAGGCCAATCCACGGATCAAGAACGTTTTGAAAACTTCTTTCGTCAAAGGCTGGTCAAGAAATTCATCCTGTAATGCTTTTTTGATTTTCGCCTCTTCTTCTTCAATTACTTCAAAATAAAGCTCTTCTTTGGAAGGGAAGAAAAGGTAGAAGGAGCCCTGGGCAATCCCTGCAGCACCTGTGAGGGTGGCGACGTTCGTTTTACGTAAACCGTTTTGCACGAATGCTTTACGTCCTTCTTCGAGCAAGGAACTACGTATTCTCGCTTTTTCCTTTGTATCAAATCCTTTAGCCATGGTGATCAGTCCCTCCACAGTCATTATGAATAAATTTTATTTTTGTTCATGAATATTTTATTAAATTATTCACGAAAAAGCAATACGGAAAAATGTATCAGAAACCAGCTTAAGTTTGGACAAGAAGAGGAGGAAAAAAGCGAAATGCTGTCCGAACAGGGGCCAACTTCGGCTGGGAAGAGGAGGAAAGAGCGTTAAACTGTCCGAACAAGGGCCACCTTCAGACAGGAAGAGAAGAAAAAAGCGATAAGCTGTCCGAACGTGGGTCAACTTCGGACAGGGAGAGGAAGAAGGAGTGCAATATTGTCCGAAAACGAGCCGTATTGATAACACTCCAGCGGGAATAATAAACAAACTAGGAGAACCCCGCACCATCACGCTTAAATGGAACTTCGACTTTACATCACCGCAACGTTTAGAAATACCTGTATTTTATAAACCTTTTCGCTTGCCAAACTTATACAAATCGATATGATTAGAAATAAGAAAATTTTTTCAGCAAATAAGAAAATACAAGATATAGTCTATTATAGATAGGGGGCTTCAACATGGCAGAAAACAATCAATTTCTAGAGCTTGCGACATTCGCTGGTGGTTGCTTCTGGTGCATGGTAAAACCGTTCGAGGAAATGCCAGGAATCAAAAAAGTCGTATCGGGCTATACAGGCGGCCATACAGAAAATCCGACATATATGGAAGTGGTTACGAATACAACCGGGCATCGTGAGGCGGTGCAAATCACATTTGACCCCGACGTTTTTCCGTATGAAAAACTCCTTACGCTTTACTGGCAGCAAATCGATCCGACAGATCCTGGAGGCCAATTCCATGATCGCGGGGAAACTTATAAAACGGCCATCTATTATCATAATGAACAACAAAAAGAGCTTGCGGAAGCATCAAAGAAAATCCTGGAGCAAAGCGGACGGTTCTCAAAACCGATTGTGACAGATATTCTACCGGCTTCAACCTTTTATCCTGCAGAAAGCCAACATCAGAAGTATTACAAAAAGAACCCCGATCATTATGACCGCTATTATAAAGGGTCGGGACGAAAAGGTTTCATCGAGAAAACTTGGGTGATGGAAAAGGATGACGACAAGCTCCGAAAAGAATTGGATGATTTGCAATACAATGTAACGCAGAAAAATGGGACAGAGCCACCGTTCAAAAATGAATACTGGAATAATGAACGAGAAGGAATTTATGTCGATATCGTATCTGGAGAACCGTTATTCAGTTCGAAAGACCAATATGATGCGGGTTGTGGTTGGCCAAGTTTTACAAAACCACTCCACTCGACACGGATCAAAGAAAAGAAAGATTTAAGCCATTTCATGATCCGGACAGAGGTTCGAAGTAAATTCGGTGACTCCCATTTGGGGCATGTATTCAATGATGGTCCAGATGAAAATGGGTTGAGATATTGTATCAACTCTTCAGCACTTCGTTTCATCCCAAAAGAAGAACTTGAAAATGAAGGCTATGGCGAATACAGACAATTGTTTGATTGAATGAGACAAAGGAGGCGGACTGGGTCCACCTCCTTTTTTTCATAAACTCTTAATTTTTTACAGTAACCTTATCTTCGCTGAGGTCGATAGCTGGTCCGAAGAATTCATAGTTGATTTGTTCTTCAGGCACTTCAAGTTTTTTCAATCCATTGATGGCCATTTTCATGAAGCCTTCAGGTCCGCAAATGTAGTAATCAGCATCGTCCGGTATGATTGTTTCTAACCACGGCAAATCAATGTAACCTTCCTTTGCAAAGCATTGATTTTGCTTATCGTCTTCAGATGGTTTTTCAAAACAGAAGTATGCTTTCAGCTGTTCATGGCTTTCAACTAATTTAAGGATCCGGCTGCCCATTGCTTGATATTCCCCATCGATCGAAGCATGGATGTAATGAACCTCACGATCTGGTGTCTGGATCAATGTTGTTTCCAGCATGCTTACAAGAGGCGTAAGGCCGACACCAGCACCGATCAGTACAAGTGGGCGCTTTGTTTCTGTATTGAGCGTGAAGTCTCCTGCTGGAGCACTCAAGAGAACACGATCACCTTCCTTCAAATTGTCATGAAGGTGCAGAGAAACACGACCTTCACGTTTGATGGAAAGACGGTAATGATCCTTGTCAGGTGTATCAGACAAGCTGTATTGGCGAATATGTGTGTGTGGATCATTCGGAATCTGTACTTTTACACTTACATATTGTCCTGGAGTGAAATCGGCAATCTCCCCGCCGTCCACAGGCTTTAAGTAGAATGAAGTGATGACTTTACTTTCAGTTTCTTTCCTTACCAATTCGAATTCACGGAAGTCATCCCATCCTCCACGTTGTTCGGCCGCTTCTTTATACATCTCATCCTCTACCTGGATGAACACATCTGCGATCACTCCATAAGCTTTTGCCCACGCATCGAGAATTTCATCTGTTGCTGCATCCCCCAGGACATCTTTTATCGCTTTCAGAAGGTTTTCACCAACAACAGGATATTGCTCAGGTTTTACCCCTAAACTACGGTGTTTATGGGCGATCTGCTTTACGGCTGGAAGGATTTCTTCGAGACGATCGATATGGACAGCAGCTGCATAGACTGCATTTGCAAGTGCGCCTTGTTGACGCCCTTTATGTTGATTGGAATGGTTGAATAGGTTCAATAGTTCAGGATGATTTTTGAAAAGCAATTCATAAAAACGGGACGTAATTGTAGTCCCATGTTCTTTAAGTACAGGAACAGTCGCTTTGATAGTTTGAATGGTCTTTTGATCTAGCATCTAAACCAGCTCCTTCATTTTTTGAAAATTTGGCTTTGTTATTGTTGATTGCCCTCGGAAAGGTTTTACTAATCAACAATTAAGTAAAAGATGTATCTTGTTTACATCTTTATTATAAAAAGATGAACGGATAAAAGATACATCTCTAATGCATCATTCAAAATTCGGACATATTTGTGTTCAATAAATAGACACATAAAAGAAAGGTTCTTTAACTTCATGTATGACAATGGTAGGATTAAAGGTATAAAACTCCTTAATGAGAGGGGACAGCAAAATGCGACTAACCCAATATACGGATTTTTCCTTGAGGGTTCTCATATATTTGACAGCACAAAAAGAAGATCAACTAGTTAATATTAAAGAAATTGCAGAGGTCTATGGGATTTCTAAAAACCATTTAATGAAAGTGATTCATGAATTAGGTAAACTTGGTGTCATCAAAACGATTCGAGGGAGAAATGGCGGGATCAAGCTCGCAAAGGATCCTGAGGATATCAATGTGGGAAAACTTATTCGAAAGACAGAAGAAGACTTCTATCTCGTCGAATGCTTCGATGCTTCAAACAACTCCTGCATCATCAGTCCGGTTTGCAAACTGAAAGGGGTATTGAACGAAGCGATGGAGGCGTACTTCAAGGTATTGGATCAATATACTTTAGCTGACTTGACCACCAATCCCCACCAACTACAACAGCTTTTTTCAATACAGGGATCAGACCGTATCCGTCCGAAAGCTTAGTGTTGACTCTGAATGTCATCACTGAGCTTTTTTCTTTTTATGGGTGGGATGTTTGTTTTTGATAATGACTATTTTATATAATTGATATAGATAGGGAGGACGGGCATGGAATTCAGTGTAGACGGTACCATCTTACTTGTGTCATTTTTATTGATCATAGGTGTAATTACAGCAAAGTTCTCATCCAGATTGGGCTTGCCTTCTTTAGTATTGTTCATCGTGGTCGGAATGGTCCTTAGCCAGTATATTTATTATGATAACGCCATGCTTACCCAATTGATCGGTACGTTTGCGTTGATCGTCATTCTATTTGAGGGTGGTCTCCAAACAAAGTGGCCAGATATCAAGAAGGTTTATAAACCGTCCCTGTCGCTAGCTACTCTTGGGGTGCTGGCAACGACGATCGTCATAGGTGTGGCTGCAAAATACATACTCGGAGTAAGCTGGCTCGAAGGATTTCTTTTCGGTGCCATTGTCGGTTCGACGGATGCAGCTGCAGTCTTTGCCGCTCTCGGGAATAAGAATATCAAACGAAAGCTCACCTCTACGTTGGAAGCGGAATCTGGGACCAATGATCCGATGGCGATCTTCTTGACCGTTTCATTATTACAATTGATTCAAAATCCAGAAACTAACCCGGATGTATTGGTTTTCGACTTTTTCTGGCAGATGGGTATCGGTCTTCTGTTAGGTTTACTCTTTGGAAAAACCGCTGTTTGGGTGATCAATAACATCAACTTGGATTCTTCAGGTCTTTATCCCGTATTATCGATAGCGTTGGCGGTTTTCACATTTGGAATTACGAGCTTATTTGAAGCTAGTGGATTACTGGCAGTTTATATCATGGCTGTACTCCTCGGGAATCACGACATGACTTACCGCCATTCTATCGTTAGGTTCAATGAGGGGTTTGCATGGATGATGCAGATGCTTATGTTCATCCTATTGGGCTTGCTTGTATTTCCAAATCAGTTGCTGGACGTCATTTGGGAGGGAATCCTGTTATCAATTATCCTCATGATTGTGGCAAGACCGGTCGGTGTTTTTCTCAGCTTGATGTTTGCAAAATATAACGTTAAAGAGAAATTATTCATTTCATGGGCTGGATTGAAAGGAGCAGTTCCGATTGTTTTAGCGACTTATCCGATGGTCGCAGGGTTGAAAGACAGTGGGCTGATTTTCAATGTCGTTTTCTTTGTCGTCTTCACTTCAGCATTGATACAGGGAGCGACCATCGCACCGCTCGCAAAATACTTTAAGTTTTCGAAAGGTGCCAAAGCGGAAGTGCCTCATAGTTTAGAGCTCATTTCAATCGGAAAAACAAAGAACGAAATGATGGAGATCCAAATTGAAGATGAAGCATCGATTATCGGTGAAGAAATAAAAGATCTGCCGCTTCCTGATGATACATTGATATCTGCGGTCATCCGAAAAGATTCGTTGATTACACCAACAGGAGATACAATCCTGCGAGCAGGGGATACGCTTTATATCCTGGTTCACAAGGCGAAACGTGAGGAAATTAAGAAAATCATACGCCAAAAAGAAGAAAGTGAAGCTGAAAACGAACAGGAAAAGAGTTGAATGAAGGAAGAAAACTCTTTATCAAAGACTCTTTTCTAAAAGATTGTTGCTTTTGAGTCATTTTTAAAACTGTGAAAGTTGATAGGAGAGCAAGGTGCGAGACTCCTCGAAAATGAAAATCGCATTTTCTTCGTGCGATGTAACGCTGCCGAAGCTTTCCCTGATCAGCGTGCCTACTACCTGAATAATCTCCTCGCAAGGCATGCGACGAGAAAGCTCGCTTCGACAGGACTTTCTTGTAGACGCAGGAGCACAAATGCTTCCTTGAAAAGGAGTCTCCTGAGGTCGCAAGGCGACGAGTGGGATCACCGCACGCCCCGCGGGAAAGCGAGCCTCCTGGAGCGGAACTCAACGACTTTTAAAGAAAACTTGGCGAGACCAAGCCTTTTGTAGGTCGAGCCTAGTTGCCCTTATACTGAAGAAAGTATTTTATACTTTCTTTAAGTGCAAGAGCAATAAAGTTTGCGAAAACAGCATTATCAAAAGACTTTTCTACCAAACGAACAAAGAGGTGACGTCCGTGTCACCTCTTTTCTTAATCAAATTTGTATGTCCAGAACCGTTCATACTTGATCCAGTTCATCAGTTCTTCTTCATTGGCTTGAAGTCTTTTTTTCATACCAGCCATGAGGCCAGCTGTTTGACTTTTGTGTGCTTCAATCGTCGCGATCTTTTTATCTTGAACGCTGCTTACATCCCTGATGACATCAGGTTCGCCGAGCTTTTCGACACAATCATTAGAAAAAGCGACACATTCGACGCGAGGGCGTTTCGATGCAGGCAGCCGTTTTACTGCTTTGGTGACAGCCTCTCCACAGGCTTCATGATCAGGATGGACACTGAACCCAGGATAGAAAGTGATGATGAGTGAAGGATCGAGCTCATCTATGACCTCCGTGAATTCAACCGCAAGCCATTCAGGATCTTCAAACTCAATCGTCTTATCTCGTAAGCCCATCATACGTAAATCGCGTATCCCAAGAACATTGCAGGCTTCTTGGAGTTCCATCTTCCGAAATTCGGATAAGGATTCCCGATTTGCAAATGGAGGGTTACCCATATTCCTTCCCATTTCACCCAGTGTTAAGCACATATACGTGACAGGTGTTCCATTTTCGATATGCATCGCAATCGACCCAGAAACGCCGAAAGCTTCATCATCCGGGTGAGGGAAGATCACAAGTACTTGTTTTTCCATAGGTCCGGCTCCTTTCTATTCAAACGGTGTCTCGCTGATTTGAAGTGCTACGGCGAGTTTCCCGTCCATATCATGGCCCGCCATCAACAGGCGGTTTTTGGCGTCAAGCTCCCAATGGGTAAGCCCTTCAGCATAGACCCATCCGAGGTCCATTTTCAGTCCGACACGGTAAGGGCCTTCTCCGGTTATTTTTCCTCGAGTGTAGTTGATCTTCCCGTTGCGGATATAAGCACCAGCTGAAAATACCTTTTCGTTGAAATGCGACGCATAAGCACCGTTGGTCGTTTCTAGATGTATGTATACATCTTCTCCGACAAAACGCTCGATAATTGGCTGTACCTTTGAAGTATCAATTGGATCCAAAGCAAAACCCTCCTACGATTCCCGAATCTCATCTATCCATTCCGATAGGATTACTTTTTACGATTATAACAACTTATCATCAAGAAACGAAGAAGAAACGCCTATGAGAGGCGTTTTTTCTGGCATTTAAAGAAAGTATAAGGCTTAGCCTGCGCAAAGGCTTGGCTTTACCGGTTTTCTTTAAGCATTCATTGGTTTTTACGTTTGTCGGTCCATTCGTGACTTAATATGCCATACATTAACATGTCATGCCGTTCCCCGTCACGCTGCAGGAACTCGCGTTGAGCGCCTTCATATTTGAAACCGAGGCGTTCGTACAACTTGATCGCACGTTTGTTATAACTGAAGACAGTCAATTGGACACGATGCAGGTTCAATTCATAAAACGCAAAATTCAATACAAGCTCCATCGTTTCATATCCAAGCCCTTGATTCCAAACCTCCTTATCGCCTATGCCGATCGCGAGCCAGGTATTCCGATGTGCCCAAAGGATCCCGTCTAAATCGACCCAGCCGACGACCCTATCATCTTCTATCATACGGATAGCGAATAGGAATGATTTCTGGTCCCGCGGCTTAAGCTCGACCCATTCCTTGAAATCACGTTGCAGCAATGGAAAGCTTGGTGTAGCATCCATGCAGCGCATATATTCATCGTCATGGTACCAATCGGACACCTTATCCAGATCTTCTTCTTTAAAACGCCCTAAATAGACACGTTCTCCTTTACGGATTGACTTTGCAATCATCGTTTTACCCCCTAATGAAAAATGCAATTATTCTTTCTTGACCCAACAGCCGTTTTGGAACACTGGTTCACGCCGTCCATCCCAATGGATTCCGTCAATGTTCATTTCAGACGAACCGATCATGAAATCGATATGCGTTATACTCGTGTTCAACCCAGCCTGATTCAGCTCTTCACTTGTCATGTTCGTCCCGTCCTCTACACAGAGAGGATACGCTGCCCCGATCGCCAAGTGACATGAAGCATTTTCATCGAACAATGTATTGTAAAAGATCGTATCTTCTTCCGCAATCGGAGAGTCCTCCGGAACAAGTGCAACCTCCCCTAGATAGTGTGAACCGTCATCACTATCGATCAGACGTTTCAGCGTTTCCAGACCCTTTGAGGCACTCATTTCGATGATTTTGCCATCTTTAAAAGTAAGTATAATGTCTTCAATAGCTGTACTGCCATAAACCAGCGGCATCGTGCTTCTCACTGTACCATTCACACCATCTCTTTTAGGTGCTGTGAATACCTCTTAGGTCGGAAGGTTCGGTGTGAAGAAAAGGCCTTCTTGTGTTGTAGCACCACCACCTACCCATAAATGTCTATCCGGTAGTTCAATGATTAGATCTGTACCCGGAGCCTCTAAATGGAGCTTCTGGAACCGCATCGTGTTCAGTTCATCCACTTTTGAAAGTAAGAAGCCGATATGCCCTTTCCATTGCTCGATCGGGTCATCACAATCCACACGAGTCATATCAAAAACCGCTTTCCAAAGCATGCCCAGGGCTTCTTCTGGACTTCGATCCGGATAAACTTTCCCAGCCCATTTTTCATTGGGAACGCAGACAATACAAAATGTGATTATTCCGGTTTTTCTTGCTGATGGATTTGTTTCATCTCGAGAGCAGACGCTTTCATGACTGCACTGACCCGGTCAGGATCAAGATCTGAGAACGCCTCCGGTTGGGGACTGCGGATGGATAGGAATGCCGCTTTCTGTCGAATCAGCTCTTCTGAACGTTTCGTACTCCATTCTGGGAATTCAGTCAGACTTTCTTCAGGCGCATACTGAATTTTCAGCTTTGAGGTTTCCTGATCAATCCAATTGATATAAACATGTCGTGCCCCCTTTTTGTAGGCAGCTTCTGTCACTTTCCGGACGAAAGGTGCAGCGTCCAAATCGGCATTGATATGAAGGATCTGATTTTTTTGCAGGTTTAGACCGGTCTTCAGCGTGACTTCAGCAAGGTTCATTAGTTTTGTTACGTATGTCCTGTTCATGACGATTCCTCCTTTATTCCACAGCGCAAGGCTTAACTCCACCAAGATTTGGGCTTTTTGGCAAGGAAATTTTTAAAAACGATTGAGGCAGATTGGTTTTTTCCGTGCACTGAAAAGATCGGTGACGGTGTGTAGATATTCTGTATTAGAAATGGAAGCTTTCCCATAGGTATATAAAGCTTCGAATGGAACAACACCCATCACAACCGATGAAAAATCAGAAATATCCAGTTTGATTTCTACGTCGGCTTTCTTCTCATCAGTGAACGTGAGACTGCCATTTTGGGCATGAAGATGGACCTTACGCGCATTGCCTGGCACAAACGAATCCTGGACTGTGACGTTCAAGGATATTGTTACGTTGTTGAAGTTGTGATCTGACACTTGTTTCAAAAAGGCTTCAGTATCAAGGATCCTATACATCAACCCGACCCCTTGTGTATTGCTTTCATGGTAAATATGCGGGATGAGGTGACCTGTACCGTTACTTGGATCTGTTAATACATGATGGAAATGCTCATCCTGTGTATCAAAATAAATCGAGCGGATCTGATCCTGTTGTGAATGGAAGAAGGTAAGCATTTCTGAAAGGACTTCCTGATCCTCGTATAGCATTTCATGAACGATGATGTCATTTTGTAAGAAGGTGTCGTCAGGGTTGGATTTGAAGGAAAATCCCGCATACCCCTTTACCTCACCATCTTTTACATAACCGATCGTGTAGTTACCCGGCTGTTTCATTGGTCGTGAGAAACCTTTAACAGTCCTCATCATCAGGCCATGTGTACGAATAGCTATTTTATTATAGAAATCTATAATTCTCTCTGTATCACCCTGTGTAAGGTAGGCGATGTGCACTTTTGAGGGTCCTTTCGGCAGGTGATCCGGTTGGACACGATAGCGGTTCATTTTCGTTCCATATCCATACCCCATTTGCTTATAAAAGTCCGGCCGGAATGGGTAGAGTGCAGTAAAATATGTTCCGCGATCCTGGTAGTGCTGGTGGAAATGTTCGAGGAGAGCCTTTGCTACGCCCTCTTTTTTATGTAATAGATCGACAGCTACCATACCGATTCCACCGACAGGGATTTTTTGCTCATGAAACAACATTTCGAAATCATGAAACTGCATGCCACCGACGAGTTTCCCAGATTGATAAGCCCCATACAAGGAAGCTGAATCATCATTTTCTTGAATGTCTATGAATCTATCTGTTGTTTTTTCGAGATCGTCTCCCGAAACTAGTTTCATTCCTGTATAAGCACGGCTGACGATTGAGATGAATTGCGCAATATCTTCTATAGGTATTTTTTTGATTTCCATTTCTTCATCCTCCTGATTCTTCCAATACGACTGTCTTTTATTATAGCAAACTTGAATATGACAAAGAAAACGGATTCATGGGATAATGGAGGAAAAAATGTCGAGCTAGGGGCTGATTTTTTGAGAAAACCGACAGACAAAATGGTTATGCATAGCTACCCGGGGATGGTCGCCATCGTAACCGTATCGTTTGAGGAGGAAGATAATGTGATGGCTGCCGGTTGGCACTCATACATATCTTATGATCCACCCATGTATGGCGTTGCAATCGGAAGGGAAAGGCATACATACCATCTTGTAAAAGGTGCCGGATCATTTGCGATCAACTTTTTACCCTTTGAAAAAGCTGAATTCATCCAGCAATCAGGAACCTATTCGGGAAGCGAAAAGAATAAGTTTGAGCTGGGAAGTATGGCATTCGACCGTGGGAGGACAACGGATGCACCGATTTTGAAAGATGCATATGTTGCGTATGAGTGTGAGACCATTGATGTGAACCGCTACGGCGATCATGACTGGTTTGTCGCTGATATCACACAATTTTATAGGGACGACGCACTGTTCAATGAAAAGGGGCTTCCTGATTTTGAGAAGCTGGAAATCCCCCTCTACCTAGGGCGATCGCGATATTTACGTGCTGATGCAAGCAGTCTGATCAAAAAGTTCATGGTCTAGAAGTGAAATTTGTCGTCAATATCTGTCAACTATTCTCGGGGAAATAATTAGAACCGTGTCATAAAACCGCGAATTGAAAATATCTTTAGACAAAATGAACTGGAGAAGGAGAAAAAGATGAAATTCTGTCCGAACTCAAGGCAACTTTGGTCAGGAAGAAGAGGAAATAGCAAATCACTGTCCGAACCAGTTCCTCCTTAAAACAACAAAGAGCTGCGGTAACCAACGTACTTGGAAAGGAAGTATTTTCAAAAGAGTTTCCTATTCGAAAGAGACGTTTTTCGTGTGCTATACTTTTTTTATCTAGCAATCTTATAAAAATGGGTGAATAACAAATGGAAATTCTGAAGAACGATTGGTCTGACGTACTTGAAGAGGAATTTCAAAAAGACTATTATTTGGAGCTGCGCGATCGACTGAAGACAGAATACGCATCCGGTCACGTTTATCCGGACATGTATGATATTTTCAATGCCCTCCATTTTACTCCTTATGATAAAGCGAAGGTCGTTTTAATCGGACAGGATCCTTATCATGGACCAGGGCAAGCCCATGGATTGAGTTTTTCAGTTCAACCTGGTGTCCGACAACCGCCATCACTGCAAAATATCTATAAAGAGTTGAAACAAGACATCGGCTGTGAACCACCGAATCATGGGTCGCTAATCCACTGGGCTGAACAAGGGGTATTGATGTTGAATACCGTTCTTACTGTCCGGCACAAGCAACCGAACTCCCATAAAGGGCTTGGCTGGGAGCATTTCACAAACGCTGTCATCCGTACATTGAATGAACGGGAAAAACCTTTGGTGTTCTTATTGTGGGGAAAACACGCTCAGCAAAAAGAAGAGCTCATAACGAATGATCATCATTTGATTATCAAGTCACCCCATCCGAGTCCTTTTTCAGCAAATAAGGGATTTTTCGGAAGCCGTCCATTTTCAAGAATCAACAATTTTCTGCGTGAAAATGGAATCGAGGACATCGATTGGCAAATTCCTCACATAAATGAAACCGACTGAATCTGTCCATACTAGATGAGAACAGAGGAGGTTGATTCTATGGGTGCCATTCAACGAGGTGCTTATACATTTGAAATCGAGTATAGTGTGTCTCATCAAAACGGCGCGGTCCATGTGTATGAAGGCGGAACGTTCAAGCAAGAGCTTCCCTTTGATTTCACAGGGGATAAGCCCAATGAAGATGAAATCGAAAAAATGATCGACCAGTATTATGACAATCTGACATAAATAAAGAAAGCTTGGCAAAGCCAAGCTTTCTTTATTTCTTTGTTTTCTTTCTTGATGAATCGACAGATGGTCCTTTTTCATAGCCAGTTCCTTGTCCTTCAGGCTGGGAGGAAGGAAGCCCAATCGTCGTCGGATCCTTTTTCTTTTTCTTCAATATGATCACCTCCGTCTCCTTAGTTTTCCCAGAATGCCTGACTTAATCAGTTTCAATGTGTAAAAACTTAAGAGAAGGGGAAGTGTTTGTACAAAATAAGTCCAAAGGAGGGAATAAGGATGGGAGATAAAATCTATCACATTTTACCGAATGAAGATAACAATCGTTGGGAAATAAAAGTCGAGGGACGTGACCGGCCGGAGAAAACGTTTGATACGAAAGAAACCGCCTACCAGGAGGCGCAGGACCTCGCTGATGCATCAAGGCCGAGTCAGGTGGTCATACATCGCCAAAATGGTGAAGTAGAAGATGTAAGCAAATATTCGACAAATGGTTGAAGACATAGAAAAAGAGGCTGCCGTTTCGGTCAGCCTCTTTTCATGACTTCAATGACCCGTGATAGGTTTGAAAGGAAGTTCTTTTAATAATTCAGAGTTCTGGAGGTTTCTTGCGTAGGGTTCATTCTCCATCCTCATTCCCATGTCCTCGACTACCGTCTGCTCTTTTATCGATATTACCACCAGGTGCAGTAGTAGAGCCAGGGTCTTGTGGTTCGTCACGAACAGGATGCATCTGCTGGTGTGTATTTTCCATATAGATGCTTCTGCTAGGAAATGCGACAGAGACACCTTCTTCATCAAGAATTTCCATGATACGGAGGTTGATATCCTGCTTTACATCCAGGAAGTTGATCCATGCAGTCGTTTTTGTAAAGAAATAGATCATGATGTCAAGACTGCTACTGTTGTAGTTATCGAAGTTGACGATGATCAATTCTGGGTGGACTTCTTCATGCTCTTTCAGCAAATTCCTGATTCTTTCAACAACTTTTTCAAGTTTTTCCTTCGGTGTCGTGTATTCGACTCCCAGGTTGAAAGAAATCCTACGCTTTCTCATCCGTGTCCAGTTCGTTATCGGCTCATTGGCGATATTAGCGTTAGGTACTGTGACATGAGCATCAGCAAAAGTTCGGACTTGCGTGCTCCGGAATCCGATATCTTCGACAATGCCTTCGACAGACGGTGTTTGTATCCAGTCACCAATAGAAAACGGTCGTTCCATAATGATGACGACTCCGCCAAATAGATTTCCCAAGGCTTCCTTCGCCGCAAAAGCAAATGCTAGTCCCCCGATCCCCAGACCGGCAACGAATCCATTGACGTTATATCCCCATTCCTGTGCCAACACACTGATTGCAATTGCACCAATCACGACCTTCAATACCCTGGAGAAAAAAGGAATCAGGATCTGGTCCATTTGCAGATCCAACCGCCTGTGGATGCTCCTGAAAAGGATGGAAGACGATGACGAAAGGTTAATCAATCCCCATGTTACGAGAATGATGACCGAAGTCCGGAACAGCCTAAGAGGCAAGTGAACATCCTCTGTACGCATGTCCAGTGATTCATAAGCAAGATAGAGTCCTAAAAAAATGAAAAACGCATTCAAAGGTTTTTCAAAAGCCATTAATATTTTATGAAGGACCTTAGTTGATGATTTATCAGTCAATCTAGAAATCAATCTGAAAATATATTTTGTAAATAGTTTTCTAAAGATGACAAATGCAATGAAAATCGCTATAGCAATACCGACATCAATCCAAAGGTTGAAATCGGTTACGTAATCGACCGTTGTATTGTACCAATCCGCCATGACGTTAACTGCACCCCTTCTATGTAGGCTATAAACTTAAATCTATCAAAAACGAGTAGGAAGGTAAAATATTCAATACGATGTACATAAACATTCTTTCTATGTTAGTCAGAAATGGGGGTGCACAAACGTTATTCATTTATTTTCATAGGTTCGGTCGGGTCTTACTTCAACGCTTTGAAGTAACCAACAATCAACTGGAAGCTTTTTCACGTTCAGGACCCAAAATTCTGCTGTACCACGACATTACAAAAACGCTCGTTCCTAGCTGCAGGATAGAAGTGAATTTCGCAAAAATCAACAATAAAGTATACAAAATCTATTTTATCAAAATTCACCACTGAAATATGTTTTTGTTTTGCTATAATTGGAACTGATTACCATGACAGGGGAGCAGCAAATGACTTTATTCGAACAAGCTAGAAAAATAGCAGAAGTTTATAAGACAAATCCAAAGCTTGAAATGATTTTTTTAGGAGGATCGGTTTCGAGAGGATGGGAAGATCAGTTTTCTGATGTTGAACTTTTTTTGATATGGAATGAACCACCTGAGGATCAGGATCGCTTGCATCCAATCAACCAGGCGAAAGGGGTGATCCTGAATTTTCATCCTTATGAAGATCAGGAATGGTCGGAGTCCTTTTTGGCAAATGGGACAAAATTTGAAATCAGCAGTTTCCTAGGATCGACAGTTGAGGGGTATATCCAATCGATGAAGGATGGGGACATCTCCCTAGAAAAACAATGTCTGATCGGGGCGATTTCAGATGGCGTTCCCTTCAAAGGAACGGCAATATTTGAAGGTTACCTTGAATCTATTTTTTCCTATCCAAAACCTTTAAAAGAAAAGCTTATTCTCCATTCGTTTGACTTCGATGGTAGTTGGCAAAGCCGTGAAGCTCTTGCTCAACGAAAAGATTCACTTTTCCTTCATTCAATACTCGTGGATGTTTCAAAAAAATTACTCGTCACATTGAGTGCATTGAATGAAATGTATATCCATCATCCAGGATTGAAATGGCTGCATGAAACGAGTGAAAGGATGGAAGTGAAACCGGAGTTTTTTTCAGATAGGATTCATCAGATACTTACAAATGCGTCATTAAGGGTTAGTATCACTCAATTGGAGGAGTTAATCAGAGAAACCGCACAACTCATTCAACTACATTGTCCTGAGGTGAGCATTGAGGACCAGTTGAAGAGAGCGCAATCTGCTCGGCCAGGAGCATCTGACAAGTGATAAGTTGTTAGTTAGACCGTTTTAATAAGAGGGAGGGGGCTGTCCCGTAATTGTTTAGCACTTGATGACAGCCCTCTGATTTATGCAAATTAGGGATGTGCATGGTTTTATCATTCCCTCAACACAGCTTCAGAGAAAGATGCTTTGCGGCGATCATTCCCTGTGCCGTTGCATTGGATATGCTCGAAAAAACAGGGTGTGTACATACATCACCAATTGCGTAGATGTACGGGTCGCTTGTGCGTTGACAAGAATCAACCTGCACATAATTCCCTTCATCGAGGCTGACGTATTCTTTTACGTATCGGATGTTCGGTTGGACGCCGATCCGGATGAAGACACCTTCAACGGACAAATGAGTGACTGAGTTGGTCAAGCGGTTTCGTAAATCGACTCCGACGATTCCGTTTTCTGCGTGTTGAATGTTTTTGACAACCGTGTCACATAAAATGTTGATTTTAGAATGATCCGTCACAGGCTTCTTAAATTCTTCACGTGCCCGGAATTCTTTGGAACGATGGATCAAATAAACGCTAGCACCGCTTTCTGCCAATAACAGGGCACCTTCGAATGCGCGATCGCCACCCCCAACTACAACCACTTTTTTCCCTTCAAAACGATGTCGGTCCTTTGTGGCAGAATATATTTCACCACGATCGATCATTTCCTGCTCACCTGGTATGTCGAGTCGTCTTACTGTAGTACCGGTTGCAAGAATCAAATAGTGATAATTGAGTTTCGATTCTTTTTCATTTTGTATTAGTGAAGTGATTCGATTGGTATGGTCAAGGCGATGGATTTTCATCTTTACATGATAACGGGCATCCACTTCATCGATATGTTTGGTCAATTGTTGTTTAAGAGTTTGTCCATTTTCATAGATATATCCAGGGTAGTCCACGATACGGTTATAGATATCCTTCAATTGCCCACCTAACTCTGCCTGTTCTTCAATTAGTAGATAATTCAAGCCAAGACGTTGACACCAGATTGCCGCAGATATGCCTGCTGGACCACCGCCGATGATAAGTATATCCGTTTTTTTCACGATTGTTCACCCATTTCACATTTTTCAACCCATTGCTCAAACTCAAGCCAATTTTGGACCCGTTCAACATCTATATTGCGATTGTATCGATAATCCATTGCGACTGCTTTTCGTCCAGACTCTTCGAAAGCGATTAAATTGTGTGGTGCATCGTCAAAAAGAATATCTCCTCGGACCATATCCTTGCGGTGTGTGAAAATCAGATTTCTTGCCCCGATGAATGGAAGGTACTTTTCAACCCATTTTTCCTTTTCGGTGTATGCGTAGGTACGGCTGCTTGTAACGATGAGGATGTCATGGCGTTCAGAAAGCCTCCTCAATACATCTATTGCATTCGGCAATGGCTCCAGCCGGATAAACAGACCTGGCTCATCTAAAAAATCATAGATTTTAGTGCCGCATTCCGTTTTGACATATTTTTCACTTTGCCAGCAGTCAAGATCTTCTACACTAAGGTTATCGTCATATTTTTCGTTATATCGGCGATGCCATTCGCTCATCAAATCGCAGATCACCGAATCCATGTCGATCAAGAGGGTAATCATTTTTCTGCTCCTTTTGTGTCCCGCATTATGGTTTAAAGTATAGCAAGACTTATTGAAAAGATAAATCACTCACCAAAGGGGATTGTCTAAGAAAAAGACTCTTTTTTAAAAGATTGTTGCTTTTGAGTCATTTTAAAAAACTCACCTTGTGCAAGTTGATTGGAGAGCAAGGTGCGAGACTCCTCGAAAATGAAAATCGCATTTTCTTCGTACGATGTAACGCTGCCGAAGCTTTCCTTGTCCTACGGGATCAGCGTGCCTACTACCTGAATAATCTCCTCGCAAGGCATGCGACGAGGAAGCTCGCTTCGACAGGACTTTCTTGTAGACGCAGGAGCACAAATGCTTCCTTGAAAAGGAGACTCCTGAGGCCGCAAGGCGACGAGTGGGCTCACCGCACGCCCGCGGAAAGCGAGCATCCTGGAGCGGAAATCAACGACTTTCAAGAGCAACAAAAAAACAGCCAAGGAAAAACAGAAAAATGATGCATTCCCATCTGGCTTTTTCCTACCAGACGACATGATGCACCATTTTGTCATTATTCCCTATTCAATTTCTTCAGCTTTTCCACTTAAAATTTTAGGCTGATTATTTTCAAGACCGACCTCATAATTGCATTTATATAATACGGTTTTCGTACTTTTGTCTTTCTTACGCTCGAGGGCTTCTATAATGATCGTCACCTTATATTTATCCCCATCTTCGACTGGTTCACTGCTGATTTTGTTTTTAGTAATGTCTATCGTATGGATATATCCTTCCCGGAACTTTTTATAAGGCGTGTCCGTCTGCCATTTGCTTCCAAGCAGGGAATACGCTGTGACATAATCTCCAATTGCTAGACTGTTGAAGAAATAGTTGACCAGGTATTTACTCTTTTCTTCGTCTATTGTCATTTCAGAAGAAGGGAGTTCGATGTTATCACCAGATTCATTTGTATATTCAACAGGATCTTCGGACCACACTGAAATTTTATTGTGCACATCTGAAAGAGGGATGCTGAACCCGATTGACCCTTCTTCTGTTCCAGCTGAGTTAAGTGCGAGGACCAACCCTGTTTGTTTATCAATCAGTGGACCGCCACTGTTCCCTTTGGCGATAGGGGCAGAAATTTGATAGACATTCGAATAGGTATAACCATCAATCTTGAATTCCCGGTTCAGACCGCTGATGATTCCAGTGGTCACGGTGTTCTGTAACCCAAGGGGGCTGCCCAAAGCTACTACTTCATCACCAATCTCGGCTTCAAAGTCTGTTGCGATTTCAAGGAACTGTTCCCCTGCAAGCTCTGGAACTCGGACGACAGCGATATCAGTTGATTCTCCGATACCAATCAATTGCCCTTCGTATTGCTGAGCATTTGCTGTACGGACCATGATTCTCTTTCCGCCTTTGACCACATGGGCGTTTGTGACAACATCCCCGTATTCATTATAAAGGAACCCTGATCCTACGCTTTCACTATCATCATGAGTGACTTCCAGTTGGACGACGCTTTTTTGACTCTCATGAATGATTGTTTTCAGGTCCTTCTCTATAGGAGATTCCACTTTTTCATGTTCGCTGTTTTCGTGTCCTAGCGATGAGGTAGCCAGAACTTTTACACTGCTATAATGATCATGTAAGAAGTAACCTCCAACAACACCGGCGATCAGAATCAGGGAGGTTATGAAAATGGAGAGAATGGCAGGACGTTTCACTCTTATCCTCCCTTTCAATTATTTTAGTTTTATTTCATTTAAAGAAAGTATAAAATACTTTCTTCAATATAAGCGCAACTAAAGCTCAGCCTGCGCCAAAGGCTTGGCAAAGCCCGAGTTTTCTTTACTAATGCCATTATTTTAAATACCAATTCGCTTCATTAAATTCAACGTCAAGCTTTTTATCGATCATAAAATGGGTGTATTCAAATGTTCCTTTTTCGCCAGGATATAGAAGATCAGGATAGATATAGACTTCATTTTCATCAAAAACTTTCTTCTTATCAACCAGGGAATAAGAAACACGAATAGAGTTGATTGGAACTGTAGCTTTGCTTTTGACAGTCCCTTTAACGACAAGGTCTCCCAATTCATTCAACGACGTTTTGAGGGAGATGATCTCTAGAGCATCATTCAAATTACGTTCTTTTTCTTCTGCAGCTGCAATGAGGGCTTGTTCAAGTCGATGTTCCTCCGCCTTTTCGAAAGCGGCTTGTTCATTCTGGATGGTCGATTTCAAGTTGATGAGCTTCTCATTCTTCGGTTCGTGGTATAAACCTTTTTTTACAGAGGCAAGTGCAGCAGAGAACTGATGGTCTGTCAGTAGTGCATTCGCTTGGGCATAGGCGATGTTTGCAATCCGGTTGCGGAGGTCTTCGGCAATTTCTTTAGCTTCTTCAACATCTAGCTTTTCTGCTTTTATGAGGATCGGTTCCAGCTCTTCAAGCGTTGACTTACCGTTCATTTCGTATCTGATCTCTGCAACATTAACATTCATTCTTGTATTCTTTATATCTAGTTGGATCGTATCAGCTACTTTCCCCGAGTATCCTGAGACGATTTCCGAAGCCTTCTCGATCTGTTCAAAGGACTTGCTGAATTCTTTTTCCTCTTGATGTTTTTTGGCAATATGTAGACGTTCCTTTGCTTCGATTGCGGAATTGACAAGCTTTTTATTTTCCGTTGCCGCAGGAAATTCTGAGCGTATTGTAAGTGCTTCCTCGAAATGTTCACGAGCATCCTTATACTCACTTTCGAGTGCTGCTGTTTCCCCTTTTTTAAAAGATTCCATCGCGGCATTCGTCTTATTATGTTCACTATAAAAATAGCCTGATAGGCAGATTGCTGTAATGACGAGGGCTATGAGCGGTGTCAGCCAGTGCCAACGTTTTATGTCTTTTCTTGTAGGCTCTACCGTTTCCAGGCGTTTTGCTCCGCATGTTTCACAATATTGGTCATACGTGTGCAATTTATTTCCACAATTCGAACAAAACATTTTCTTCCCTCACTTTTAGCAGACTCCTGTATTTATTTTGTCATATATTAGGATTCTTTGGAACTATTAAAATGAAAATATTTCAAGTTTTTTAAAAATGCCACAAATGGTTACATCAATTTCCTTAATGGATAGGTGGAGCCGTGCCGTCAGTATTGGTACAATAGATAACAAATTGTGTATCGGGATGGATGAAAAGTGAAAAAATTCGCTATAAATAAATGGATTGGAGGTCGGGTGCTCAAGACAGGTCTTGCAGCCTTCGTCACAGCACTGATCTGTAACATTTTCAATCTTCCAGCTCTATTTGCAGTCATCACAGCAATCGTTACAGTTGAACCGACAGCGTCCGACTCAATAAAAAAAGGAATGATCCGTTTTCCAGCGGCAATGATTGGTGCTGGTTTTGCGATGCTTTTCGAATCGATGCTTGGGCAGTCTTCACTCGCTTATGCCTTAGCCGCAACGCTTACACTGGCGGTCTGTCACAAATTACGGCTCGATGCTGGGATGTTGGTTGCTACGTTGACAGCTGTTGCTATGATTGCAGAAACGGAAGACCAATTTGTGAACTCTTTTTTTGTGAGACTCAGCACAACGCTGATCGGGCTCGTTGTTTCGACCATCATCAATTTCATTATTCTTCCCCCGCAATATAACGAAATGGTCATCAAGAAAGTAGACGAACTATACGAGGGCTCGGGTCAACTATTGACAAAGTTTATTGAAAGAAATAACTCGAAAGTCCTGCTGCTCGAATATCAACGCTTAAGCAAGGATTTAGAACGTACATTTTCGCTTGCCCAATATCAACGGGAGGAGTGGAAATACAGAAGACACAATTTGAAGGATATCCAGAAATTCGGTGTGGTTGTCAAAAAATTGGAATATTTCCAAAAGATTCTTTATCATTTCGGGAATTTGTTATATCTTAATATAGAGAAGGCAAAATTACCTCCAGACCAATCTCAGACCATCATTAATTCCGCCGCATCAATTGCCGCTATCTTAAAAGATCCCGAACACAACGTAAGTCAACAGCATGACAAGCTGATAGAAGAGCTTGATTCTTTATTCATTTCTGAGAGGGATCGCCGTAATGATACGGAAGCTTCCAGTACGAAACGACATATCTCACAACGTCTGACAATCATATATGAGTTACTCGCTTTAGAAGATGTATTAGAAGATTTGGAAAGAATCAGTAAGAAAAGATGAATTTATTTTTGGGTGAGATTTGAACCTTTTGTGGATTCATGGACAAAAAGTTGCCTCGCAGCTCACACATCTTTTATTCTTGAAGGAGAACTTTTGTTGAATAGGAGAGAAACCATGAATCAGAATTCATCTGCTACAAATAAGAAAAGCTACACGGGACTCGTCGTGTTCCTATCGATTTTAATAAATGCATTGGTCGTCGTCCTTTTCTTTTTACCTGAGTATGAGGGGGAAACGGGCTTTGACATCACAGTATTGCCATTATTGAATGCAATTTTCAATAGTTTTACGTTTGTGTTTTTGCTAGCAGCGCTTTGGTTTATCCTGCGTAAAAACATCAAGCTGCACCGCCGCTTCATATTTGCGGCATTCACATCAACAACATTGTTTTTAATCTCTTACGTTTCGTATCATTACTTAGCTGAATCAACTTCATATGGCGGAGAAGGACCATTAAAATACATCTACTATTTCATTTTGATTACACACATCATTTTAGCAGCAGTCATCGTTCCATTAGCACTATTGTCCCTGGTCCGTGGTTTGACCATGCAAGTTGAAAAACATCGTAAAATTGCAAGGTGGACAATGCCTTTATGGCTTTATGTCAGCTTGACAGGAGTATTGGTCTATATTCTGATATCTCCTTATTACTAGTTACTAGGCTTTGCTAAATTCATGTTGATTTAATATGGGGAAGACTTTAATTGAAATTCACGACACTCCTGCAGAAAGCAAGCCAAGTGAGAGTTCACACCGAGAAGCAAGCTAGGAGGCTTGCGAATCACCGGGAGGATTTTAGAAAGTATAACAGAGCCTTTTACTCAAAGCGGGGTGGCCCATGAGCCGGATGGAACTTGATACTCGAAAATTGAATCGGAAAATTCTCAATGTCTACTGGTTGATCATTTCTTTAGCGATCATCATCAAGCTCATCAATTATAATTTCTCCGATGCACCATTAGGAGAGTACCTGATCTATTTTGTAGCTATTCCAGGCGTAATCGGGGCTTTAATCGTCATGGGTTCAGAGATTGCTGTCCGGTTGGACAATCCTATAAAAGATTTTATCGTCATCACGGCTGGGCTTTTGATTGCGCTTAATTTCATTTACAGCCGGCCCGACTTGATCATAGTGAAAGCGGCTTTGTTTTTGCCTATTCTTACATCTGGCGCTTATTTCAAAAAGAAGATCATCCTATACACGACTGCATTGACCATTGTCAGCTATTCCATACTTTCGGGCATTGATCCTATGCTGAGGAGTAGTATCGGTGTCATCGAACATTTCACATTACTGGCGATGCTATCAATTGCTGCCCTTGCTGTTATCGGAATCACTGAAAGAGGGTTAGAGCTGACAGAGCATTATCGCCAGTCAATAGAGGACCAACAGGATCTTCTTGTGAAAAATACACTGATGGAAAAGTTATCGAAAACCGATTCCTTGACGGGTATGTATAACCAGATCTCATTCCATCAATACTTGAACGAACTGCTTGCGCACCATTCGCAATATCATTTTTCAATCCAAATGGCGATCTTTGACCTCGACAATTTCAAACAGGTCAATGACACGTATGGCCATCGTGCTGGTGATGAGGTGTTGAAACAAATCGCGGAATTGATCCAGAAAGAGATCACCAGTGATGATTTTGCTGCACGTTATGGTGGAGAGGAATTCATTGTGCTCTTTGTCGGAAAACCGATGGAAAGAACGATTGAGTTGATTGAAGGAATCCGAAGTAAAATCGAACGTATTTCATTCCGCGTATTGGAAGGATCACGGGTGACTGTTAGCATAGGGGTTAACGAATACGAAGCAGGCATGGGAAAAGAAGCATTCTTTGAAAAAGCGGACAAACTCCTGTACTCTGCAAAGCGAAATGGTAAAAATCAAGTGAAGACAGGCTAGAAAGAACCTCGGTATGCGCAGGTTTTTTCTTTTTGGTTTTGTGAGAGAGAAAGACGGTAGCCTATCCGAATAATTGTTCAAAGATGTTTTCGCAAAACTTTGTTGCTCTTGCACTTAAAGAAAGTATAAAATACTTTCTTCAGTATAAGGGCAACTAAGGCTCGACCTACAAAAGGCTTGGTCTCGTCAAGTTTTCTTTAAAAGTCGTTGGTTTCCGCTCCAGGATGCTCGCTTTCCGCGGGGCGTGCGGTGAGCCCACTCGTCGCCTTGCTACCTCAGGAGTCTCCTTTTCAAGGAAGCATTTGTGCTCCTGCGTCTACAAGAAAGTCCTGTCGAAGCGAGCTTCCTCGTCGCATGCCTTGCGAGGAGATTATTCAGGTAGTAGGCACGCTGATCCCGCAGGAGTCTCGCACCTTGCTCTCCAATCAACTTGTACAAGGTGGTTCATTACCAAAATGCCCCAAAAGCGAAACCGCGTCCGATGATGGGTTTCACCTCACCCCATTCAATGGTAAAAGAGATACTTTGGAGCAACTACACAAAGTGTTAACAAAGCCTTTGCAAAAAATAAAAGGGATTGGCTATTCAATCGAGAATATAACGATTCTGCTAATTTTTCAGGGAGGGTTCAATATGACAACAATTGCATTCATTAGACATGGGGTTACGAATTGGAATCTAGAAGCAAGAGCTCAAGGGCAATCGGATATTCCTCTTAATGAAGAAGGAATAATGCAAGCGAAAGCATTAGGTCGTCGGTTTGAAGGAGAAGAATGGGATATGATCTACTCGAGTGACCTGAGCCGTGCAAAAACGACAGCAGTAGCGGTCGGGGAGGTTCTGAACCTTCCAGTGCAAACGGATGAAAGACTTAGGGAACTGCATTGGGGAGAAATGGAAGGCACGAATGAGGAGGAGCGGATTGAACGTTGGGGTGAGAACTGGAAGGATCTTGACCTTAAATTTGAAAAAGAAGAAAGCATAGTAACAAGAATTCAGTCCTTCATAGATGAGGTGCAGCATAAACATCCTGACGAGCGGATCATCGTCGTCAGCCATGGCGCTCTACTCAATCATTTGTTCACGCACTTGAAAAATGATTTTGAAAGATGCCGTTTTGGTAATACATCCGTATCGATTTTCAAATTTGTTGATAAAAAGTGGGAAATTCAGCTTCTCAATTGTTCTGAACATCTTTCGACGATTGAGGAAAGAGAAGCTTGAGCGAATATTATCACTTCAGTGAAGAAGGGCAAATCAAGGAGTTCCAACCGCGAAAATCGCCCTCTTTTCCGGAGGAGCCCCCTTATGTTTGGGCGATAGACAAAGCGCACAGCCCTCTCTATCTGTTCCCGAGAAACTGTCCGCGTATCGCATTTTGGAAAAACGACTGCACTACAACTCAAGATATTCTAACGTACAGCGTTAATACAAAGATGGTCATCGTAATTGAAAATAGCTGGGTAGAGCGGTTGAAGAGCGGGGTTCTCTATCAATATACGTTTGATGGGGACTCCTTCAAATGCTTTGATCGTAACGCAGGGTATTACACCTCCCGTTCAAATGTGGTTCCTACCTCTGTCCAAAGGCTGGAAGGGTTGCCTCAGCTGCTTGAAAAAGAAGGTACCGAAATACGGTGTCTACCGACTTTGAAATCGTTACGATATGAAATTCCGAGATCGACGTTAAGCTTTTCGATGATCAGGATGAGGAATGCAATAGAGTAATTCCTTCTTCAAGTCAAACGTGGTATGATGGATTAATGAATTTTCAAGTTGGAGGAGACATCATGAAATCATTCATCATACGTTTGATAAGTTTTGTGCTTGGACTAAGTTTAATATCACTTGGAGTCAGTTTAACGATAAAAGCAGAATTAGGAACAGGTGCCTGGGATGCACTCAATGTCGGTCTCTCGAAAACGATTGGTTTGACCGTCGGAAGCTGGGTGTTCATTGTGGGCGTCGTGTTGATAATATTGAATGCAATCCTCTTGCGAACACGTCCTGACGTTCTTGCTGTCATTACGATCTTTTTAGCAGGAGTATTCATTGACAGCTGGCTGCTCGTGGTTTTTGATCAATTCACTACGAGTGGATTGGTTCAACAAATCATCATATTCGCAGTCGGGATGTTGATTATAGCTTTTGGAATTTCTGTTTATTTGCAAGCGAAGTTCCCGCTTATCCCGATTGATAAACTTATGTTGGCTATCCAGGAACGACTGGGTGTCAGTATGGGAGTTGCAAAAACGATCGGTGAATTATCTGCCCTTGTTGTCGCTTTTCTTTTTAGCGGCCCTATAGGATTAGGAACATTGATTGTCACATTCACGATCGGTCCACTTGTCCAATTGTTCGCACCACCTGTTCAAAAATTTCAGCAACGTTTACAATCGTAATGACGAGGATCACCTTTTCCAATGAGGTGGTCCTTTTTCAGTATAGAAGGAATTTGTAAAGTTGTTCAGTATAGTAAACAATAAAGAAAGAAATGGAGGTTATCCAAATGAATGCAGGAACAGTGAGAGAATTGATCCGTTATCCCGTAAAATCCATGCAGGGGGAATTTTTATCAGCAATCCGAGTCCATGATTACGGGGTGGAAGGGGACAGGGTATTTGCATGGGAAAAGAACGATAAGCCGGGAGAACATCTGACCATCCCAGATTCACCATTCCTATTGGAGTATGATGTGAAACTTGAAGAAGAGGGCACACTCGTATTCATAAAAGAGGGTGAGCGTTTTGAGCAGGATAACCAGAAAGTCCAAAAAGAATTCGAAGATAAAGCAGGGAGGAGGATCTCTTTGGTCCATACAGACCCAGAAGGTACAGGGCCCTCCTATTGGGATTCGCCTTTATTACTTACGAGCAAAGAATCGTTGAAAGAACTGAAAAAGTTATGTGATCGGGAAGAAATGGATATGCTGCGTTTCCGACCGAACCTGGTAATGGATCTTGAGGAGGAAAAGCCTTTTGTAGAAGAGTCATGGATCGGTAAAGACATCAAGATAAACGATGTAATCCTCCATGTTGAAAAAGGCTGTGAGCGCTGTGCCTATATCAATGTAGACGCCAATACCCAGGAAGTCGATACGAACGTCCTCAAGACTGTCGTCAAAGAAAACAAACAGATCTTCGGCGTTTATGCATCTGTAAAAAAGACAGGGACGATCAATGTTGATGATACGATTGAAGTACTATGAAGTGAACCTACAAAAATAGGAGACTTCAAAAAAGAAGTCTCCTCATGTCAGCTCCGGCGGTTTACGATGTTTCGTTGCTTGTTCATACGCATATGCAAGACCAATCAGGGAAGGTTCACTGAATGCAAGGCCTGAGAATACTACGCCTACAGGCTGTCCCTCTTCTGTAAAACCTCCAGGTACAGTAATGGATGGGTAGCCTGCTTTAGCGGCTACCCCTGCGCCGTTTGAATTAGCGAACAGAAGGGCATCCAGTTGATGTTCTGCCATTACCACATCGATCCCCCTTGTCCGGGAAAGTTGCAGGTCACGCAATCGACTCTCAATATACTCCGGTTCTGTCAATGTACCTGATGTCTTATCTGATTCAATCAGGATATCTTGGCCATATTTCAATACACGATCTTGATGCTCCTCATTAAACCGGATCACATCTGATAAAGAGTGGACAGGAGAGGTGGATGGTAATTTACTCAAATACGCATTCAGATCAGATTTGAATTCATACTTCAGGACGTTGTAATCCCACGTATGATCCGCCTCCATCGGTGAAATCGATTCAAGTTCGATGATGGTAGCCCCTGCTTCCCGAATATCCTCAATCGCATTGTCCATCACCTTCCGTTGCGGCTCAGGGAGAATATCGATATAGAGGGAACGGGCTACCCCGATTCTTGTGCCATGAAGCGCATTTGCATTCAAGAAAGACGTATAGTCGCGATAACTTCGCTCCATGCTTGTTTGGGTGATCCTATCTTTCTGATCCTGCCCTGTTAATGCCCCTAACAAGATTGCTGCATCTGTTACAGAACGCGCAATCGGACCAGCCGTATCTTGACTGTGTGACAGCGGGATGATTCCTGCACGGCTGATAAGCCCGACTGTCGGTTTGATTCCGATAACGTTGTTCTGACTGGCAGGGCTAAGGATAGAGCCAGAAGTTTCGGTACCGATGGCAAGTGTAGAGAAATGCGCTGAAACGGCCACTGCCGAGCCAGAGCTTGAACCGCCGACATCAAAATGACTTCCATACGGATTGAGCACTTGCCCGCCTCTAGAGCTGTACCCATTTTTCATCGACATGCTCATGAAATTCGCCCACTCAGTCATATTCGACTTACCTAAAATGACTGCACCCGCTTCACGTAGTTTCATTGCAACTGTTGCATCTTCTTCGGCATAGTGGTCAGCGAGTGCAAGTGATCCGGCGCTTGTATGCATCAAGTCTGCTGTTCCGATATTATCTTTTAAAAGGACCGGGACCCCGTGCAGAAGACCTCTCATCCCTTTCAGATTCCGTTCTGCATCAAGTGTTTCCGCAATTTGCAATGCCTCTGGATTCACTTCAAGTACAGCATCTAAGTTCGCTCCGGCATGGTTGTTTTTTGCGATATATTCCAGACAACGGCTGACAAGCTGCAGTGAAGACAGCTCACCATTGTTCATCGCTTTTTGGATTTCAAGGATCGTGGCACGTTCCAACCAATCCTCATTGCGCAGTTTATAACTTTCCCTCATTCCTCTAGACTCCTTTTATGTAATCTAATAACTACTTTCAACAGTATTGAACCGAACTCCTTTTATAAGAAGGGACATATACTGACAATTTTCTCCGAGAATCTGATACGATAAACAAGCGATTAATTAATAGCAGAGGGACAATGTTGAATTGTATCCGCTTTCATACTACTATTAAACTATAAAATTGGTCATCTTTGGCTGATTGGGGGAAGGTGAAATTAATGGGGAAGACGAAACACACTGGTCCAATGAAACTGAAAAAGAATCCCGATCCATCCTTATGGGTGAGCAAGGTTCCATTCGGATTGGGTAAAATAAAGCCGCATCATATACGAGATACAGTAAAAGTTGCATGGGAAAACAAAGACAATCTTCCTTATGCAACACGAATTTTGACTCAAGGCGTATGCGATGGCTGTGCCCTTGGAGTTGCTGGTTTACAGGACCAAACGTTACAAGGACCACATTTGTGTACGACAAGGTTGAATGTTTTACGTTTGAATACGATGCCTGAAATGAAGCATGAAGTCATTCACGCAGACATTGATGAGCTAAGGAAAAAGAGCAGTACAGAATTACGGAAACTAGGAAGGATTCCCTATCCATTGATTCGAAAGCCGGGTGAAAAGAAGTTCAGCCGCCTTTCCTGGGATAACGCTCTTGACCTCATCGCAGAGAAAATGAAGAAAATTGACCCGAAACAGTACGGATTTTATTTGACGTCACGCGGCATAACCAATGAATCGTATTACACGGCAGCGAAGGTTGCACGTTTCTTAGGTACGAATAACATCGACAATGCCTCACGAATCTGTCACTCACCTTCAAAAACTGCATTGACCAGGTCACTAGGGATTGGTGCTTCCAGCTGTAATTATAAAGATTGGATCGGAACTGATGTTCTAGTGTTCTGGGGCTCGGTTGCAGCCAATAACCAGCCGGTTTCAACAAAATATATGTATGCAGCGAAACGCAAAGGGACAAAAATCATTATCATCAACCCTTACTACGAACCATCGATGGAGAAATATTGGATACCTTCGATTGCTGAGTCAGCTTTATTTGGTACGAAAATTGCTGATGACGTCTACCAGGTCAACATTGGCGGTGACATTGCATTCATGCATGGGATCATGAAGCACTGGTTTGAGATGGAAGAGAAAGCACCAGGCTCTGCAATCAATCATGATTTCATACGCGAGCATGTCAATGGACTCGCTGAACTGAAAGAAAAAGTCCAGTCCTATGATTGGGAGACGCTTGAAAAATCGGCCGGACTATCAAAAGAGCGAATCGAAGAGCTTGCAATCGTATTGGCAAAATCAAATTCTGCTGTATTCGTCTGGTCGATGGGCTTGACGCAGCATCGCTTCGGAACCGATAATGTCTCGCAAGTTGCCAATCTCGCACTGTTACAAGGATTTTTAGGAAGAGAACATTGCGGTGTCATGCCGATTCGCGGGCATTCCGGAGTCCAGGGGTCTGGAGAGATGGGTGCTGATCCTTTCGTTCTTCCTGGCGGTGGATTCACTGATCAAAACGTTGATCGTGTTGAAAAGGTATGGGGATTTGATATACCAAGATGGCAAGGTGATATTGTCGGTGTTTCCCTTGAAAATGCTTTGCTTCCAGAAGAGCATGAACGAAAATTGAAGCTTTATTACATGTCGGGGGGGAATTTCCTCGAGACGATGCCGAACCCTGATTTTGTCAAGCAGTGCTTAGAAAGTGTTGATATACGTGTACATCAGGATATCATTTTCAATACATCCACCTTCGTTGATGCGAAAGAAGCAGTGGTCGTACTCCCAGCAATGACGCGATATGAGCAGCCTGGAGGAGGAACCTCAACTTCTACGGAACGAATGGTATACTTTTCGCCGGAAATCAAAGGTCCTCGAATAGAAGAAGCGCGCTCAGAGTGGGAAATCTACGTGGATTTGGCAAAGCGCGTAAATCCTGAACAAGCACACCTTATTGATTTCAAAGATGCGCAGGAAATCCGCGAAGAAATTGCTGAAGCGGCTCCGAATTATGATGGAATCCAGCATTTGAAAGAGAAAGGTGATGTATTTCAATGGGGCGGAGCCTGGCTTTGTGAGGATGGTGTATGCCCGACACCTGATGGGAAAGGCAATCTGATCACGATGGATCTTCCGGAGCTCCGTAAAGCAGAAGGACACTTTTATGTGACCACGCGACGAGGCAAGCAATTCAATTCCATGATCTATTCCGATCAGGACCCGTTCAATCAGGCGGAACGTTATGATGTTTTGATGAATAAAAAAGACGGGAAAAAATACGGCATCGAGCAAGGGGATGCAATCGTTGTTTATAACAAGCATGGATTATTCCATGGGAAAGCGCGATTTGTCGATGTCAAACCTGGCAACATCCAGGTACACTGGCCGGAAGGAAATGTCCTCATTCCAAAAGGGGTTTATGAGCAATACGCAGGAATCCCTGAGTATAATACAGCTGTTATTGTCGAAAAATCAGAAACCTTCCATGCGCAAAAAGATACGAAATACCTTGAAAAACGGATTGAAGAACTAGAAATGGAAGTCGGATGAGATCAAGAAGAGAAAGGGTGAACTTTTTCAATTCCCCTTTCTTTTTCAATGTCATTTAAAGAAAGTATAAATACTTTCTTCAATATAAATTCGCAAAAAATAATTATCATTAACAGAGACTTTCAATTAAATTGGCTCTTTTCTAAAAGATTGTTGCTTTTGAGTTATTTTTAATAAATCATCTTGTGCAAGTTGATTGAAGAGCAAGGTGCGAGACTCCTCGAAAATGAAAATCGCATTTTCTTCGTGCGATGTAACGCTTCCGAAGCTTTCCTTGTCCTGCGGGATCAGCGTACCTACTACCTGAATAATCTCCTCGCAAGGCATGCGACGAGGAAGCTCGCATCGACAGGACTTTCTTGTAGACGCAGGAGCACAAATGCTTCCTTGATAAGGAGACTCCTGAGGTCGCAAGGCGACGAGTGGGTTCACCGCAAGCCCCGCGGAAAGCGAGCATCCTGGAGCGGAAATCAACGACTTTTAAAGAAAACTTGGCGAGACCAAGCCTTTTGTAGGTCGAGCCTTAGTTGCCCTTATACTGAAGAAAGTATTTTATACTTTCTTTAAGTGCAAGAGCAACAAAGTTTGCGAAAACAGCCATTAAATTTCACGAATAGAAAGGACAGACAGGATATGGCGGATAAATTGATTTTCGAACCATCTTGGGAAAAGGCGATTGCAATCCAAGACCGAAATAAAATCGAACAGTTACATAAGAAATCACCCATACAGGAAGGGAAACTGACATGGACACCAATCCGAGCTGCAATGAATCATCATGGATCATTGTTAGCAATGGTCCTCATCCAAAATGGTACAACAGAAACGTTTGAAGCGGACGGCATCCTCATCGATTATTATGAAAAAGAAAGAGGAGTTGTCGCTTCATCCCGTTTTGAGTTCTCTCAGGTTGTCGTCCCTTCCAATGCTTCAATGCCCTGGACATTTGTTTTTCCAAAAGTAACCATACGGCAACGCCCTCTGCTAATTGATTGGAATTTAAAACTATCTAAAAATTCAAAGGATTGAAAAATATTAAAATTTTTCCTACTCTTGTACTATTTACTATGGTAAAATAAGTATGATTATACATTCGAAAAGGGGGATTTTATATATGAAGTTTAGAAAACTCTCACTTGTTATTGCTAGCTTACTAGCTATTGCAATGGTAATGACAGGGTGCGGTTCACTTGGCGGCGGAGCAGACGCTGATCCAGAAGAAATCAGCATGCTGACAGGTGGTACGGGTGGTACATATTATCCACTTGGCGGGGAAATCGCAACCATCATGTCTGACAACACAGAGAAAACAGTATCAGCACAGGCTTCTGGTGCTTCAGTAGAAAATATGCAAACGCTTCAAGATGGGGAAGCAGATCTAGCATTCACTCAAACGGACATTGCTAGTTATGCAGTCGATGGGAAGTTGATGTTCGAAGATGCTGCAACTGATAATGTACAAGCTATTGGTACATTGTACCCTGAAACGATTCAAATCGTGGTTTTGAAAGATAGTGACATCGAGTCTGTGGAAGATCTTAAAGGGAAAAGGGTCTCGATCGGAGATGTCGGAAGTGGAACAGCAGAAAATGCAAAACAGATCCTTGAAATCCATGGACTGACTCTTGATGACATCGAAGTCGAAAACCTGGCTTTTGATGAATCAACAGAACTCATACAGGATGGCGATATTGATGCTGCATTCATCACATCTGGAGCACCGACAGGTGCAGTTGAAGGACTTTCAGCTCAAAAACCGGTTCGTATTGTGCCAGTTGCTGCTGACAAAGCAAAAGAACTTAGCGATAAGTATCCGTTCTATGCTGAGGACACGATCCCTGCAGGGACATACGGCCTTGAAGAAGATGTAGAGACAGTAGCTGTATTGGCGATGCTTGTAGCTCGTGCAGATTTGAGTGAGGATGCAGTTTATAATTTGACAAAAGCATTCTTTGACAACGTTGATGGTGTCAAGCATGCAAAAGGCGAATTGATCAGCCCAGAAAAAGCCCTTAATGGTGTCGGAATCGATCTTCACCCTGGTGCAGAGAAATACTTTAAAGAAGAAGGCTTGAAATAAGAACCTAATGAGTGAATGAGGCTGGCTCAAAAACTGAAGTGACACCTTTCCATCTCTTGTTTAGTTGGAAAACGTCACATACGAATTGAGTCAGCCTTCCTTATATCATTGGCTCTGTCCGGATGTGTTGGATGATGAAAAAATATATGAAGATTTTGAGCAGCTTGATTATTGTGATCGGGCTTATTTTAATAGTGTTTATACCTTATGGAAAAGTATTAGCCATATCTTTTGAAAATAGCGGGAAGGTCATTGCGTATGTGAAGGTGGACGAGAATGCTCGTTTTCACATTCAATACACACACTCAGTCCATCATACACCCGTAAAGGAAACTTATAAAATCAATGAAAACGAAGAAATCGTCCAAACAGAACTAGCCTATGAAAACTTTGCCATCGGCATGCCTTCTAATGCTACGGGTGAGGAAAAGTTCGTTGAAAAGGACGGGACCTATTACATTACTAATATGAATAGGATTTTTCCTTATATCGACGTTCGAATCGGTCAAATCATTGCAAATCATACATTAATCTTAAACAATGATGAGTTCCCTTTGGATCTGGTTGTTGAACCAGGCAGCTGGATCCGTTTGAAGGTTCAACCTATGAATTTATGGCAACGGCTGAAAGGAGATGAGATTTTTGGATGAAAAAGGTCTGAAAAAAGACCAGCAGGTTACAGATGAAGAATTAGAGCAAATGATGGCGAAATACGATCCTGAAGCCGGTTTTCGTAGATTGACAGGAATTCTGGGCTGGATTGTCACGATACTTCTATTAAGTTTTTCTTTATACCAATTATATACGTCTACCCTTGATCGCTTTTCACCACAGGTACACCGTTCCATCCACTTAGGGTTTGCTCTGTCTCTAGCTTTCTTACTGTTTCCCGCGTCTAAAAAGAAAAAGGCGAAGGATGCGAAACGGAAATTCCAGATCACATGGCTAGATGGATTGCTGGCCTCATTGAGTGTAGTTGTAGGGCTCTATTGGCCATTCAATATCAATGAACTCGTCCAGCGGGTCGGACGACTTGAAACGATGGACCTCCTAGTAGGAGTCCTTGCGATTGTACTCGTACTAGAAGCGACACGTAGGGTAGTCGGGCTTCCGATTACGATTATTGCGGTGGTCTTTTTGTCTTATGCTTATTTAGGACCGATCATGCCAGGTTTCTTACAACATCGGGGGATCGGAATCGAACGGATCATCCGTACAATGTTCTTTACGACCGAAGGAATTCTTGGAACACCTTTGAAAGTTTCATCCACGTTCATCTTCCTGTTCTTACTATTCGGAGCGTTTTTAATGAAAACCGGTGTGGGTCAATACTTCAATGATCTGGCAGTTGCTTTGACGGGGAGACGTACCGGAGGACCAGCGAAGGTTGCAATTTTCTCGAGTGCGCTTCAAGGGACGATTTCTGGAAGCTCTGTCGCAAATGTCGTAACTTCAGGATCATTTACAATCCCGATGATGAAAAAGCTCGGTTATCGGAAGGATTTCGCTGGAGCTGTAGAAGCCGCTGCATCTACCGGAGGACAATTGATGCCACCGATCATGGGAGCTGCAGCATTTCTGATGGTCGAATTCATCGGTGGAGGTATCACGTACTGGGAAATTGCGAAAGCAGCTGCGATCCCAGCTTTGCTCTATTTTACGGGAATTTGGATCATGACCCATTTCCAGGCGAAGAAAATCGGTTTGAGGGGTCTGAGTAAAGAGGAAATGCCTGACAGGAAAGAAGTATTGAAAAAGATCTACCTTTTAGCACCTATTTTCGTCGTTGTCATTTTACTGATGTCAGGGAGGAGCGTCACAAGTGCAGCTCTCTGGTCGATCGTCTCGTGTATCGTGGTCGGAGCGATCAATAAGGATACCAGGATGGGACCGAAGGATTATGCAGAAGCATTGATCAACGGTGCCCGTACTGCGATCGGCGTCGCGACCGCAACAGCCTGTGCCGGGATCATTGTCGGGGTCGTAACCCTGACAGGTCTGGGGCTTAAAATGGCAGGTGGTCTGATCGACCTGTCGAACGGTATCCTGTTCTTTACCCTATTCTTTACGATGGTAGCCTCGATCATCCTGGGTATGGGATCACCGACGACCGCAAACTATGTTATTACGGCGACAATTGCTGCACCAGCATTGTTAGCCCTGAATATTCCTGAATTGTCTGCCCACATGTTCGTCTTCTACTTTGGTATCATAGCGGACATTACACCACCGGTAGCTCTGGCTGCCTTCGCAGCTGCGGGGGTCTCTGGCGGAGAGCCGCTCAGGACCGGGGTGAATTCGGCAAAACTGGCCATCGCCGCATTCATTATTCCATATATATTCGTCTACTCCCCTGAGTTGATGATGATCGATACGACGTGGGATCAGACCCTATGGATCGTCTTCACATCCGTTTTAGGTATGATTGCGATTGGAGCAGCGATGATCGGTTATTGGATGAGGAAAACACATTGGGTTGAACGCATCCTCTCTCTTGGTGCAGGTATCATGCTGATTTATCCTGAAGGCTTTACAGATTTGCTTGGACTTGCAGTCTTCCTTGGACTTTTCGCATTGCAGTATTTTATCAAGTTCAATGAATCTGAGCAGAAACCACAATCAGCAGGTGCATAAGTTTAAAATAGGGAGGGGCTTAATTAAAGCTCTCCCTCTTTATTTAAGAGACTCGTATCTATTATTCGTATCTGTTAAAAATTTTTCAAACCAATAAAATACTTTACCTGACCGAGGGTAAAAAAAGTGTCATATATTTTGACAGGACAAAAAGAAGAACGTTATAATTATCTCGAATTCGAGATAATTTCTCAAAAGGAGATCTAGCACATATGAAAGATTCATCATTGGAATTATTCGTTGTACTTTCCCGCGCATATCAATCAATTATGGAGGTGGCTCGAAAAGATATACAAAGGTTTGGTCTGAACTTGACTGAATTCGGTGTACTTGAACTTCTTTACCATAAAGGACCACATCCTTTACAAAAAATCGGCGGAAAAATTTTATTAGCAAGTGGAAGTATTACGTACGTCGTCGATAAGTTAGAGGAAAAAGGATACTTAGAAAGAAAAGCATGTGAAAAGGATCGACGAATCACATACGCTTTTTTGACGGAAAAAGGAAAGACGTTGATGGAAGACATTTTCCCTTCACATGAAGAAGTGTTAAAGCAAGCTTTAAGCGGTATTACGGAGGACGAAAAAACAGAGGCGATCCGGTTGTTGAAAGAGCTAGGGAAGTACGCAGCGGGAAGGAATTGATTTTTAGCTTGGCTTTGCCAGGTTTTCTTTACGACCTATATCTCGAATTCAAGATATATGAAACTAGTACATTTTTATCGAAATACGATTAAATTCAATCAGGTATGGGAATTTATAAACAGACGAAATTTTAGAGGAGTGATGTTTAAATGGCAACGAAAATTTTGATTCCTTATTACAGTGCTTACGGACATATCTACCAAATGGCTCAAGCGGTAGCAGAAGGAGCAAGTCGAGTAGAGGATACTGAAGTGAAGCTTGTTCGGGTGAAGGAATTTGCGGAAGTGAAGGATGCGATGTCTTCCCAAGAGTATTACGTGAAGGCGCAAGAAATTCAGTCTGACGTACCAGAAGCGACTCATGACGACTTGCGGTGGGCTGACGGAATCATTTGGGGAATCCCGACACGTTATGGATCGATGCCTGCACAAATGAAACAATATCTCGATTCAGCTGGTGGATTGTGGATGAACGGTGAACTTGAGGGTAAGGCGACGGCTGTGTTCACTAGCACAGGGTCCGTCCATGGTGGTCAAGAAGCGACAGCCCTCACATCTTTCGTGCCATTCATGCATTTCGGGTTAATCTATGTTGGGTTACCATATGGTGAAAACCCAGAACAGTTGACTGCAGAGGCAAATGGGGGATCCCCTTATTCTGCATCGACGATTGCGGGACCACAAGGTGGAGAACAGCCGAAGGAAGTTGACCTTGTCATGGCAGGACGTCTTGGGGAACGAGTGGCTAAAGTTTCAAAAGCGCTAAAACCACTACGATAATTTGGGAAGGATTGACCGAGTGGAGGTCAATCCTTCTTCTCACCTAAGGAAAGTATAAATACTTTCTTCAATATAAGGGTAACTAAGGCTCAGCCTGTGCTAAAGCTTGGCAAAGCCCGAGTTTTCTTTAGAGGTAAAGTTATCATCATGCAAGGAGGACCATTATGACGTTAAAAATAGAAATTTATTCTGATTATGTATGACCGTTCTGTTATTTAGCGGAGGTTCCGCTAGCAGAAGCGATGGAAGGTAAGGATGTTGAAGTAGAGTGGATGCCGTTCGAGCTGCGGCCAGACCCGGCACCAACGCTTGATCCCGATTCGGACTATATTCGAAATGCCTGGCATCAATCGGTCAAACCACTTTCTCAAAAATTAGGCGTAAAGATGAACCTTCCGCCAGTTCAACCAAGAACTCACTTGCCATTTGAGGGATTTCAATATGCGAAGGAACAGGGAAAAGCAAACGAGTACAATCATAGAATTTTAAAGGCATTTTTTGTGGAAGGAAAAGATATTGGTCAGATAGATGTCCTGGTCGATCTTGCTGAAGAAGTTGGCTTGGATGGTACGGAATATCGCAAATCGCTTGAATCGAGAAAATATAAGGAAAAGCATCAGGAAGCGTTAAGGACAGCAGTAAAGAAGGATATCAGAGCAGTCCCCACATTTTTCATTGGTGACCGGAAACTCCAAGGGTTATATCCTGCAGAGCGACTTTCAGAAATCATAGAGGAAGAACTGAATAACTTGAACAGCAACTCCGATGCATTTGAAGGAACATCCTGTGACGTTGATGGCTGTTGAAAACTACTGACTCGTTCAGTAGTTTTTTATTGCATTTAAAGAAAGTAAAAATACTTTCTTCAATATAAAGGCAACTAAGGCTCAGCCTGCGCTAAGGCTTGGCAAAGCCCGAGTTTTCTTTACAGAGATTCAATCAATTTCCTTTAACTTAAAAGAAAAAAGCCGATATAAAGGGAAATCATTCGCTTTGGGGGTTTGGGCAGATGACGCTGGCAACAACACAACATATCACGAATTTACTGAATGGGGCAATCGAGGTCATAAAGACGGTCGTACCTATGGAATACGAAATGGGGAAGCCTCAAAGCGAAATCAAATTCGAACATAAGGACCCACAACAAGCAGGTGTCATCATAGGTCTTGAAAAAGAGATCAATGGTTCACTCCTTTTCCTTGCATCAAAAACGTTTTTTGGAGAATGCGGGAATCAGATGTATGGGATGCCATTTGAAGGCGAGATGCTTGATTCTTTCATCGGGGAGTTGGGTAATATCCTCGCAGGCAATATTGCCACACAGTTAGCGAGTGCAGACATTACGGTCGACATCACAACCCCTCGAATGGTAAACGAAGTTTCTATTACGGATGCTGCGAAACTCATATTGTTACCATTGAAGTTTGATACAGAAGAACTGACCATCGTTTTTGCAATATATTAAAGGGATGAATTTTAAAGACTCTTTTCTAAAAGATTGTTGCTTTTGAGTTATTTTTAAAAACTCACCTTGTGCAAGTTGATTGGAGAGCAAGGTGCGAGACTCCTGCGGGATCAGCGTGCCCACTACATGAATAATCTCCTCGCAAGGCATGCGACGAGGAAGCTCGCTTCGACAGGACTTTTTTGTAGTCGCAGGAGCACAAATGCTTCCTTGAAAAGGAGACTCCTAGGTCGCAAGGCGACGAGTGGGCTCACCGCACGCCCCGCGGAAAGCGAGCATCCTGGAGCGGAAATCAACGACTTTCAAGAGCAACAAAGATTGCGAAAACAGCCTCAAAAAATAGAGCAAAGAAAAAGAAGCTGTCCATTTCGGAGCAGCCTCTTAACTATAAACGTAACTTAAACCCAATCTTGTACCTTTTCGTGATCTGTCACTAACATGAGGATTTTTCCTTCATCAAGTCTTTCCTCATATTCATCAGCCTCTTGTTGTGATAAGCCCATTTCTTTGAACTTCGCTCGCAACTCGTCACCCTTCTTATTAAATATATTTCCGACAGCAGTATCGAGCCCCATTTCTTTAACTCCGACCGTGTTGGCATCTGCACTGCCAGCTACCCTGTTTGTTCGGTCATCATCATGGGAGATTACATACACATCGTCTTTATTTAATCCTCGGTTTTGCAAGTCTTTCACATCATTCTTCAACTCTTCATCATTAACATATTCTCTTACAATAGGTTTTGCCATTTTGTAAAACCTCCTTTGTCAATGTATTATCTCAATTTCACAATAACAGGTTGTTTAAACCTCTTTTCATGTAAATATCGATTAACGCTCCGTTACATCAATTTAACGATTGTTGCGAAGATTAAATTCTTTTCGTAAGAGATTAGTAAAGTGATGAGGAGGGAAATAGGGGTGTGTGAAGGAGGAGATAGAATGACCGATAAAAAAAGCTTGGAAGCTTGTCCATCCTCTCTAAATTGTGTGTCATCCCAAAGTGCTAGTGAAAAACATAATATCTCGCCTATCTCATACAACAGTTCTTCTGATCATGCCTATGAAACAATATTGAAAGTCCTTAACAACATGAGCGGCACGAAGGTGGTAGAAGAAGCGAAGGATTATATACGAGCTGAGTGCAAGTCGAAGTGGCTGAAGGTCGTTTCCGATTTGGAATTTTTACTTGATGAGAGCAAAAAGATCATCGATGTCCGGGCAGCCTCCCGAGTTGGATATACAGATTTAGGTGTAAATCGAAAAAGAGTAGAATATATCAGACAAAAATTCATCCAAAAGGTTTAAACGTCTAGAAAATGGAAGCGACAATGGGTTCATGAAAGACTCCCGTTGTAACTTCCATTCTTTTTTTGCAAAAATCAGAGGATACCATTCGCTAAAAATTCAGATGCAGATTTTTTAACTCCGTGGTCTTGTGGTGAACGTCGAAGCCAGCATAAGAAAAGCTTCTTAGAATTTTCATCACAGACACGAAAATGATTTCATTTTTTGCTGACATCCTGTGCAAGTGAGCGAGGAGGCTTACGGTTCGCCCGCGGAAAGGGAGTGTATTTCGTAGAAATCCACATAAAAACGAACCAAAACCTTTTTCAAAAGTTTCATAACCGATATTACGTCTTAACTTGTGTTAATCCGATTGAATTCTAATAGCAGAAATGAAGATTGATAGAAGACTTTGACCTGCATTGGCAAATCTCAAAGTTTTTTGTAGATAAATTCTTTGTTCTGGCTTTCAGATTGTGACAAACATTGAGACAACCTTTACGTATACTTGGATTCATAAAAGAATAAGATGATAAGTTCCGGGAATAAGGAGGTGGATGTTTGTTTCGGAACCCAATCAATTGATGAGGGAGAAAGGGGTATAGCTTTCATGATGAGCGAAATCGTTACGTATTGTTTAGTAGTATGGCTTGCACTTATGAGTATTGTACGTATTAAACACCACGATTTGAACGATAAGCAAAATGGATCTCTTCCCGATCGTGTACCGTTTGTTGGAGTCAGAAAGCTTGAAGCAGTCATTCTCAACCGAAGTGTGTATGTGTTTTACCGACTGAAGAGACATGTGCTATGGGATACATCATAAAATAGCAGAAGTTGAATGATATTTTCCACTTATGTTGTGCTAGACAGGAGAAGCCCTTTATAATGAGGAAAGAATGATGTGAAGAAAGAGGGATTCTCTTGAGTATACAATCTAGTTTAGTTGTCCAGAAAATGATTGACCGCCTTGAATCTATTAAGGGAGAGGTTGATGAGAATTCATCTTCAAGTCAGGTTCGGAGTGAACTGAGTGCTATCAAAGCATATTGTGACTTGTTGTTGGAGTCTGCGGACCAAAAGCCGTCAGCGCCTAGAACGGTGAAAGTTGATAAACCGAGTCCACAGCCTATCCAAGACGTGTCCTCTAAGCGTTTGAAAGAAGATGAAGATGTGAACGGGGATTCAATATTCGATTTTTAAATAAAAACCTTAGTTAACTTTAATGTGATTGTTTACTGAAAATTGCTTAAAGCGAAATTCACGACACCTCTGCAGGAAAAGCGAGCCAGGCAAGACCCCGGCAGCGAGAAACTTGCGGAAAGGGAGGGAATTTAGCTGAAATCCAATAGTTAAAATAAGCATGTTTAAAAGTTTCACTCATTTGTGAGGCAATTTGAACATCCAACATAAGGAAAAAGGGAGGATTCCACAATGCTTCCCATCTCCGCAAAAAAACCTGTGATCAGCATTGTTTAATTGCTGATTTGTTGAAGTGCGGAAGATCAAGCATTGCTTAAGAGTCACTCCCTTATTGAAGTTGGATTATTTTGTTGATTGATATTGATAGATCCTTGCTTCATGTGGTCGAAGGAGCGTATCGCGGTCCGTTATTTCCGCGGACACATCCTTGTAGTTCGTGATCTTAAGCTCTGCATTCAAACTTTCCTCAGGTAAGGTCATTCTGTAATTTTCATCCGAATGATTCAATACTACAAGCCAGGTGACACCATCGAATCTCCTGGTATACATATAAAGATGTTCATCGCCTTCTGACAAATCTTCATAATCACCATATACCATGACATCATTGTTTTTTCGAAGTTCGATCAACTTCTGGTAATAGTAAAAGATCGAATCAGGATCCTCCAATGCATTCTCTACATTGATTTTTTTGTAATTCGGATTGACAGGAATCCAAGGCTCTCCATCTGTAAAGCCCGCATTTTCTGTTGCGTCCCATTGGACAGGAGTCCTGGAATTATCCCGGCTTAACGGCTTCAATTCTTCTAATACTTCATCGGGATTTCTTCCTTTCCCGACTTCCTCTTCATATTTATTTCTCATAGCGATATCCTGGTAATCATCAATAGAATCGAAATCTACACCAGTCATACCAATCTCTTCCCCCTGGAAAATGTAAGGCGTTCCAGGCAGCGTATGGACCATTGTTGCAAGCAGTTTTGCTGATTCAACACGATACTCGCCATCGTCTCCATACCTTGTCACCTGTCTTGTGTGATCATGATTGTTCAGGAATTGCGAGTTCCAGCCTCTGCCGAACATTCCTTCAAACCATTTCTTCTGGATATCTTTGTATTGAAGCATATCCCAGTCCGGCATATCGTCGGCTACTTGGAAATGGAAGAGGGTATCCAGCTCATTTCGGTCCTCTCCAACATATTTCAATCCGTCTTCTGGTGTGACAAAAGGAATCTCACCTACGGTCATGATATCGTAATGACGCAATACATTCTTGTTCATTTCCTGTAAATACTCATGTATACCAGGATTATTTCCCAGATAATTTATTTTTTCAGGCGTTTGTGCGTCTGGAAATCCTTCAATTTTCGCAAGCAAATTGATGACATCCATTCTGAACCCATCAATCCCTTTATCCAGCCAAAATTTCATCATTTCGAAAATGGCTTCTCTCACATCGGGATTCCGCCAATTCAGATCAGGCTGTTCGACAGCAAACGAATGGAAGTAAAATTGTCCGGTTTTTCCATCAAATTCCCACGTAGATGGTGTGAAATAAGATCGCCAATTGTTCGGTGGGCTTCCATCTGGTTTTGGGTCTCTCCAGATATACCAATCACGTTTAGGATTATCCTTGGACGAACGGGATTCCTGGAACCAATGATGTTGATCGGAGGTATGATTGACAACAAGATCCATGATCAATTTCATATCACGTTTATGGACCTCTCTTAAAAGTTTCTCCCAATCTTCTATCGTTCCAGCCTTCTTCATAATGGATTGATAGTCTGAAATGTCGTACCCGTTATCCTTATCTGGTGATTCATATACAGGGTTCAACCAGATGACATCCACACCCAGCTTTTTAATGTAATCCAGTTTCTTGATGACACCGTTAATATCTCCATATCCATCTCCGTCTGTATCATAAAAGCTTCTCCAATACACTTGATAGACGACTGCTTCTTTCCACCATCTTCGATTCAACGTACAGACCTCCTTGAAGTGAATTTCGAAAAAATTTGACATCATTCTTTAAGGCTCTTTTCTAAAAGTTTGTTGCTTTTGAGTCATTTTTAAAAACCCACCTTGTGCAAGTTGATTGGAGAGCAAGGTGCGAGACTCCTCGAAAATGAAAATCGCATTTTCTTCGTGCGATGTAACGCTGCCGAAGCTTTCCTTGTCCTGCGGGATCAGCATGCCTACTACCTGAATAATCTCCTCGCAAGCCATGCGACGAGGAAGCTCGCTATGACAGGACTTTCTTGTAGACGCAGGAGCACAAATGCTTCCTTGAAAAGGAGACTCCTGAGGTAGCAAGGAGACGAGTAGGCTCACCGCCAAAGCGAGCATCCTGGAGCGGAAATCAACGACTTTTAAAGAAAACTTGGCGAGACCAAGCCTTTTGTAGGTCGAGCCTTAGTTGCCCTTATACTGAAGAAAGTTTTTTATACTTTCTTTAAGTGCAAGAGCAACAAAGCTTGAGAAAACAGCCTTCTTTAACAAGCCAAAATCGGAAAAAATCACATGTATAGGCAAGTTTTCTCCTATCGCCATTATCCAATGTATGATTGGAAGTGTAAAGTCTGGTGACTGCGGGAATCAATATAGGAGAAGATTCAGCAGGTAGGATTGGAGAGAGTGTCATGTCTAAAATAAAAAGTCTATCAGCCCTTGTCATCATGTTTTTTACCATGTTCTTATTGGGTGGATTATCAAGTACGAAAGGAATTGTACTCGATGAAGTCGAGAAAGATATCGGGCTTGATTTAAGTGAATTTGGACTGGTGGTTTTCATCTTCCAATGGGGCTTTGTATTGGCTAGTGTAATCATCGGTTATTTTACAGATAAACGCGGTGTGAAAGTTATGATGGTGATCGGAAGTATCATCATGGGAGCAGGGCTTCTCGGTACTGGACTTGCACAGACAATCGCCTTCTTCCTGGGGTTTTACCTTATCGTCGGGTTTGGTCTTGGAGCGATGACAGTCGCCTCCAATGCAATTGTTCCCGCCGTCTATCCTGAAAAACAAGGGACCATGTTCAACATCGCGATGGGAATTTACGGTTTTGGGATGTTTTTATTTCCAATTGTGTTGAAAATGATGTTTTCAAACGACATTTCCTGGCGTTATTTTTATATCGGGATCGCTATATTGTTGATCGCTTTGATTTTTTACGTGTTTAGCGTGAAATTGCCTGAAGGGGAAGTGGATAAGGTCAATCTATCAGCTTTCAAAGAAATGCTTGGCCAATACCAATTCATCCTCGTCATGATCTTTTTGGTTTTCTATGTGTCAGCAGAAGTTTCCTTTTTGAACTTTTTCCCGACATATTTAAAAGACCTGACTCTAGGCGGTGCATCAGAAGCTGCAAAGAACAGCATGGTAGCGACGATCATCTCCGTATTCTCACTCTGCTTCACAGTGGGTCGTCTTGCAGGCGGCTGGTTGATCAATAAGCTTGGTGAAAGAATGCTGCTGTTGTCTTTTTCAGCACTTAGTCTTGTGTTTGTCACCATCAGTAAAGTGTTTGTAGATGACTGGGTATACTTGTTTGGTGTTGCCGGATTGTTTTTCTCTGTTCTGTTTCCGACTGCGACCGCAATCGGAACGAAATTAAGCAGGACAGGTGGTTCGGCGCTGGGCTTGGTCTATGTAGCAGCAGGGATCGGCGGTGCATTCGCTGGTTGGATCGTAGGGGTCGTGTCTGAGGCGTATGGTTCGGATGCCGGGTTCAACCTGCCGATCGTCTTCTTAGCGATTTTATTGGTTTTATCGTTTTTCATCCGTAAACCAAGCACATCCGAATCATCAGAAGGAAATGCGACAGCTTGATAATAGTGTTCGCTTAAGTGGGACGATAGACACGAACATAGAACACCCGAAAAGCCTTATGGTCAAAGGGTGTTCTCTTTTTTATACTTAAAATAAGAACAAACGTTCGCATTTTGTTTGTTTTTTTGGTCGTTTGTATTGCTTTACATTTAAAGAAAGTATAAATACTTTCTTCAATATAAGGGCAACTAAGGCTCAACCTGCGCTAAGGCTTGGGTGAGCCAAGTTTGCTTTATTGATAAAGGGAGGGATGTAGAATGAGAGATGCAGAGCGTATATTACGTCAAATAGAGAGACAGGGAGATCTCTTATCAGCATTTGTAAACCATCAGGATAATCGGATTGAAATGCTGCAATTCATCAATTCACCATCGGTCGATCACTATAAGGAATTGAATCATCGCTTCCAACAATTTTGTTTTGAATGCCGATTCATCCATTACATGTCGAAATTCATTTATTACCAAGCGATTAACTATATACGCAAGCTTCGGAAAAATCAGTTTCCTACAATTGAAGAGGCGGCTGTGGAAAGAATTTTTACAGAAGATGACACACTGAAAGAGTATATCCAGACAGAATTCGAGTGTCCTATATTAACCCAAGCCATTTTAAGATTAACGGAGCATCAAAGAAAAATCATCCACCTTCATTATCAGAGAGACTGGAAGTTGAGGGAAATTGCTCAGTCCCTGGATGTGAGCCCGCAATCGATTTCGAAAACCCATCGGCGTGCATTAGATCATTTGAAAAAATCGATGGAAGGTGAAAAATATGCTTGAAGGAACGAATGTCGTCGGCTGGTTCAACTTGATTTCAAACATCGGCTTTCCTACAGTAGTGGCGCTTTATCTCTTATTTCAATTTGAAAAAAGGCTGGTCAATCTAGAAAGCTCCATTCAAGAAATTGGAGAACATTTAGAAGAGAGGAATGAAAGACATGGATTTATACGGAAGCGTGCAAAAAGCAAAGAAAAACAAAGATAGATCATCAATCCAACATATACTCGAACGTCTAGAACCAAAAATCAAACAGACGGTCGTTTCAATGGAAAGACGCTATCAGGAAGATGTCGAACAGGAGGTCAAACTTCGGATCATGGAAGCGGTCCGAGGTTATGACACGGATCATCTACCGACTTTGAAGGAATTGTTAGGAAAGACCAAGGGGGGACAAGCTGTTCTTGAGAAGATGAAAGATGACAATTGTTAGACGACTTTTTTAAACGGTTGGCAAGCGGATCAGTTTTCATTACACTTGAAGAAGCATTGTAACGATAATCCAATTTGCCAAAAGGAGAAGGATCATGTTTAAATTATTTATTCTTTTAGGGACATTAAATGCGGGACTATCCGTGGTTCTCGGCGCTTTCGGAGCTCATGGTCTTGAATCAAAGCTCTCTTCCAAGATGATGGAAGTGTTCAAAACAGGCGTACAATATCACATTTTTCATGCGCTCGGACTTTTTGTGGTCGCATTTTTAGCTGATAAATTTCCGAACTCCTCAATGCTTGGAGCAGCAGGATGGATCATGTTGTTAGGGATTCTTCTATTCTCCGGAAGTTTGTATGTATTGAGTGTGACCGGAATTTCAAAATTAGGGATCATCACGCCATTTGGCGGACTAGCATTCATCATCAGCTGGGTGCTGATCATCATCGCAATGTTGAAAGTATAGATTTCACGCAGTCAGTCGAGTTTGCGTTTCAGCTTTCAAGTATAAAGAATGTATAAACGAGGGGAAACGAAGGCTCAGCCAGCGCCAAAGGGTTGACTTGGCTTTGCCAGTTTTACTTAACGGACACCAGAGCTCTTATTTGTGAACAAAACCTCTTTTTTGAAGACTTAACGGACACCAGAGACGTTATTTTGGAAAAATGAGCCCAAATCAGCCCTATTAACCACAAATAAAGGCTCTCATGTCCGCTAATTTTTTACATCACCGCTCTTTGTCACAAATAGCGGCGCTCATGTCCGTTAAAGTGCATACCAAAGTGTGTACCTGGCACCGATTGGGAACCCAGTCGTAGCAAGACTTTCAAAACGGTGCCAGACACCAGCAAAATAAAAAAGGGCGCCATCACATCAAAGGATGCGTGATCCGCCCTTTTTCAACACCTACCTTGGAGAGTAAGTCGTCATTTGTCCAGTGTTTTGAGCACTTTGATTGTTAAAAGGATAGCTGTATTCGATTTCTTCATCAAATGTTACATAATCTAAGTAGACCATCAATAATAAATAGCGTTTACCTGATTCAGGATCACTGATGATGATGTGATCGCGGCCTGCAGCTTCTATGACGCCTTTGAAAATTTTCGCAGGCCATTTCGGATTTCCATCAAATGTCATATAGAACGTTCCGACTTTACCCCGATTCAAGCGAAGAATATTCTCGATGTATGACTGTTCAACTGGGAGTTGGCCATTCATTTGCGCTGCACCAGGAAATCCTGATGGGAATTGACCAGGTACAGCCTGCATCCCTTGCATTCCTTGATTGCCCTGCATTCCCTGCATCCCTTGCATCCCTTGCATTCCTTGCATTCCGTTCTGATTCTGTCGATAATTTGGATAGTTCATAACAAACCTCCCCATCTTCAATAATACTCCCCTATTAAACAGGTATACTCGGTCCTTGGATAAGTTATGACTGTTAAAAGGTGGAATAGACCTCAGAGCAATCTGCTTCACTAGGCTGATAGAAACAGTGGGATTTGAAACGACCTGAATTTGCTTGATTGTACCATTGTGCCGGGCAGCCTCCAGGTGGCTTGAAGAACCATAATGCAAATTCTGCTGGGTTGAATCTCTGTCCTGCGATCACTTTTTTAGCTAATTTTATTTCACTTTGCCGAGCCCCCTGATAAAAATAACCTTTCTGAGTCGCTTCGAATCCTCCAGGAGATTGGAAAACCATTCTTTGAATGGTATTGATGTCCTTGAAATCAAGACAACGGACCCTTACCCGATTGACGCCGACATTCCCGACCATGAGCATTCCGAGCTTTCCTTCACTCTCTGCTTCTGCTCGCATCAATCTTGCAAGCGTCTCGATATCGTTTTGATTCGCTCTTACTACTGCCATGATGTCACCCCCATGAAGTAGGCTTTCACTTACTATACGTATGATTGAGCAATCAGAAAATGTACGCGGACAACGTTAAAATCCATTTTTAAATAAGGCTAAAAGCTAGTTGCCATTGATTTGATGAAATATTGGGGGTTGAAAGATACGACACATCCTACGATTTTTGTGAAGAAAGCCTTTCGGAAAAACAAAAAACAGCCTTCAGATGAAGGCTGTCAGTTAATCCAATATGTTTATACAGCTAAGAAAGAGCTGACTTTTTCTTTCGGCAAAATGTTTCCTACGTAGAATGATCCGAATTCACCAAAACGTGCACTTACTTCGTCAAAACGCATTTCATATACAAGCTTTTTGAACTGGAGCACGTCGTTTGCAAATAGGGTGACGCCCCATTCCCAATCGTCGAAACCGACTGAACCGGTGATGATTTGCTTCACTTTACCTGCATAGCCTCGGCCGATCATGCCGTGACTGCGCATCATGTCACGACGCTCGTCCATCGAAAGCATGTACCAGTTGTCGTTACCTTCGCGGCGTTTGTCCATCGGATAGAAGCAAACATGTTCCCACTTCGGAAGGGTTGGCTTCAAGCGTCCCTGAATCATTGGATCTGTTTCTGGATCTACATCTTTAGAAGCCATATAGTTGCTCAGCTCTACGACTGATACATATGAATAAACAGGAATTGTGTACTCTGCAAAAGTCGTTTTGTTGAATGCTGTTTCAATTTCATTAAGCTCTTGCATTGTCGGACGGAGAAGCATCATCATGAAATCAGCTTTTTGTCCTACAATTGAGTAGAATGCGTGACTTCCTTGTTGTTGTGCCTCAGTCACTTCCCATTTTTCAAGAAAGGTGAGTAGTTCTTGGATTGCATGCTCACGCTCGTCACTTGAGATGGATTTCCATGCTGCCCAATTCATCGTACGAAAATCATGTAAACAATACCAGCCATCTAAGGTTTTAGCCGCTTCGTTCATCATAGACACTCCTTTATCTCATTACTATCAAGGTTTTTCCCGTAACCATCATATCACAAATCCCTGCAAACAAAAAAAGAGGGGTCTGACATTTTTATGAAGTCTCTTTAGTAAAGATTGTTGTAAAAGTTTGATTAACGGATAGAAAGGTTAAGAGAATTGTGAAAGTAAAAACTTTTTGGGTGAAGCGATTACATCATACTCTTTTGGTTTCATACAGGGATAAAAAGGAGTATTGTAGGACATGAAAAAGATAGAATCATTTTTGAAACAGTAAAATAAAACTCTGTAAGAAATAGAAAGAGGAGGCGTTAACATGAGTAATATGTTTGCGGTAATGGAACAGAGACTTAAAGCGATCTATCCTTCAATTGTTTTTCCTGAAGGAAATGATCCTCGTATCATAGATGCAGCTCTTCGTTTGGCTGAGGAGAAGATTTTGAAGCCGCTTTTGATCGGGGACCAGGCATTCATCAGAACGACTTTGGAACAGAAAGGACTTGACCTTGACCTTGTCGATATTCTTTCACCAGCTGATTATGAAGGTTTTGATGAAATGGTTGACCTGTTTGTAAATCGTCGGAAAGGGAAAGTCAATGAAGCTGAATCGAGGGAAATTCTCCAGGATGTCAATTACTTCGGTACAATGCTCGTTTATATGGATAAGGCTTCTGGGCTAGTAAGTGGTGCAGCCCATTCAACTGCAAATACTGTGCGTCCCGCTCTACAGATCATAAAGACGAAGGAAGGCATCAAACGGACTTCAGGCGCTTTCTTGATGGTAAAAGAAGATGAGCGATATATCTTTGCAGATTGTGCAATCAATATCGAGCCATCCGCTACGGATTTAGCTGAAATTGCAGCAACTAGTGCCGAAACTGCGCGGGTATTCGGTATCAACCCAAGAGTTGCGATGCTCAGCTTTTCTACAAAAGGGTCAGCCAAATCGGCTGAGACACAAAAAGTAATCGATGCGGTTACCCTGTTGAACGAAGTAGGGACTGATTTCCCTATAGATGGTGAACTTCAATTCGATGCAGCGTTCGTACCGGAAGTAGCCGCTAAGAAAGCACCCGATTCTCCTCTTGAAGGAAGAGCGAATGTATTCGTCTTTCCTGGACTGGAGGCAGGGAACATCGGCTATAAAATGGTTCAGCGTTTAGGTGGATTTGAAGCGATCGGACCAGTACTCCAAGGGTTGAACAAGCCAGTGAACGACCTTTCCAGAGGATGTAACAGTGAGGATGTCTACAAGTTATCCTTAATTACGGCGATGCAAGCATTGCAAGGATAAAACCATAAGAAGAAAAAAATCGAGTGTGAAACCACTAAATGAAATGGTTCAGACTCGATTTTTATTTTCTGTATCTCTTTCACCGTTCCAGTGCTTTTTTATTTCGTTCGACGACACGTTTGAGATAATAATCATATTGATTGATTTCGGATATGGATAATTGTGCTGAAAGCAGGTCTGAATCTTGCTTCTTTAAATAAAGTAATAAATCCTTCATTAGGTCACTCACATTGACTGGCTTTCCCCCAAGCTCTGTTAAGGAGGCCATGACGTCTGGGTCAACCAAGGGATAAGTGAATTTTGTCTCGTGATCACCTTTTGCTCGTTCATAAAATCCTCTGATCAACTCAGCACGCTCGGAACCAGAACCGTTCACACATAAGTAGATTTGCACTGCAATCCCACCGCGCAGGCGCCGTTGGGAGATGCCCGCAAACTTCTTTCCATCAATGCTCAAATCATATTTTCCCGGACAGTAGGATGTGCTGATTTCTTTTTGTTCGAATGTTAATCCATACGGTTTCAACAGTTGCTCAGTAAGGTAGACCATTGCATCATATCCAAGATCGATATCGATTTTCTGGTCTTTTTCAGAAAGCACTAAAGATATATTCAAAACTCCAGCATCAAGTACGACAGCTAGTCCACCGGAATTCCGTACGATGACTTCATAGCCTTGTTCTTGTAAGTAATTGACACCATCTGAAAGGTTTGGAAGCCGGCTGTCCTGAATCCCTAATACGACTGTTTTAGGATGGACCCAGGTACGGACTGTTGGTGGAGAATCTTCAGAACCGATTGAACTGCATAGGGTGTCATCCATTGCAAAAGATTGAAGAGCATGGAATGAATCTCCGAGTGTTGTCTGGTCTATGATACGCCATTCAGGCTGGGATAATATACGTTTAATCATTTCTTCCATTGCTAAAGCTCCTTTAATAACCTCAACCGTTCTATTATAGCATGTCCTGTAAAAATCGGTATCTCACTCGCTAGGTTTTTCGATTTTTTTATGCTTAACATTAGGAAAAACAGGGAAAATAGGAGTGTAAATGTATGTAAACAGGGCATTTTATACATACAGAAAAGGAGGAGAAAAAGAGAGTTTATTGCTATTTTCTAGTAAGGAATAATATTACAAACGCTTACATATCAATACTTTAATAAGCTCGTTTCTGTATAAACATGCGAAATGTTTTATATTGCCATTTGACAACATCCTGAAACCATAAGAAAATATCCCATAGCGTAACATTATTAGGTAGGAGGAGAAAATATGAAGTTAAGCGTACAAATCATAATCGGTCTCATATTAGGTATAATCATTGGTATTGTTCTTAACCTTTTTGCCGCCGATTTATTCTCAGTACTAGACAAATACGTTTTCGGCCCGGTCGGAACGATCTTCTTGAATCTAATCAAAATGCTAGTCGTACCGATTGTCTTTTTCTCGATTGCTCTTGGTGCAGCAGGAATCGGAGATCCGAAAAAGCTCGGACGAATCGGCGGAAAAACGATTGGTTACTTTCTTATCACTACCACAGTTGCAATCGTAATCGGACTTGGATTAGCTTATATGATCCAACCAGGTGCAGGTGGAGGTTTTGACACAGGGGAGGCTAAATTTGAGGCAGAAGAAGCCCCACCTGTTGTGGAAACTTTGTTGAACATTATTCCAACTAATCCAATTGATGCAATGGCAAAGGGAGAAATGCTTCAAATCATCGCCTTTTCAATCTTTGTAGGATTTGCAGTTGCGATGTTAGGAGAGAAGACGAAAGGCGTACGCCGCTTGCTTGAAGAAGGTAACGACATATTGATGTATCTCGTTAATATCGTCATGGTCCTTGCCCCATATGGTGCATTTGCATTGATCGCGTCTGCAATCGGAAACTTCGGTCTAGATGCGTTGCAAGCGATGGGACTTTATTTCGGAACGGTGTTGCTTGCATTACTATTACACGCAATGATCACATATGGCACAGCTATTTCGACACTTGGAAAAATGAACCCGATACACTTTTTCAAAAACTTTGCACCTGCAATGACGGTTGCATTCAGTACATCCAGCAGTAGTGGTACACTTCCAGTATCGATGAAGACCGCTCAAGAAAACTTGAAGGTACCGAAACAGGTCAGCAGCTTCGTGCAGCCGCTCGGAGCGACGATCAATATGGATGGTACAGCGATCATGCAGGGGGTAGCAACTGTATTCATCGCTCAAGTATATGCGGTCGACCTATCGTTGACGCAGCTTATCACAGTAGTACTCACTGCAGTTCTTGCGAGTATCGGTACAGCAGGGGTGCCTGGTGTAGGATTGATCATGCTGGCGATGGTTCTCAAGCAAGTTGGTCTGCCGGTTGAAGCGATCGGTCTCGTATTAGGGGTTGACCGTCTATTGGATATGACCCGTACAGCAGTTAACATCGCTGGTGATGCATCTTGTGCGGTAATCGTTGCAAAATCAGAAGAAAAACATGGCGGTGCGCCACAGAAAACACCAGATCTTGATATCTAATCTATTTATAAATAGAACGAAAGCTGACCGAGAGGATGATCCTCCGGTCAGCTTTTTTTCAAAGATAAAAAAGATAAAATTTGGCTCTACAGCAGTTATAGTTTTTGTTATGGATATAAATTATTTTGATGAGCATCTTTTTTAGAGTGTATCCTCTCCCAATCCAGATTGTATTCAGGCACAAGAGGAGAACGGAATCACATCCAAATCCAGGCTTCATTAAAAAAATCATTGACCTCCTGGAAAATACTTTGATAGATGGCACCTCAGTTATTTAGCCTTCGCATTGAATTAAAATCTTCGAGAATGAATTTCGACTAAATACCACCAAAATCCTCACAATTAGAAGTGAACACCCACCTCGTTCTATAACGTATACATCCCTCTTTATATGTGAACAATGGGGTTAGTAAGCATTTATTGAAACGGGGTCTATTTTTCATGAAAAAACTAATCGGGAGATCCTCTAAAAAAATTCGGAATAAAGAACGCTTGACCGAACAAACAACATTGAAAAAGAACGAACCCCTTAGCGCCGATCTTAATGAAAATATCGAACGTATTACGACTCTAATGGGGGATAGCATCGATTTACATATACAACGGTTTCAATCTGGAAATGGAGTAGAACTTGCTCTAATCTATATGGAAGGAATGGTCGATCAACATATCCTGACACATTCTATCACTAGTGCATTGATGGACCTGAAAATGATTGAGGTGCCAGATGATATTAAGGCAGTCGATTATTTTACTGAATCGGTATTATCGACTTCCAAAACGATGAGACTGAATAAGTGGAATGATACTGTTTCCGTATTACTTTCTGGTGATGCAGTAATTTTGATTCAAGGCTCAGATCAAGGTATTGGATGCTATTGTAAGGGCGGGAAAACAAGGGATATCACCGAACCTTCTTCAGAACTTGTAGTAAGAGGCCCTAAAGATAGCTTTACGGAATCACTTCGGACGAACACGTCTTTAATCAGGCAGCGGATCAGAAATCCAGCTTTACGTATAAAATCCATGCATATTGGCGAGGTGACGAAAACCGAAATCAATATCCTGTATCTAGATGGGATTGCAAAAGAGAGCCTGATAAAAGAATTGAAGGATCGGTTATCGAAAATCAAGATCGATGGGGTGCTTGAATCAGGTTATTTAGAAGAATTTATACAGGATCAAACCTTCACACCTTTTCCACAGGTGATGAACACAGAACGTCCAGATGTGGTGACAGGCAATCTTTTAGAAGGTCGGATTGCTGTCCTTGTGGAAGGAACCCCATTCGGATTGATTCTTCCTGTCTCATTTTTTCAATTTTTCACATCTCCCGAAGATTATTATTTGCGAGCCGACATCGCTACCTTTCTAAGACTGTTACGGATATTCGTATTCTTTGTTTCGTTACTGGCACCATCGCTTTATATCGCAATTACTACATTCCATCAAGAAATGATTCCCACGGTCTTATTGTTAGGGCTCGCGGCTCAACAAGAGGGAGTCCCGTTTCCCGCTTTCGTGGAAGCGATGATCATGGAAATCACGTTCGAAATCCTACGAGAAGCGGGGATCCGGATGCCGAGAGCCATTGGACAGGCTATATCGATCGTAGGTGCAGTTATTCTTGGTGAAGCAGCCGTTCAAGCTGGTCTTGTTTCACCAGTCATGGTAATTGTAGTTGCATTGACAGCAATATCAAGCTTTGCGACACCAAGATTCAACATTGCAATTTCAGCTCGCCTGATTCGATTTGTATTGATGATTTCAGCGGCTACTTTTGGGTTTTATGGGATTACGATCGTATTGATCATGATGATTGCTCATTTAAGCAGTTTAAGATCGTTGGGTATTCCTTATTTGACCTCTGTTGCCCCTTTTAATGCAAGTGATCAAAAAGACACATTCATCCGTTTTCCGTTATGGTCGATGATGACCAGACCACATGAAACATCACAAAAGAGCGCTTTGGAACGTAACTCAGCTGATGAATAGATTCTAATGAAAAAGAAAGGAAACGAAGTATGAAACGCATCCTGTTGCAAGTCACTCTATTGATCTTGATACTTCCTTTTTTGACCGGGTGCTGGAACAGCCGGCAATTGACGGATCTGGCTCTTGTGATGGGGATGGGCTTCGACCTGACAGAAGAAGGACAATATAAAGTCTCATTTCAGGTTGCAGGACCTAATAGTTCCACTTCGAGGTTCTCTGGAGGATCTGACAAAAATCCACCCGTAATTGTTTTCACTGCGACGGGTGATACCATTTTCGAGGCTTTGAGAAGAGGTGCAAACTCTGTTCCTAGAAGAATGTTTTTTTCCCATACGAGCACGATCATCGTAAGTGAAGAAATCGCCCGGAGAGGCTTGAGTGACATGCTTGATCTCCTTGATCGAGATCCGGAGTTCAGAACACAAATCTATATATTGATTGCTCGAGAGAACAGTGCAGAGAAACTTTTGCGGCAACTGACACCACTTGAAGAAATACCTGCCCGCAAGATCACAGGTAGTCTGAAGAATACAGAAAATATGATCGGTACTGGCGTGACGACGACCGTTGATGAATTCATACAAACGATCATCAGTAAAAAGAGACAGCCGATCATCAGTGGAATCAAGTCAGATATGCATCCTTCTATAGAGGAGGATCTTGCGGGGGACCCCAATTTGGTCATTGATGGTTTAGGTATTTTTAAAGGAGACCGTTTACAAGAGTGGGTGACAGATCGAGACGCGAGAGGAGTTCTTTTAACAATGGGGAAAATAAAAAGTACCATCATCAATCTTTCTTGTAGGCAAGAAGAGGATAAAATCGCGATCGAAGTCATCCGGTCGAAAACATCTCTCAAAGTCAACATGGAACAAGATCTCCCTCAGTTAAAAGTGGACCTGGATTTGGAAGGGAATATTGCCGAGGTGAACTGTCCATTAGCAATTGAAACCTCTGAAGTCGTTCATCACCTGGAACAGAAAACTGAAAAAGAATTGAAAAAAGAAATTGAAAAAGCGATTCGTTCGGCACAAGAAAAGCAATTGGATGTTTTCGGATTCGGCGAGGAACTTTATCGGAAACAACCAAAGGTTTGGAAAGAGTTTGAAAAAGATTGGGGAAATCTCTTTTCTGAAGCTGAAGTGACCGTTAACACGAATGTTCAGATCCGACGAGCGGGACTACGCACGAAAACAATCTATCCATCTGACACTGAATGAGTAAATCGATTGGCAAGGAGCAGGAATAATTGTGGAACAGGTGAAAATAAGTACCTTACAATTATATGTATTGATGGTGTTCTTCCAGCTTGGCAGTGCTGTTGTTGTTGGACTCGGTCTACAAGCAAAACAGGGAGCTTGGATTGCGATACTGATAGGAATGGGAGCAGGTCTTGTGCTTTTTTGGATGTATACCCAAATCCACCTTTATCAGCCAGAAAACAATTTCGTAAATATGCTCCAAGAATCATTTGGGAACGTTTTCGGCAAGGTGGTCGGATTCCTATACATCCTTTATTTCATTTATCTAGCTGCCCGAGTCCTTCGTGATTTTGGTGAATTATTGCTTTCTGCAACCCTAGTGGAAACACCAATGTTCGTTATTTTGACGATCATGATTCTTGCATCCCTTTATGTCATTTCGAAAGGGATCGAAGTACTAGCAAGGACCAGCGAATTTTATTTTCCTATCCTTTCGGGATTGGTTGTACTTGGTATAGGATTACTATTCGCTTCTAAAGCTGTTCAGTTGAAAAATTTACAGCCATACACTGGTGAGGGTTGGGGACTGATATTGCAAACGGCTTTTCCAATGACACTGACCTTTCCATTTGGTGAATTGATTGCCTTTTTGATGCTTTTCAAGTATGTAAATAAGACTAATAGAGTTAGAACTACTGGAATATTTGCTATTTTGACAAGTGGTATTATCCTTGCGGTGACTGCCATTATGGACGTTGCAGTTCTTGGCGCAGACTCTGCTGCACGGACGACTTTTCCGTTATTGATGACGATCAGTCGGATCGAGATAGGGGATTTTATCCAACGATTGGATGCCATCGGGGTCTTCATTTTGATCATCGGCATGTTTTTCAAAGTTTCGCTTTTCTACTACGTGGCTGTAGCATGTACGGCGTCCGTCTTCAATGTGACCAAATTCAAGCTGCTCTTTTACCCCGTCAGCTTGGTGATTTTGTTTGCAGCACTTACAATCACCTCGAACTTTTCTGAACATTTAGAAGAAGGAATGCAATTAGTACCTTTCTATATCCATTTACCTTTACAGCTCGGAATACCTTTTCTAGTCTTGCTCATCCTATCTGTAAAATATCGTAAACGTATTAACGGCGTACAATGAAATAAAATTGAACAATTAAAGATAAACAAAGAATGAATAGCAACAAGAACTCGAATTCATCAGGAACTGTAAATGGGTTCAATTGATCTGTAAATTCAAAATAAGTACCCAGGTGGTAATCCAAAATAGATATCAGGGTGATGATGGCGACCAATAGAAGAAACGTAATACCGATGATTTTCATCTCGAAACCCTCCGTCCGAAACTGTCCATCTTTATTTTCTTCAAAAAAAATTTTTCTATGACCTTACGACTTACAGTGGAACGAAAGTAAGCTTTTTCACTTTTTTCGAAGAGGTTTTCATTTCATTTTAGAGAATATATAATTGTAATATTGTCGAAAAAACAACATGAGAGAGGCTGACCTTTTTGAGTCAGTTCTCCCATCAATATAGAGACGCAGTTTCTTCATGTGTAAGGAGAAAGGGGTATCAAGCCAGGCGATGAGCTATATGCTGCAACAATTAGACGAAGAAAAAGTATTTAAAGATCCTGTACACAGATACATCCACGTACGTGATCGTATCATTTGGGATTTGATCGGAACGAAGGAGTTCCAGCGTTTGAGAAGGATCCGTCAACTCGGCACCACGTTTTTGACGTTCCATGGCGCTGAACACAGCCGGTTCAGCCATTCGCTCGGGGTGTATGAAATCGTTCGTCGGATCATTGAAATTTTTCAAGGGCGACCTCATTGGGACGATGATGAGCGCATCCTCTGTTTAGCAGCAGCACTTTTACACGATGTCGGACATGGCCCCTATTCACATTCCTTTGAAAAAGTATTCAATCTTGACCACGAGGATTTTACACAATCGATCATTCTAGGGGATACAGAAGTAAACAGCGTCTTAAAGAGGGTCGAGGATGACTTTCCGCGTAAGGTTTCCGAGGTCATCGCAAAAACCTATGAAAACAAGCTTGTCGTCAGCATGATCTCAAGTCAGATCGATGCAGACCGGATGGACTACTTGCTTCGTGATGCTTATTTCACGGGAGTCAGTTATGGTCAATTCGATATCGAACGGATTTTGAGGGTCATGCGACCGAAAGAAGACCAGGTCGTCATCAAACATAGTGGCATGCATGCTGTAGAGGACTACATAATGAGCCGTTATCAAATGTATTGGCAAGTCTATTTCCATCCAGTGACGCGAAGTGCGGAGGTCATCCTGTCGAAAATCCTCCATCGTGCAAAAGCACTTTACAAGGAAGGCTATACGTTTAAATTAGAGCCGATCCATTTTGTTTCGTTATTCAACGACAACGTCGATCTCGATGACTATTTCAAGCTCGACGAAGGGATCATCCAGTTCTATTTCCAGGCCTGGCAGGATGAAGAGGATGTGATTCTCAGCGATCTTTGTGAGCGCTTTTTGAATCGACGTCTGTTCAAGTATATGGAATTCAACCCAAACGTCCATATGGAACATTGGCATAGGCTTTATACGTATTTCGTCAAAGCTGGAATCGACCCGGATTATTATTTGATCGTTGATTCGTCATCCGATCTTCCTTATGACTTTTATCGTCCAGGTGAGGAAGAAGAACGCCTGCCGATCCACCTTTTGATGAAGAGCGGGGAATACCGGGAACTGTCTAGAGAGTCTACCGTGGTCGAAGCGATTTCAGGTAAAAAACGGACCGATCACAAGTTGTATTATCCATCAGATCTAGTAGAAAAAATAGACGATGAGGATCTAAAGAGAAAAATCAGTGAAATATTAGAATTTTAGGAGGGGATTCTTCGTGCTTGAGCATCATGCGCGGTTGGTTGCATTGTTCGATTATGCCAGAGAGGTCGTAGGACGGAAGAAGCTTCAGAAAATGGTATATATCGCTAAAAAGTTGAACTTTCCTTTTGGAGAAAAATATCAGTTTCATTTTTATGGGCCATATTCAGAGGAATTGACCTTGCGCGTCGAAGAACTTTGTAATCTTGGGTTTATCGAAGAGACGAGAGAAAAGGTATCAGGCTATTATCAGTATCGCTATACACTGACAGGTGAGGGTGAACAGTTCTTAAAGCATTATGACCTGGATCTGGAGCCGTTGAAGGAGTGTGTTACATCGATGAATGAACAGCCTTCACGCATCCTTGAGCTTATTTCAACCATCCTTTATTTCAATCACCTTCCGAAAGAAGAGGTAGTTGAAAAAGTACAAGTCGTCAAACAAAAACAGAAATATACGGAAGAAGAAATCGAAGAGGCATTCCGATATATCGAGGATTTGAAAAGCCAAACGGTTGTATCGTAAGGCGAACATTTGAAAAAACAAGGCTGTTTTCGCAAACGTTGTTGCTCTTGCACTTAAAGAAAGTATAAAATACTTTCTTCAGTATAAGGGCAACTAAGGCTCGACCTATAAAAGGCTTGGTCTCGCCAAGTTTTCTTTAAAAGTCGTTGATTTCCGCTCCAGGATGCTCGCTTTCCGCGGGGCGTGCGGTGAGCCCGCAGGACAAGGAAAGCTTCTGGAGCGTTACATCACACGAAGAAAATGCGATTTTCATTTTCGAGGAGTCTCGCACCTTGCTCTTCAATCAACTTGGACAAGGTGAGTTTTTAAAATTGACTCAAACGCAACAATCTTTTAGAAAAGAGCAAAAATTAAATAGGCATATCGGCGACGTTTTCTATCGCCGAGTGCCTTTTAATATGGTTTGTTAAATAGGAGCAGAAATATTAAAAATCATATTGACAAACACTACATTTAGTGAGAATGTAAGATTAACAACACAATATATTGATATTATTCAAGCGACAGGTGTCTCGTTAGGAGACTTGATAGGGAATCTGGTGAGAATCCAGAACTGTCCCCGCAACTGTAATTGTCGACGAACGGAATATGCCACTGTATAAGAGAGTCTAGCAATAGGTGCTTATATGGGAAGGTTCCTAGTAGGATGAAGCAAGAGTCAGTAGACCTGCCTGAGCTTGAGTGTTTCAATTCTTCGGGGATTGAGGGTTGAAGCGTGGACGGCTATTCAGTTCGGGCGTGGATCTTTTTTTTAAGGTCCCTCTCAATGTCATATCGTCTCCGTTTCAACCACTCGATATCCGGGTGGTTTTTTTACACTTAAAGAAAGTATAAAAATACTTTCTTTAGTATAAGCGCTACTAAGGATCAGCAGCGCCAAGGCTTGGCTTTGCCAAGTTTTCTTTAATGGATTCATAGAAATGGAGGAATGGATATGTCGACTTTACTGAATAAAAAGCGCTTGCCGAAACGTATCATCGATCTTACTGAAAAGCTAGCAGATCGATTTCCACAACTGGATATAGCGGATTTCACCGAGAAAACTGCACTGCAATGGGATGAGACAGATAAAAAAGCCCTGGTCAACCTGTTGCTGCTCGAAGGGATGGCACGAATCACACAAGAAGAACCGGATTGGACGTATGTCTGCTCCAAAATCCATCTCCACTCTCTTTATGAGGAAGCGGCACATAACCGTGAACAAGCACCGGGTTACGGAAACTTCCATGGGCTGCTGCAATCTCTCATCAAGAAAGGGCTGTTTGATAAGGAACTTCTCAAAAATTATACAAAAGAGGAAGTGGATGAGCTTGATGCCGCCCTTGTACCTGAGCGGGATGAGTTGTTCACATATGCAGGGATTCGAATGTTAGCCGACCGTTATCTAGCAAGGGATCATGATCGTCATTTGTACGAACTGCCTCAGGAACGCTGGATGGTCATCGCGATGACATTGATGATGCCTGAACCGAAGGAAAATCGGCTTCAACTTGTAAAAGAAGCGTACTGGGTGCTGTCCAATCTCTACATGACAGTCGCTACACCAACGCTTGCAAATGCCGGGAAAGCTCATGGGCAGCTCAGCTCGTGTTTCATTGATACAGTCGATGACAGTTTACGTGGAATTTATGACTCAAATACAGATATCGCGATGCTCAGTAAAGCAGGTGGAGGTATCGGAGTCTACCTTGGTAAGATCCGTAGCAAAGGGTCTGACATAAAAGGTTATAAAAACACTTCATCCGGGGTGATCGCCTGGATGAAACAACTGAACACGACAGCCGTGAACGTCGATCAGCTCGGTCAGCGGAATGGTGCTGTGGCAGTCTACTATCCTGTGTTCGGAAAAGACATTTTCGCATTCCTCGATGCCAAGTTGAACAATGGTGATGAACGGCAGAGGACGCATGATTTGTTCACGGGCGTTGTCATCCCAGATCTCTTCATGGAAAAAGTAGAAAACCGTGAAGAATGGCATCTGTTTGATCCACACGAGGTTAAGAAACAGATGGGATTCGAGCTTGATGATTTTTACGATGAAAAAGAAGGTGAAGGGAGCTTCCGGGAAAAGTACGAACAATGCGTCAATCATCCGTTGCTTTCACGGGAAACAGTTCCGGCGATCGATATCATGAAACGGATCATGATCAGTCAGCTTGAAACTGGCGGGCCGTTCATGTTTTACAAGGATACGGTGAACCGCCTTAATAACAATCATCATGAAGGCATCATCTATTGCACCAACCTTTGTACGGAAATTACGCAAAACCAATCAGCAACAACTGTTGAAGAGGAAACGACTACAGATGGAAAAATCATCATCACAAAAACACCTGGTGATTTCGTTGTCTGTAACCTATCAAGTCTCTCTCTTGCGAAAGTCGTGAAGGAAGAGGTGCTGGAGCGGGTCATTCCGATCCAGGTGAGGATGCTTGATAACGTCATCGAGCTCAACAAAAATAAAATCGAAGTGAAGCAAGCGATCTTGACTAATGACAAATACCGAGCGATCGGATTAGGGACGTTCGGCTGGCATCATCTTCTCGCACAGGAAGGGATCCGCTGGGAGTCGGAAGAGGCGGTGGCATTCGCGGATCAGCTCTATGAAAAAATCAATTTCCTAACGATCCAGGCAAGCCATGCCCTTGCAAAAGAAAAAGGGGCTTATCCGACATTTGAAGGCAGCGACTGGAGTACAGGCGATTATTTTAAAAAGAGAGGGTATGAAAGTGCGGAGTGGTGCAATCTAGCTGAAAACATCCAACAAGATGGCGTCCGGAACGGTTGGCTTCTTGCAGTTGCACCGAATGCCTCGACAAGTATCATTGCAGGCTCCACTGCGAGTATCGATCCGATTTTTAAAAAGCAATATGCAGAAGAAAAGAAAAACTCGAAAATCCCTGTGACGGCTCCAGACTTGTCACCTGAAACGACCTGGTTCTACAAGAGTGCGTATGATATCGACCAAAAATGGAGCATCCGCCAAAATGCGGTGAGGCAGCGTCATGTGGATCAATCGATATCGTTCAATCTTTATGTACGGAATACAGTAAAAGCGAAAGAACTTCTAGACCTGCATTTATCAGCCTGGAAATCTGGATTGAAGACGACATACTATGTCCGGTCCACTTCCCACGAAGATGTAGAAGGGTGTGATTCTTGTGAAAGCTGATGCGACTGAAACCTTGAATCTGAGAGAACTTTATGTGCCAGAAGCCCCGAACGCCTCCACGGGAATCTTGAATGGTCAAAGCTCGAATGTCTTGAACTGGGACGATGTTCGCTATACATGGGCTTACCCGTTGTATAAACAGATGCTTTCAAACTTTTGGACACCGTTCGAGATCAATATGTCAGGTGATCGCAAGCAATACGAAGAGCTTTCAGCAGACGAAAAAGAAGCCTTCAACAAAATCATCGGTTTGCTCGCATTTCTCGACAGCATCCAGACAGATTATGCGAACAGGGTGGCCGGTTATTTGACAGATTCGAGTTTGACGGCATTGATGACGGTCCTTGCCTTTCAGGAGGTCGTCCACAATCAGTCATATTCTTACGTTCTTTCAAGTCTTGTCGATAAAAGGAAGCAGGATGAGATTTTCGAGTATTGGAAGCATGATTCAGTCTTACGGGAGCGGAATGAATTTATTATCGAAGGCTATGAATCATTCGTGAAAAACCCGACACCGGAAACGTTCTTAGAGTCAATCGTCTATGACGTCGTACTAGAAGGGTTGAACTTTTACTCAGGCTTCAGTTTCTTCTATAACCTTGCAAGGAACCAAAAAATGGTGTCCACTTCGACGATGATCAATTACATCAACCGGGATGAACAGCTCCACGTCCATTTGTTCACGAAAATCTATCACGCTGTCATAGAGGAATTTTCTTTAGATCCGATAGAAGCACAGCATTTTGTCAGGAAAACATTCGAAAAAGCGACAGAGCTTGAAATTCAGTGGGGGAATTACATTTTAGGAGATCGGTTCCCTGGCATCACGTCATCCGAACTTGATTCCTATATCAAATTCATCGCAAACAAGCGGGTGAATCAGCTTGGAGCTGAGCGACCTTATCCTGAACATCGCAAAAATCCGATGCCATGGATCAAAGCCTATGAATCGGTGAATGAAGGGAAAAGTGACTTTTTCGAACAAAAATCCCGCCAATATACGAAGGTTTCGGATGATAACGGTTTTGACGATCTTTAATAGAAGGCTTTATTATGATTGCTTATAGGAATCTTTATAGTGAAATTCGCGACATTCCAGCGAGAGAAGCGAAAAATTCACTAGATTGCCAAAAATAGGATAAGGAGTTTCGTGATCAATCCCGTATTACTAATAATAAGCATAATTATTAGCAGGGAGGGGTCGACGTGAGTAAGGAAAATGAAGGGAAGAAAAAGTCGGAAGTTGATGAGATCCAGTATTCCGATCTGATTGGTGATATCATCAAACGCGCTGAACAGGAAGGTGCTTTTGAGAACTTGAAAGGGAAAGGTAAACCCCTGAAGTTGGATGGGGACCATTCGTATAATCCTGACCGTCTGTTGAATAAGGTGATGAAGGACAATAATATCCTACCGCCATGGATCCAGATGGAAAAGGAAATTGAGCGGATGAAAGAAGAATTGGCGTCCTACTCAAGTGAATATAACATCCGGAAGTCTGTCGAGGAAATCAACAAGAAGATTTTCAATTACAACCTGACTTGTCCTCCACCTGCACAGAAACGAAAATTGAAGATGGAGGATTACTTGCCAGCGGAATAAAATGCGTTATGTAGATAATTTTTCATTTTTGTAGATGACACCCCCATTTTTGTAGATAATTTCATATTTTTTGCATTTACCCTCGATTTTTGTAGATAACAAATGGTTTTCACATAGGTGACCGGAAGCATCCTCACTTTGAGATCTCGAAATGCTCATTTTTTCCTAAAAGTACAGCGGATTTCGTGAATTCAAAATAGAAATTATCTATTTTCAATCAAAAAGACCTGAATGGAAACATTTCCTTCCATCAGGTCTTTCGTCTTTTAACTCCAGGTCAGCAATGAAATGGTATATCTACTGCTTTTTGTAATTCCTCGGTACATAATCAGGATAATCACTGATGATGCCGTCGACACCTGCATCAAGAAGCGGCTGGACGTCTTCTTTTGCCCGAACTGTCCAGGGCATGACTCCCATGTAGAGAGAATGGATACGATCGACTAAAGCACGATCGATTTGATTTTTGTGCGGATTCACGTAATCGGCATACGACTTGAATTCATTCAAGGAATCATCTGTAAGATCGAGATAGTTGGAAGTAAGCACACCGATCGGAACTTCAGGTAAAAGGTTGTGGAAGGTCTTCATCGAATCGAAATCAAAAGACTGTACAATGACGGAATTGTTTTCTGGCTTATCCATATTCCGTTCCTTCAATACTTCAGCCACTTTTTCTTCAATTCCAGGGTAGTTAGAAGGGGCCTTCAGTTCAATCAAGAGTTTTGTTTTACCACGCATTCCATCCAACACATCTTCAAAAGTTGGAATCGGCTCACCTTCAAATTCAGGTGCAAACCAGCTTCCTGCATCAAGAGCGCGAAGCTCTTCGTATGTAAGGTCACTTACTTTTCCTGTGCCGTTTGTAGTCCGGTCTACAGTAGTATCATGAATGACGACGAGTTCCCCATCCTTGCTCATTTGTACATCCAATTCAACGTAATCTGCTTTCATCTCAAACGCTTTCCGGAAAGCAGCCATCGTATTTTCCGGCGCATAGCCTGCAGCTCCGCGATGTGCCACATTTTCAACATGCCCATGACTTACAGCAGCTGCGCGTTCGATCGGTAATGCTAGAAAAACTGCAACGATAGATAAAGTGAACAATGCCATTACGAGCCTTTTTCCTGTAAAAGTAAACATACGCTCATCCCCATTCAGTTAAGTTTTGAATACAGTACCTACACTAACGGGGCTCTTTTAACATGGTATGAACCTGAATATAATTTTTATGGATGAAAAGGGGTACAAAGGCCGAGAGTTTGTTAAGGGGATGTTGACTGTAGGCAATTCGTGGCAATAACGCAAAAAGACAAGTTTCATAAAATAGGCAAAAGGAAAGGAATCGCCCATAAGCGATTCCTTAGATCAACTCTATTAATGTGGCACATAAGCCAATTGGATGAAGAATAAGACGGCGAACAACATGACGAGAGGATGGACTTCACGCCATTTGCCTCGTACAATTTTCAAAAGCGGATAAGAGATGAATCCGAGTGCGATTCCTGTTGCAATGCTTGATGTAAGTGGCATCGTCAATATGATCAGGAATGCCGGGAATGATTCGTCAAAGGTGTTCCAATCGATTTTCGAAAGACTTGACAGCATGAAGCTACCAACGATGATCAAAGTTGGAGCAGTGATTGCAGCGAGTCCTGAAATCGCCCCTACGAGTGGAGCGAAAAACATCGCAACGATGAATAGGAAAGCGACGACCATGTTGGTCATTCCGGTACGACCGCCCGCAGCAACACCTGAAGACGATTCGATATATGCACTTGTTGGACTTGTTCCGAAAATCGCTCCAACAGAAGTAGCGACAGAATCCGCCAGCAGCGCTTGACGTGCACGCGGCATCTTGTTTCCTTTCATCAAGCCAGCTTGTTCAGCTACCCCGATCATCGTACCAGTCGTATCGAAGATGGTAACGAGCAGGAATGAAAATACGACTGCATAAAGACCAAAGGTGAACATATCCCCTATAGCAGTAATCGGGCTTCCGAAAATGAAAGCATCCGGCATCGATGGTAAACCAACGACGCCATCCTTAAATTCAAGCTGTCCAGTGAAATACGCAATCGTTCCAGTGACAACCATCCCCAAGAACAGGGCACCGTTCACATTCAACGCCATCAGGATCAGTGTTACAGCTAACCCAACTAAAGTTAAAATGACCTGCGGCGAGTGGAGATCCCCTAATCCGACAAGGTTCTGTGGATGGGAAACGACAAGACCGGTAAGCCTTAACCCAATGAAAGCGATGAATAATCCGATTCCTGCAGTGATTCCGTACTTCAGGTTCGAAGGGATCGCCTCAATCAGTTTTTCACGGAAAGGTGTCAGCGATAGGATCACGAACAAAATACCGGCAATGAATACAGCCCCGAACGCTACTTCATAAGAGACACCCATACCACCGACGACAGAATACGCAAAGTAGGCGTTCAACCCCATTCCAGGCGCGATCGCGATCGGATAGTTGGCGAACAGCCCCATCCAGAGTGTTCCCACGACAGTCGCAATGATTGTCGCCATGAAAACAGCATCGAAAGGTGCACCGGCCTCACTTAAAATACCCGGATTGACGACGACGATATAAACCATTGTCAAAAATGTCGTCAAACCAGCAATTAATTCGGTTTTAACGTTAGTTTGGTTTTCTTGTAGCTTAAAAAAGTTGGTAAACATAAGAAATACCCCCGAAATACGAACAATTATAATAACCATCCATAATAATATTCGTTTTTAATTGAGAATGCAAGAGGTAATCCGTAATCATTCATAAGAATTGAATAGTATGATAAGATAAAACCATACATTTAAGAGGATGTTCGTATTAAAACATATACTTATAGAGGATAATAGGAGGTTTTGGACGTGAAAGATCTCTTTGATAACAATAATAATAATAACGATGGTAATAAAAAGCCGAAGAAAAAACAAGGATTTACAATATTAAGCGGAGATTCTACGGATGGTCACGGCGGTTACGGTGTCGGAACGATCAATCTCAACAACCTGACGCCGATCTTTGTCGACCCTGCAGATGAAGAAGTGTTCGTCGATATGGGAGCATTGCATGCTAGAAGCTCGGTCGAGAAACGAATCAAATTTACGGCGAAACGTGAAGATGCGCCGAATCCGAAACTGTACTGGCTCGTATGGGTGATGGTTGATTCTTCAAGTGAAGGACCATTTTACGCTGGATTAGGAGCCTGTGAACTCCAGGTCGATGCAAAAGCAAGACGAGGCTATAAAAGCATGCCTGAACACGTGAACAATATGGATAAAGCACTTAAGAAAAAAGTCGTCACCGACCATATGGACGAAAAATCGAAAGCATTGTTGAAGAAGTTTTTAATCGAGTATAACGAGGAATTCTGGGAACGGGCGAGTGAGGAAGTAAAGAACGCCCTTTAACTCCCGGGTACAGCCTTTCTGCAAGGCTCTTTTCTAAAAGATTGTTGCTTTTGAGTCAGTTTTAAAAACCACCTTGTGCAAGTTGATTGGAGAGCAACTCCTGCGGGATCAGCGTGCCTACTACCTGAATAATCTCCTCGCAAGGCATGCGACGAGGAAGCTCACTTCGACAGGACTTTCTTGTAGACGCAGGAGCACAAATGCTTCCTTGAAAAGGAGACTCCTGAGGTAGTAAGGCGACTCACCACACGCCCCGCGGAAAGCGAGTATCCTGGAGCGGAAATCATCGACTTTTAAAGAAAACTTGGCGAGACCAAGCCTTTTGTAGGTCGAGCCTTAGTTGCCCTTATACTGAAGAAAGTATTTTATACTTTCTTTAAGTGCAAGAGCAACAAAGTTTGCGAAAACAGCTTTCTGCCAAAACGTTGTAACGGAAATTTCTTTGAACAGTTTTTGAACAAAATGTGAAAAACCTGTGCGTTGGACTTGAAATCGAGTAAAATAAAAACTAGTTTTACACACATATTTACTAGGACAGAAAAAGGGATTGGCTCATCATGAGTCAGTCCCTTTTTCCAATGAGTGCAACAATCCGCTTTTTAACCTCTTATCCAGTTCCAAATCTTCTTGAAAAAGCCTTTTTCCTCTGTCGATTTTGGAGAAACGGGCATTGTTTTTTCCTGATCGCTAGCATCGCCTGTACAATACTTCGTAGGCTCTGTCCCTTCAACATAATACGAAAGCTTCTTTCCGGGACAGCTGTCACTCGCGAGCAACCCTGTATCTGGATTGACATACACGCCGACCACATCCTTCGGCTTAGGGAATTGTGCGACCGGACGACCTGCCATCGCATCCTTCATGAAGTGCCCCCAAATGTTTTTTGAGTAGAGGACATCATTGAACGGGTGTAATGTTTTACCTTTATCATATCCCGTCCATACGCCGGTTACGAGCTGAGGCGTATAACCGATGATCCAGTTATCATAGTTGGTAGAGCCCGTTTTCCCAGCTGTCGGGCGATCGATCAGACTGTTGATGGAAGCACCGGTGACTCGTGTATAGTCATTAAGGCGTTCATCGAAAACGCCTTTCATCATGTCCGTCATCACATATGCGTATTCCGGCTCGACGACTCGCTTTTTTTCGACATCTTGCTCGTACACCACGTCTCCTTTATAGTCGACGACTTTTTTGATGAATCTTGGTTCAGTTTTTAAACCATTATTGGCAAATACACTGTATGCGGATGTCATCTCAAGGACCCCGACAGGCTTAGTACCGAGTGCCAACGAAGGGATTGAAGCCAGGTCGCTCTTTATACCAAAATCCTTGGCCGTTTCAACGAGCTGTTCAGGTCCGATGAAGATGTTGGTCTTTACGGCATAAACGTTGTCAGAAACAGCAACCGCTTGAGCTAAAGTAATATTGTCATTGGCATAATGGTTGCCGAAATTTTCTGGTGTATACTGATTTTCTTCTCCTTCAAAGAACGTCGTCCGCTCACTCATCAACAGACTAGAAGGTGTAAATCCATTCTTCAAGGCAGCCGTATAAAGAAATGGTTTGAATGTGGATCCAGGTGCACGCCGTGCCTGGGTTGCGCGATTATAGGCGCTCTCCAAATAATTCCTTCCGCCGACCATTGCTTTGACATCGCCTGACCTCGGATCGAGTGCAACCATGCCAACTTGTATACTCGAGGTTCTTGGGATCGATTTTTCAACCCAGTGCTCTGCTTTATCCTGTAATTCCGGATCCAAGGTTGTATAGACGTGGTAACCGCCAAGCTCTACTTCATCAGCATCTAATCCGATTTTGTTTTTCAAAAGGTATTCGACTTCATCCTGAAAGTAAGATGCTTTATCAATCGGCAAGTTTGCTTTCCCCACGATTTTTAAAGGTTCTTCATAGGCTTGGACTGCTTCTTTTGCACTTGCTGCTCCTGTTGCGACCATTGCATCCAGCACAATCTTTTGCCGTTTTTTTGCACGATCCATATTGACGATTGGACTATAATAAGACGGTCCTTTAGGAATACCAGCCAGCATGCTTGATTCAGCCAGGTTCAAATCTTTTGCAGACTTCCCGTAGTAATATTGAGATGCTGCTTCGATTCCGTAATTCCCATGGCCGTAATAGATGGTGTTCAAATAACCTTGAAGGATTTCATCTTTCGTATAATTGGCTTCGATCCTTGCTGCGTAAATCGCCTCTTTCAGCTTCCGTTCCCAGGTTTTATCTGGCGCCAGGAATAGATTCCGAGAGTACTGCTGCGTGATCGTGCTCGCGCCCTGCACTTTCGAACCTGCCCGGATATCCGCTAGGATGGCAGCCGCGATCCGTTTATAATCAAAGCCGTGATGGCTATAGAATCTCCTGTCCTCAACAGCCACCGTCGCTTCTGTCATATAGGGGGAAATATCGTCAACTTTTACCCAGAAACGATTTTGACCAAGGGGTTCATACTCACCAATGATCGAATCATCTGATCCATAAAAGACCGTCGTCTGGGGGACTTTCAAGGGTGGAGGACCAATGAGATTGATTGTGATAAGAAATATGGAACCTAGCAATACAACAGGTAATGAAAATATCAATAATGTACGAAGCCAGAGCCAAACGATTTTCCATGTTCTCATCAAACGATCCACAGTTATGACTTCCACGACATGTCCCCCCTTACTCGAGTTTTTTACACGTTTGGTTCAGCAGATGACGAACCAAATGCAGTAGAAAAGTTTAAGAACCACGTATATGGTAAACAATGGCTCAGCCTACGCTAGGGCTAGGCTTTGCCAAGTTTTCTTTACTAGTATGGGAGGGTTTCAACGATTCTAAACGTTGACATGAAGGAGTTTGTTAAAATTTAGCTATAAAAATTCCCTTGCAAAAATAGGGCAATCGAGTATACTTTTCTTGCACATTATGAATTTGGAAGTTTCAAATGGATGACTGAGGGAAACGGACAATAGATGATCGATTATGGGAACAGAACTTAATTGTTGATTTCTAAGAAATTTCCTAATCAAAAATAAAATTTAGCAAAGCTTAAGAAATAAAGATGAGGTGAATGGAATGGAATTATGGTATACCGAAAAGCAGACAGAGAAATTCGGCATCACTGCGAAAATCAAGCAGACATTACATACGGAACAAACGGATTTTCAGCGTTTGGACATGATCGAAACAGAAGAGTTTGGTAACATGCTTGTCCTTGATGGGATGGTCATGACGACCCAGAAGGATGAATTCGTTTATCACGAAATGGTCGCTCACGTTCCTCTTTTTACACACCCGAATCCGAAACACGTCCTTGTTGTCGGCGGTGGCGATGGCGGTGTCATCCGCGAAGTGTTGAAGCATCCTTCAGTGGAAAAAGCAGTACTTGTCGAGATCGATGGAAAAGTCATCGAGTATTCGAAAAAGTACTTGCCTGAGATCGCTGGGGATCTGGAGGATCCACGTGTTGACGTTCAAGTGGATGACGGATTCATGCACATCGCGAAAAGTGAAAACGAGTACGATGTCATCATGGTCGATTCGACTGAGCCGGTCGGTCCGGCAGCTAAATTATTTGAAAAAGGCTTCTATGAGGGAATTTCAAAAGCCTTGAAAGAGGATGGTGTATTCGTTGCGCAGACCGACAACCCTTGGTTTAAAGCGGATCTCATTTCTCAAGTGCACCGAGATGTGAAAGAGATTTTCCCTGTAACGCGGCTTTATATCGCGAACATCCCGACATATCCAAGCGGTTTGTGGACGTTTACGATTGGTTCGAAAAAACACGATCCATTAAAAGTGGTTGAAGATCGTTTTCATGAGATCGACACGAAGTACTATACAAAAGAATTGCATACAGCAGCATTCGCACTCCCTAAATTCGTCCGGGACTTAGTCGAGTAGGAGGCAGCCATGCGATTCGAAGAAGCTTATTCAGGAAATGTGTTCATAAAGAGTCATCCTAGTTTCGAAGACAGTGAAGCGGTCATTTACGGGATGCCGATGGACTGGACGGTCAGCTTCCGTCCTGGTTCACGATTCGGTCCTGCTAAAATCCGTGAAGTCTCACTCGGCCTCGAAGAATATAGTCCGTACATGGATCGTGAACTTGAGGAAGTACGGTTTTACGATGCAGGGGACATGCCGCTGCCTTTTGGAAATCCGCAGCGCAGTATCGATATGATCGAGGAATATGTAGGGAAAATTTTAGATGTGGGGAAGTTTCCGCTCGGAATCGGCGGGGAGCACCTCGTTTCATGGCCGATCTTTAAAGCACTTCATAAAAAGTATGAGGATTTTGCAGTCATCCATATCGACGCCCATACGGATCTGCGCGAAGACTATGAAGGGGAGCCTTTATCCCATTCGACACCGATTCGTAAAGCATGTGAGCTCATCGGACCGGAGAATGTCTATTCGTTTGGAATCCGTTCTGGAATGAAAGAGGAATTCCAGTATGCGAAAGAGTCAGGCATGTATCTGGCGAAATTCGATGTGGCAGAACCGTTGAAGACGGTACTGCCGAAGCTTGCCGGTCGCAATGTATATGTGACTATCGATATCGATGTGCTCGACCCTGCGCATGCACCAGGCACAGGAACAGCGGAAGCAGGCGGCATCACTTCGAAAGAACTTCTCGAAGCGATCGTGCTCATTGCAAAGTCAGATGTGAAAGTTATCGGTGCAGATCTAGTCGAAGTCGCCCCGGTATATGACCATTCCGAACAAACGCCAATCGCAGCAAGCAAATTCATTAGAGAAATGCTCCTAGGCTGGGTGAAATAAGTTACCTTGAGTTTATAGCCCTTTTAGAAAGATGAACGCTTTCTAAAAGGGTTTTTTACATTTAAAGAAAGTATAAAATACTTTTTTCAATATAAGTGTAACTTAGGTTCAGCCAACGCATAAGGCTTGGCTGAGCCAAGTTTTCTTTACATATCATGTCATGCTGGAAAGGGTAGCCGAAAAAATGGAGGACACCAGAGACCTTATTCGGCTGAAATCATCAGAAAATGGTCGGTAATTTCGCAAATAGCGGAACAGTTGTCCTCTAATTTTATGACGCAGGCAAACAAGTGCCCGATACCATGGATATTTCGACAATATTATCGCTTTATGACAAATAGGAAGTGTGGGGAGGAGATTCATTGCAAAAGTCTAATTAGTTAGGTGGCGATAAATATGGTGGCTTGTGCTATGCCACGATTACATCTTCCATAAGATTGTATAAATGACTTAAGTGAGATAAAGGAGCAAGTACCGTGCAAAGGACACCTTCCGCATTACTGGAGTTCAACCAAACATTCATCGATCAACTTTCGGACGGCTTTTTACAGATCAAGCCAGATGGTTCAATCCTATATGCCAACCAAACGATCAGTAGCTGGATAGGCATAGAAAACGAAGAACTGATCGGGAAAAATATCCTTCAATTCTTCCCGAGCCTGGAGATCAGCCATTTTTATGAGGACATCTGGTTCGAGATGGAGGCAGTCGGGCTTGATCGACATGAGCGCACTGCTGAACTCTACTTCTCAAAAAATTTGAACGGACGGATCGATCTGCTTGTGCGCAAAAAAGAAACTCCAGAAGTCGAGCCGGAAGATGAACAACAGACTCCTCATCATGATTGTGTTTTGCACTCGTTGAATAAAGAGCCATATGAGTCTCTTTTTCATCAGAATATTGTGCCGATCTTTTCAATAAATTTGGAGGGACTAATCACAAATGCTAATCCTGCTGTCCAAAATGTCCTTGGATTCAAAAAAGAGGAGCTTGTTGGAAAAGACGTCTTCACCGCACTTATTGCCAGCCATGATGGGGATGTGGAAACCTGTCTCGAAAATGTCCTGCAAGGAAAACGTATAACCACGGACTTATCGCTTAAAACAAACAATGGGGAAGTGGTCGATTTCCAATTCTCCCATTTGCCGATCTATACCGACCAAAAGGTTTCAGGCGCTTTTTGTATTGCGATGAATAATACGGCTCTGCATCAGGCGCAGCAAGCATTGCTTGAATCTGAATATCGTTACAGACAGCTTGTCGAGCACTCTCCTGATCCGGTTTGTTTGCATGATTCTGAAAGAGTTTTATATGTAAATGATGTGGCTGTCGAGATGCTCGGAATCGAGGACAAATCCGAAATCATCGGGAAAGACCCTGCCCAATTCATTCATCCGAAGTATCAGGAAGAGTCAGAAGCACGTGTCCGAAACGTGATGCAAGGAAAACGATATACGCAATTATTTCCGATCAAATTCGTACGGCCAGATGGACAGATTCTAGAAGCTGAAGGGAAATCAATCCCGATCAAAGAGAATGGGAACACTTACGTTCTCGCTGTGTTCAGGGATGTCACCGAGAAAAATTCAGCGAAAAAATCGCTTCTCCATAGTGAACGTCGTTACCGATCCCTCTTTCAGCATAATCCAGACGGCATCTATTCAATCAATCTTAACGGAGAATTGACAAGCATAAATCCAGCGATCGTTACCATAACAGGATTTACGGAGGAAGAGCAGATTGGAAGGCAATATACAGATTTCCTGCTGGCTGATGAAAAAGAGGAAGTCGTCGCTAATTACGAAAAGATTTTCCGAGGCGAAACGATGAAATTCGAGAAACATATGACACGGAAGGATGGCGAAACGATCACAGTACGTGTTGTTGGATTCCCGATGATCGTCGACGATGAAATCATCGGTATGTACGGGATTCTAAGGGATATATCTGATGAGAAAAAATCACAGGAATTGCTCCGGCGATCAGAAAAACTGACCGTTGTAGGGGAACTGGCTGCAGCAATCGCCCACGAAATCAGGAATCCGTTGACTTCAATCAAAGGGTTTGTCCAGATGATGGAGAACGGGCTTGAGGAGAAAGAGCTTTATTATCAGATCGTCCTATCCGAGCTGGACCGGATCGAACAGATCATCAGCGAATTGCTTTTGCTGGCGAAACCACAAAGCATCTGCTTCGAGAAAAAGAAGGCAGGCAACCTAATCCGTCATGTTTTGAAGCTGTTAGAAGGACAGGCAAACCTTTATAACATCCAATTCATCACAGATCTGGAAGCGGATGCTGCAATGATAGATTGTGAAGAGAATCAATTAAAGCAAGTTTTCATCAATTTGATCAAAAATGCCATCGAAGTCATGCCGGATGGAGGGAAGATTTTCATCTCGTCAAGAATCAGAAAGGATGGGAAACTTTTTATCAGAATCAAAGACCAGGGTCCGGGCATTCCAAAGGACCGCATGTCGAGACTTGGGGAACCTTTTTACACGACAAAAGAAAAAGGCACAGGCCTGGGATTGATGGTCAGTTTCAAAATCATCAAGGATCATAATGGAACAATCCATTTTTCCAGCAGTGAAGAAGAAGGTACCACAGTCGAGGTAATCCTGCCGCTTCCAATTGATGGTTAATGGATATTCCTGCGTATCGCTACCCGATACGGGAGTGATTTCCCGCGTATCGCCCCCCGATACGGAGCAAAAAACAGCAATTACGTATAACAAAACATACTTTATAGAAAAATTTTCCGATGAAACGTCTTAGCGCTGAACCTTGAAAGAGGAGGCGCTTTTTTATTATAATGGGTAAGTTAATGAAGAGAAGGGTGTGAACAGTGTGGATATAACGATACCTATCGAAGTGGATCTACATACAAAAATCACCGAGTCAGGTACAACAGAAGATACTTCATTATCTTCTAGTGGAACGTTATACAGGAAAAATGATGCTGTCTACCTTCGTTATGTAGAAGTAATCAATGAAACGGACAAAGTGAATACGACGATAAAAATTCAAAGCGATGATATCACCATCATCCGCCAGGGAGCAGTGTCGATGCGACAACGGTTCACTCCTGGAATCGAGATGGAAGGTACCTATGAAAGTCCTTATGGTCCAATCCAGATCGCAACCCGGACGGAGAAGGTAGATTTCAATTGGAACGATGCAGAACAGAAGGGTTATTTATTACTGGATTATCAGGTGCTCTTCCAGGGTGAAGAGGCCGGCTACCATCAAATGCTTATCAAGCTGAGAGGGGAAGAAAGATGACGATTGTAGAACAGGTGAAGGAACAACTGAAACAAGAAATCGCTGATTCGGTCGTAAAAGCAGGTTTAACAACAGAAGATCAACTCCCAGAAGTCGTTCTTGAGCTTCCGAAGAACAAAGATCATGGAGATTTCGCGACGAACATGGCGATGCAGCTCGCGCGTATTGCAAAAAAAGCACCACGTCAAATCGCTGAGGAAATGGTTGCGAACTTCGATCAGACGAAAGCCTCGATTGAAAAAATCGAAATCGCAGGACCTGGTTTCATCAATTTTTACCTTGACAACCACTACTTGACCAACCTGATCCCTGCAATAATCGAAGCAGGTGATAAATACGGGGATACTGAAACAGGACAGAACAAGAAGGTCCAGATCGAATTCGTTTCCGCCAACCCGACAGGAAGCCTGCATCTCGGTCATGCACGCGGTGCAGCCGTAGGAGATACACTTTGTAACATACTCGATAAAGCAGGTTATGATGTTTCTCGGGAATATTATATCAATGATGCAGGGAATCAAATTCACAATCTGGCATTATCCCTTGAAGCCCGTTATCTAGAGGCACTCGGCCATGAAGGCGAGATGCCGGCAGACGGATACTACGGCAAAGATATCATCAAGTTCGCAGAAGAGGTAGCAGAAAAGGAAGGCGACAAATATGTCACCTTGAACCAGGAAGAACGCTTACGATTCTTCAGGGAATATGGACTTGAAAAACAGCTTGATAAAATCAAGGAAGATCTGGCAGCGTTCCGTGTCCTTTTCGATCAATGGTATTCAGAAACATCTCTCTATACATCTGGCAAAATCGATGAAGCACTTGAATTGCTGAAGGAAAAAGGTGTCACCTATGAGAAAGATGGCGCGACATGGTTCAGAACAACCGATTATGGAGACGACAAAGATCGGGTGCTGATCAAGAATGACGGAACTTATACGTATTTGACACCTGACCTGGCGTATCACTTCGATAAGTTCAAGCGAGGTTTTGAAACAGTCATCAACATCTGGGGTGCAGACCATCACGGTTATATCCCGCGTATGAAGGCTGCAGTTGAGGCGCTTGGCTATGAGCGTGATCAGCTTGAAGTCCAGATCATCCAGCTCGTCAGTCTTTTCCAAAACGGTGAAAAAGTGAAGATGAGTAAACGGACTGGTAAAGCCGTCACGTTACGGGAACTGATGGATGAAGTCGGTGTCGATGCAATGCGGTATTTCTTCGCAATGCGCAGCGCAGATTCCCATCTAGATTTCGATATGGATCTTGCTGTATCCCGTTCAAACGAAAACCCGGTTTATTACATCCAATACGCGCATGCCCGCGTGTGCAGCATGCTTCGCCAAGGAAAAGAAAAAGGTTATTCATTCGAGGAACAAGTGGACTTTTCCACGATTCGTTCGGAAAAAGAATATGATCTGTTGAAAAAGCTAGGGGAGTTTCCTGAAGCGGTCGAAGAGGCTGCATTGTCCTTGTCGACGCAACGGATGACGAACTACTTGTTTGAGCTTGCCTCGACACTCCATAGCTTTTATAACGCAGAACGGGTTCTTGATGATGAAAACCCTGAACAAAGCAAGGCAAGATATGCATTGATGAAAGCAGTTCAGCAAACGATCAAGAACGGAACAGAATTGATTGGTGTTTCCGCACCAGAAAAAATGTAAGGACATATTTCGTAATGCTCTCTGTCATACTAATTAGCAGAGAGCATTATCTTTTAAAGAAAGACTTTGTAAAATTGTAATGTTGATCAATCGAGAAAATTTCTTAAGTAAAATTCGCGACACTCCAGCGGGAAAAGCGAGCCTAGCGAGACCCCACAGCGAGTAACTCGAAAGGAGGCTCGCGGATCGCCTGCAGAAAGGGAGTGAATTTCGCAGAATCAACAATTACATAACAAAGTGGATGAAATACACTGGAGGATTTTTCATATGAAAATTGCATTATTATCAATATTGTGCGGCTTCATCGTTGGAGTCGTATTCGCCGCATTCAAGCTTCCGATTCCTGCTCCGCCAGCGCTTGCAGGCATCCTTGGGATTGTTGGAATCTACCTCGGCTATAAGTTCGTCATAACGGTAATGCCTCTGCTATTAAATGGATAACCACTGCCATCAACGTTCGCGTTTTTGAAATTGATATGCAACCACCAAAACGTTGTGGCAAAGCCAGATGAAAAGGGGCTTAAACGAGATGTCTGTTAAATTGGTACTAGGCCGTAATATAAGCGTAGAGGATAAGGGGGAAGGGATTCCGATCGTTTTCCTTCATCCTCCTGGACTTGGGAAAAGTGTATTCATGTATCAGTCACATTTATCCACTTCTTATCGGATCATCACCTATGATATGTGTGGACACGGATTCAGTGACCCTGCAAATGGACAAGTCACCATCGAAAGTCTGGCTGAGGAATTGCTTCGATTGCTAGATGAATTGCAAGTGGAAAAAGCGGTCATTTGCGGGTATTCTGCAGGTGGATCGGTCGCGCAGTATTTTGCGATCACATATCCAGATCGGGTTCTCGGACTCATTTTAAGCGGAGGTTTTCCTTATGTGAAAACATTCTTGAAAGCCGAGTTTCTTGCAGGGATGAAGCTATTGCAATTTTCACCTGCACTTCTTTCGAAAATTCTAGTGATAAGTCATGGGAAAAAGAAGGAAGAACAAGAGCGCCTGTGGAAAACAGTGAGAAAGACAAATCAGAAAAATTGGTACAACTTCTATCAAGCCTCATACAACTATTCCTGCCTGAATCAATTAACGAGCATTTCAGTTCCGGTACTCGTCATTTATGGAGATCGTGTCGTGCATATCAAAAACTTTGAAGAAGTGTACAGACACCATTTGCAGCAGCCGCACATCGCCATCGTCAAGAATGCATTCCACGAAGTGCCGATCCGTAAATGGAACATCTTCAACCATCTAGTCCATGAATTCATCAGTGCAGAAATAAGATGACGATATATCTTTCCAGTCAATCGCATACAGTAGTTATACAAGCTGTACTTCAAGGAGGAGAAGCGGATGGACGAAGTGAAGAAGCATCGACGCCCTAGTGTCCAAGTATATGCATCTTTATCGCAGCGTGCATTGGCTATGATTGTAGATCTTGTTGTCGTAACGGCTCCTTTAAGTGCAATCAGTTTTCTCGTTTTCGGGACTTGGAGAGGGGACTGGTTCACGGTAGCTGTAGAAATCTTTTATTGGTTGATCATTCCGGTTTTGACCGGTGGGTACACGATTGGAAAATGGATGGCAGGGATCCGTATCGAAATGCGTAAAGGGACCGATCCAGGAATTTTATGTATGGTCCTAAGATATGGAGTAGTCCCATTCTTTTACGTGATTTCATTTGGGGCGTTGCTTCTCGTCAGTATAGGAATGATGATGATACGTCCTGATCGAAAATCATTGCATGACCTCATCGCGAATACAGTTGTTGTGAAGGACTCCGTTCCGAAATATATACAACAGAACACGAAAGTATCCGCATAATCATTGAAGCTGAATGAGAACAAGCGAGATCAGAAGACCTAGTGAAGTGATGAAACCCACGAGCGGCCCGCCTTTCTTGAATGCCTCGGGCACCATCGTATCAACGACCATCGCGATGATTCCGCCAGCTGCAAAGGCATTGATGATCGAAATTGTTTCAGGCATCGCATTCTTTAGAAATAAATAGCCGGCAAGAGCGCTTAATCCTGTCAAGACAAAGACGGTTGCCCACATACTGAGAATCTTCGTGTGTGAGTAACCGTTCTTTTTTAATCCGACCGTGCTGGAAAGTCCTTCAGGGAAATTGCTGATGAAAACAGCAATGAAAAACAACCAGCCGATTTTACCCTCTTGTAAAATATTGACCCCAATGATGATTGATTCCGGTATTGCATCCAACAACGTTCCGAAAAAGATCGCTAACCCTGAATGGTCCTGTGGATTCCGATCAGAGCTTTTCCGCTTGTGTCCACCTTTTTTGTATAAATAGAGATTGAAGCTTGTGAACGCGATGCTTCCGCATAAAAATCCAATTGTGGTGGCTATGATTCCGCCTCTTTCAACAGATTCAGTCAAAAGCTCAAAGGCAGCAGCACCAAGTAAGATTCCTGCACCGAAAGCCATGATCATCGCAATATACTTTTCGCGAAACTTGACTCTGAGGCCAGTCAATGCACCAAGGAAAACTGACGAACCAGCAATCGCTCCCACAAATAAGGCGAGCCACATCACACTTCATCCTTTTTGTTTGAATTTCAAAGAAACTTTCAAGTCTTTACGATCGTTAGTGTTTTGGTCACGTCTTTGAGAACTCCTGTTGATTTTAAACGAAATTTACGACACTCCTGCGGGAAAAACGAGCCAGGAGAGACCCCAAAGTTTTAAAAGGATCTTCGACTAAAAACCACCACGTCCTGCGGTGAACGTCGAAGCCAGCATAAGGAAAGCTTCTTAGAATCCCCATCGCAGACACGAAAATGATTTCATTTTTGTGTTGACATCCTGTGCAAGTGAGGAGGCTCTCGGTTCGCCCGCGGAAAGGGAGTAAATTTTGAAGTAAATCAACAACATGATTTAGCATAACCTTATCTAAAGAAAACGGGAGATTGAAAGCGCAAGTAATCCTTTGCCTTTTTCCAAAATTGAGCGTTTACGTAGATCCGGCAGTGTCAAACGTTCGGATTGTTGAAGATCAAACTCGAGTACCCTTTCGATCTTTTGGATCAGTGAAGTTGAAGTGAAGAGACAGTTCACTTCATTGTTCAAATAAAAGCTCCGTTTATCGAAATTCGCTGTCCCGAGATCGCAGAACTTCCGATCGATCAAGAAGACTTTGGAATGGTAGAAGCCCGGGTAATAGCGGTACACTTCAACACCAGCTGCAAGGAGCGGAAGAAGATAGGGGATCGCTGCTTCCTTCACGAAAGCGTGATCCGATCGCATTGGAATCAAGATCGTCACTCTGATCCCCTTTTTGCTTGCTTTTTTCAATGCCTGGACAAGTCTCTTCCCGGGGATAAAATATGGTGAACCGATGAAAATCGATTTTTCCGCTTCCTCGATTTTGTTCAAAAAGAACTCTTCCATTTGTTCACCGTTGGTCGCAAGCAATGCGAAGGCTTCATCGCCAGTATCCTCAGTGGCGAGAGGTGTGATTTCGAGAGATGCTCCAGTCGATTTCTTCCAATCCCATTGGATCAATTTAACGAATTGCTCGACCACCTTTCCGGTCAATCTCAAATGATAGTCCCGCCAATGGCCAAGCTTTGGATTTTTTCCGATGTATTCTTCGCCGATGTTATAACCGCCAATATAAGCGATCGTTCCATCGACCACTGTGATTTTCCGATGGTTCCGGCGGTTGAATGTATAAAAAAGAAAAGGAAGTTGAGGCGGTTCGGTCTGCAATATTTTGATCCCGTAGGATTTGAGGTTCTCAAGTGTTTTTTTAGGCAACTGGTAACTTCCGATTGCATCAAACACTAAATAAACAGTCACACCATCAGAAGCTTTCTTTTTCACGATTTGGAACAATTCTTGCCCAAGCGGATCATTCCGGATGATATAAAACTGAACGTATATGAAAGACTTTGCTTCCTTCAAGTCGGCAAATAATTTTGAAAAGAAAGGGACGCCCTCAGAGATCAACTCGGCTTTTCCTCGTTCAGGGGGGAGGTAGAGCTGATTCGTTTCTTTTGAGTGATTTTTCCATCCTAGATAAAAGTCGATCGAAGCCCAAAGAATGAGCCATGCGATGATTACAACGATAGTCATGAACATTTTCTCAGCACACCTCAAATGACAGACGATTTGTGCTCTTACTATTCCCAATCAAAGCCTTATCTATCATGGCTGTTTTCTAAAAGATTGTTGCTTTTGGGTCATTTTGGTAATGAACCACCATGTGCAAGTTGATTGGAGAGTAAGGTGCGAGACTTCTGTGGGATCAGCGTGCCTACTACCTGAATAATCTCCTCGTAAGGCATGCGACGAGGAAGCTCGCTTCGACAGGACTTTCTTGTAGACGCAGGAGCACAAATGCTTCCTTGAAAAGGAGACTCCTGAGGTCGCAAGGCGACGAGCGGGCTCACCGCACTCCCCGCGGATAGCGAGCATCCTGGAGCGGAAATCAACAACTTTTAAAGAAAACTTGGCGAGACCATGCCTTTTGTAGGTCGAGCCTTAGTTGCCCTTATACTGAAGAAAGTATTTTATACTTCTTTAAGTGCAAAATCAACAAAGTTTACGAATACAGCCTTTACAAAAAAGGTGTCTATCAAAAAATAAGGAAGAAGGGATACAATAGAGATTTGAAATTTTTCGGAAAAAATTCGTCGACTGAATGCTCATTCATTAAAATTTATGCTATAATAATGTCAGAAAATTAGTTTCATTCTGAATTGAGGTCCTAATAATCATTACTATTGTAACCACATGAGAAACTGAAGGGGGCTATACGAAATCATGGATACATTATTGATCATCAACTGGCTTGCATTCCTTTTTGTAACCGCTTACGGAATTTATTTGTTCGCTTATGTTGTGAGAACGCGATATGAGTATATCAAGCTAGGGAAGAAAGCTGAATTCGACCATACGATGAAAGAACGTCTTCAATCGATTTTAGTGAACGTATTTGGTCAAAAAAAGCTATTGAAGGATAAGAAAAGCGGCATCATCCATGTCATGATGTTCTATGGGTTCATCATGGTGCAGTTCGGTGCCATTGATATGATTTGGAAAGGGCTGAAGCCGGAATCGCACCTGCCGTTTGGTCCGTTATATCCAGCGTTCACGTTGTTCCAGGAGTTTGTGACGCTGATGATCCTTGTAGCGGTGCTTTGGGCATTTTACCGCCGTTATATTGAAAAGCTCGTCCGTTTGAAGCGCGGATTTAAAGCTGGACTAGTCCTATTATTCATCGGAGGGTTGATGCTTTCCGTCTTGTTCGGAAACGGTATGGAGATCATCTGGCATGACCTTGAGCTCTCTTGGACAGCACCAGTGGCAAGTACGATCGCCTTTTTATTCGGATGGGTTGGAAAGACTGGTGCAGTCGTTTTGTTCTATGTGTCCTGGTGGGTCCATCTGTTGATTTTGCTCACATTCTTAGTCTACGTACCGCAATCGAAGCATGCTCATTTGATTGCAGGACCGATCAACGTATTCCTTGGTCGTACACATAAGGTGGGAAGACTGGCGGCAATTGACTTTGAAGATGAATCACAAGAAACATTCGGTGTCGGTAAGGTTGAGGAATTCAACCAGAAACAGCTCGTGGACTTGTATGCATGTGTCGAATGTGGACGCTGTACCAACGTCTGTCCTGCGACAGGTACCGGAAAAATGCTTTCGCCGATGGATTTGATCATAAAAATACGTGACCATCTAACGGAAAAGGGTGCAGCGATCACTTCACGTACACCATGGGTTCCGGCGGTCGCATTCAATAATACGACCGGTAACCAGCTCGCGATCGCTGCGCAAGGGAAAGGAAATCAAGAAACAGCTGCAGCCGTAGAAGAAGGCAGCCGTGGGTTTGAATATACGATCGACTTGATTGGCGATGTCATCACTGAAGAAGAAATCTGGGCTTGTACGACTTGTCGTAACTGTGAAGACCAATGCCCTGTCATGAATGAACACGTCGACAAGATCATCGATATGAGACGTTACCTCGTATTGACAGAAGGAAAGATGGATGCAGATGGACAGCGCGCGATCCAGAACATCGAACGTCAAGGAAATCCTTGGGGACTCAGCCGTAAGGAACGTGAAGATTGGCGCGACGGACATGAAGATGTCCATATCCCGACTGTAAAAGAAGTTGAAAAAGCAGGAGAAGAGTTCGAGTACCTCTTCTGGGTCAGCTCAATGGGCTCTTATGACAACCGTAGTCAAAAAATCGCGCTGTCACTAGCTCGCATGTTGAACTCGGCTGGCATCAAGTTCGCGATCCTCGGTAACAAAGAAAAGAACTCTGGTGACACGCCACGCCGTATCGGAAACGAGTTCTTGTTCCAGGAAATCGCGACGAAAAATATCGAGCTGTTCAAAAAGCATGATGTGGAGAAGATCATCACGATCGATCCGCATGCCTATAACACGTTTAAAAATGAATACCCTGACTTCGGTCTTGAAGACGTTAAAGTCTATCACCATACAGAGCTGTTGGCAGAATGGATTCGAGAAGGTCGCTTGAAGCCGACGCATGAAGTCGATGAGACGATCACCTATCACGATTCTTGCTACCTCGGACGTTACAACGAGGTTTATGAACCACCTCGTGACATTTTGAAAGCGATTCCGGGTGTCAAGGTCGTCGAGATGAACCGCAGCCGCCAAAACGGAATGTGCTGTGGTGCTGGTGGCGGTATGATGTGGATGGAAGAGGACGCTGGCAACCGTGTCAATGTCGCACGTACAGAGCAGGCACTTGAAGTGAATCCGACCATGATCGGAAGCGGATGTCCTTACTGCTTGACGATGTTGAGTGACGGAACGAAAGCGAAGGAAGTCGAAGATAATGTCCAGACGCTAGACGTCGTGGAAATTTTAGAGAAATCCGTACTGGGTGATGAAAAACAGCGTATCGCGCAATAACCGGATTAGGAGAAGAAGATCAGAGACGGTGTGGATCGTCTCCTGATCTCTTTCTAATGACAACGGTCCGATTGAGCGTTCGCTCGAAAGTTTTGTGTTGTAAAAAGTTTCATTTTCTAAAAGGCTCTTTTCTAAAAGATTATTGATTTTTGAGTTATTTTTAAATAATCACCTTGTGCAAGTTGATTGGAGAGCAAGGTGCGGGACTCCTGCGGGATCAGCGTGCCTACTACCTGAATAATCTCCTCGCAAGGCATGCGACGAGGAAGCTCGCTTCGACAGGACTTTCTTGTAGACGCAGGAGCACAAATGCTTCCTTGAAAAGGAGACTCCTGAGGTCACAAGGGGACGAGTGGGCTCACCGCACGCCCCGCGGAAATCAACGACTTTCAAGAGCAACAAAGTTTGCGAATACAGCCTTCTAAAATTACGCAGCGTTTTTAAAAATATCCACCTGGTTTGATGAAAAAAAGGAGGAATTACACATGGGGAAGACAGTAATCGTTAGCGGCGTGAGAACGCCATTCGGCAAGTTCGGCGGAGCACTCAGTTCACTTACCGCTTCACAACTTGGAGGAGTTGCAATCAAGGAAGCACTGGTACGCGCTGGCATTTCACCAAAGGATGTCGATGAGGTGATCATGGGGTCCGTCCTACAGGCGGGCCAGGGGCAAATCCCGTCTCGTCAAGCAGCGAACTACGCGGATATCCCGTGGGAAGTCAAAACGGAAACGATCAACAAAGTGTGTGCTTCTGGTATGCGAAGCGTGACGCTTGCAGACCAGATCATTCGTGCTGGTGATGAAGAAGTGATCGTTGCAGGGGGTATGGAGTCGATGAGCAATGCTCCGTATATGATGCCGAAAGCACGTTGGGGATTACGGATGGGTGATGCGAAAGTCGTCGATTCCATGGTATCTGACGGCCTCACATGTTCCTTCAAAGGTGTCCACATGGGGAATTACGGGAACTCGACAGCAAACGAATACGGTCTCACGAGAGAAAAGCAGGATGAGTGGGCTTACCACAGCCATCAACGTGCTGTATCAGCAATTGAAGAAGGAAGGCTGTCAGAAGAGATCGTAGCGGTGGAAGTGCCGCAGCGTAAAGGTGACCCGCTCGTCGTTGAACAAGATGAAGCACCGCGAAAAGACACGACAGTCGAACGACTCGGAAGCCTGAAGCCGGTTTTCGACCCACAAGGCTCGATTACAGCCGGCAATGCACCTGGTGTCAACGATGGTGCAGGAGCGCTCGTTCTCATGTCAGAAGAACGTGCGAAAATAGAAGGCAAACAAGTGATGGCAACGATCCTTGGTCATACAGCGATCGCGATGGAACCTGAAAACTTCCCGCAAACACCGGGTGTCGTAATCAACGAACTTTTAAAGAAGACAGAAAAATCATTAGATGAAATCGATCTGTTCGAAGTGAACGAAGCATTTGCTGCAGTAGCTCTTGTCAGCTCGCAAATCGCAGAGCTTGATCCGGAAAAAGTGAACGTCAACGGCGGCGCGGTCGCACTCGGACACCCGATCGGGGCAAGCGGAGCAAGAATCATCATCACGTTGATCCATGAATTGAAGCGTCGCGGCGGTGGAATCGGAATCGCAGCCATTTGCAGTGGCGGTGGTCAAGGCGATGCTGTCATGGTCGAAGTAGAGAAGCAATAAAACGAGGAGGATCCACATGCAAATCAAAAAAGTAATGGTAGTCGGAGCAGGACAGATGGGAGCAGGAATCGCACAGGTCTTCGCTCAAGCGGATTTTAGCGTGGTTTTACATGACTTGAAAGAAGATATTGTACAAAAAGGAATGGCTTATATCACGAAGAACATGAACCGCCAAGTGGAAAAAGAGCGGATGACAAGAGAACAGGCGGATGCGGTAATAAGCCGTTTGGTCCTTTCCACTGACCTGAATAACGCATCGGATGTCGACCTTGTCGTCGAAGCAGTGGTCGAAAATATTGATATCAAAAGCAAGCTCTTCACGCACCTTGATGAAATTGCTCCCGAACATGCCATTCTTGCGACGAATACATCATCTTTACCGATTACAGAAATCGCGGCGTCGACAAATCGTCCAGAAAAAGTGATTGGCATGCACTTCATGAATCCGGTTCCGGTCATGAAACTTGTTGAAATCATCCGCGGGCTCGCTACAACGGATGAAACCTATAAAGTGATCGAAGATACGACGAAAGCACTCAATAAAGTACCTGTTGAAGTGAATGACTTCCCTGGTTTCGTGTCAAACCGTATCCTGATGCCGATGATCAACGAAGCAATCTACACAGTGTATGAAGGTGTGGCTGAGCCTGAAGCGATTGATGAAGTGATGAAACTCGGTATGAACCACCCAATGGGACCATTGACACTCGCTGATTTCATCGGTCTGGATACGTGCCTGTATATTATGGAAACGCTTTACGAAGGATTCGGTGACGATAAATACCGCCCATGTCCATTGCTGCGTAAATATGTGAAAGCAGGCTGGCTAGGTAAGAAAACCGGCAAAGGATTTTATGAGTACAACTAGCCGTTGTGCATCGAAAGGGGGAGGACGATGAATCTTCGTTTTACAGAAGAACAAGAAATGATGCGTAAGATGGTCCGCGATTTTGCTGAAGCGGAAATCCGCCCGATTTTAGAGGATATGGATGAAAAGGACAAATTCCCAAGAGCGGTCATTGATAAAATGGGTGAGCTCGGGTTGATGGGTATTCCGGTCCCTGAAGAATACGGCGGAGCAGGGATGGATTTTACATCCTATATCATTGCGATCAACGAACTTTCAAGGGTCAGTGCAACAGTCGGCGTCATTTTATCGGTGCATACGTCTGTAGGGACGAATCCGATTTATTACTTCGGTACGGAGGAACAGAAGAAAAAATATGTGCCGAAGCTCGCGAGCGGCCAATACCTTGGGGCATTCGGGCTGACAGAACCGAGCGCTGGGTCCGATGCAGGCGGATTGAAGACAAGAGCTGTCCGAGATGGGGATCATTACATTCTGAACGGATCGAAGGTTTTCATCACAAACGCTGGTGAAGCGGATGTCTATATCGTTTTTGCATCGACGGATCCAGGTGAAGGAAGCCGTGGTATTACAGCTTTTATCGTTGAAAAAGATACACCAGGCTTTGTAGTCGGTAAGAAAGAGAAAAAGATGGGGCTGAACGGTTCAAACACAAGCCAGCTCATCTTCGAGGACTGCCGTGTACCGGCGGAAAACCGTCTGGGTGAAGAAGGAATGGGCTTTAAAATTGCAATGGCAAACCTTGATATCGGACGGATCGGAATCGCGGCTCAGGCAATGGGAATCGCTGAAGCGGCTCTTGAGTACTCCACAGCCTATGCAAAAGAACGTCAGCAGTTTGGTAAGCCGATCGGCTTACAGCAAGGCGTCGGATTTAAGCTTGCTGACATGGCTACCCAGGTTGAAGGTGCGAAGTTACTGACCTATAAAGCTGCGAATCTGAAATCACTCGGAAAACCTTGTGGAAAGGATGCTTCCATGGCGAAGCTCTTCGCATCGACTATTGCGACCAAAGCAGCAATTGAAGCAGTCCAAGTACACGGCGGGTATGGCTATACAAAGGAATACCCTGTCGAACGGCTTTTCCGAGATGCGAAAGTTTGTGAAATCTATGAAGGCACGAGCGAGATACAGCGGTTAGTTATAAGCAAGCATTTGATGAACAGCTGAATCAGCGAATGATAAACTGCGAATTTCCGCGTTACTTGGTTTTTCCGGTCCTTCGACGTACAGGATGTACTAGGACCGGCGTTGTCAAAGGACGTGACGGTTTTAGCCGGTTTCATTATCCGGTCGTCAAAACCATCGTGCCTTGAACTTCTTGTCTCTAATTCGCTGATTTTCAGAGGTGATAAACGGCGAAGATGATCTCTGAGATGAGAACTGAACAGATTATCTTGAGAAGTGAACAAATTATTCGGGAAAGTGAACAGAAAAAATGGAAAAGTGAACAAATTATCTGAGAAGTGAACAGATTAATCACAAAAGTGAACAGAATAACGCGAGAAGTGAACAGAATATCTTGAAAACTGAACAGAATAACCCGAAAACTGAACAGATTACCCAGAATGTGACCAAATAAATAAACTTAGTGGATAAGGGAGAGGGAAGCATGCAATTTCAACTTTCAGAAGAACATGAAATGCTTAGGAAGATGGTCCGTGATTTTGCGAAGAACGAGGTGGAACCGACAGCTGCAGAACGTGATGAGGAAGAACGCTTCGACCGTTCGCTATTCGATCAGATGGCAGAACTCGGTCTTACAGGTATTCCTTGGCCGGAAGAGTACGGCGGAATCGGTTCGGATTACCTGAGCTACGTCATTGCAGTGGAAGAATTATCACGTGTCTGTGCGTCAACAGGGGTAACCCTATCTGCACATACGTCACTTGCAGGCTGGCCGGTCTATAAATTCGGTACAGAAGAGCAGAAGCAGAAATTCCTGCGTCCTATGGCTGAAGGGAAAAAGCTTGGTGCATACGGTCTGACTGAACCGGGATCCGGATCTGACGCGGCTAAAATGAAAACGACAGCACGCCTTGACGGTGATGAGTACGTGTTGAACGGTTCGAAAATTTTCATCACGAATGGTGGAGACGCTGAAATCTATGTCGTGTTCGCAGTAACCGACGCTGAGAAGAAGCACAAAGGGATCTCCGCATTCATCGTGGAAAAAGGAACGCCTGGATTCTCTTTCGGTAAAAAGGAAAAGAAACTCGGCATCCGTTCCTCCCCGACATTGGAGATCATTTTTGAAGATTGCCGCGTTCCAGTTGAAAACCGCTTAGGTGAAGAAGGCGAAGGTTTTAAAATCGCGATGCAGACACTGGACGGCGGTCGTAACGGGATCGCAGCACAAGCAGTCGGAATCGCGCAGGGTGCACTGGATGCGTCAACCAGCTACGCGAAAGAGCGTCAGCAGTTCGGTAAACCGATCGGTTTGCAGCAGGGAATCGGGTTTAAATTAGCGGACATGGCGACGAAGGTTGAAGCTGCAAGACTTTTAACCTATCAAGCGGCTTGGAAAGAGAGCGAAGGTATGCCATATGGTAAAGAGTCCGCGATGTCGAAGCTGTTTGCCGGTGATATCGCGATGGAAGTGACGACAGAAGCGGTGCAAGTGTATGGCGGTTATGGCTATACGAAGGACTATCCGGTAGAACGTTACATGCGTGATGCGAAAATCACTCAAATCTACGAAGGAACAAACGAAATCCAGCGACTCGTCATTTCGAGAATGCTTCTGGCAGATTGATAGCAGTATTGACGAACGAGGAGGACCACCCATGCATGACCTCGCCAAGAAAATAGTTGAAAAAGACGTGAGAGCGTTAGCGAGAGGAATCAGCTTCCTTGAGAACGATCATCCAGATAAGCTCACGATTTTAAAAGAACTGCATGACCAGGGCAAAGGCGCACATATCATCGGAATCACAGGTTCTCCGGGCGCGGGGAAAAGCTCGCTCGTCAATCGCTTCATTCAGTACTTGCGAGCGAAAAAATTGACTGTCGGGATTGTCGCTGTCGATCCGACAAGTCCTTTCAGCGGTGGGGCATTGCTTGGGGACCGGGTACGAATGGCAGAGCATTTCACAGATCCAGGGGTGTATATCCGCAGTATGGGGACCCGTGGAAGTCTTGGCGGACTTGCGCGGACCACCAAAGAGACGGTCCGGATGATGGATGCCTATGGGTTTGACGTCATCCTCGTGGAGACGGTCGGAGTCGGTCAATCGGAGCTGGATATCATGAAAGTGGCGGACACGACAGCGGTGGTCCTGAACCCTGGAAGCGGAGATGTGGTGCAGGTTTTCAAGGCTGGGATCATGGAGATTGCGGACCTGTTCATCATCAATAAAGCAGACCTTCCGGGAGTATCAAAATTGATGACGGAAATCGAAGGGCTGCTCGATCTTGTCAAGCATGACGCGGATTACCGTCCCCCGATCGCCAAAACGATTTCCACACAGAACAAAGGTCTTGAAGACGTCTGGGACCTGGTCCGAAAGCATTTGCAGTACCTTGAGGAAAGCGGAGAAGGCGAACGTAAAAAGACGCGTATTTTACAAGATGAAGTGCTGGAAGTCGTTCATTATGAACTCATGAAAAAGATAGAGCAGGATCAACAGGATGGAGACTGGAGAGAACAGATCGAACGGAGAGAAATCGATCCTTACACTGCTGCAGCGAACATATTGTTGGAGCTTAACTTAGGTAAAAAAGAACGCTAGACGAATCCACCAGATGTGAGACTACAAAGCGTATAAACGATATCGACTAAGAGAGAGGGATGACGTTGGGGAAGAAGAAAGTACCTTCACTAGTCAAAGACGAGAAGCTCATACAAAAGCGTCGTGAAGAAATGGTGAAAGCAGCCGTAACGCTTTTCAAGGACAAGGGATTCCATCGGACGACCACAAGAGAAATCGCAAAAGCAGCTGGATTCAGCATCGGCACCCTTTACGAGTACATCCGATCGAAGGAAGATGTGCTGTATCTTGTCTGTGATTCCATCTACGATGAGGTGCGGACTCGCCTGCAAAGTGAGATCGTCATGGATCAGCCAGGGATAAACAGGCTCAAGGAAGCGATCGCTGCGTATTTTAAAGTAATGGATGAAATGCAGGATGAGGTCCTTGTCATGTATCAGGAAGCGAAATCCTTATCAGATGAGGCACTTCCGTACGTCTTACGTAAAGAAATCGAGATGACAGCAATATTCGAAAGGCTGATCCAGCGCTCGGTCGATGCAGGTAACCTCTCTTTATCGGAAGAGGAAGTCAGTCTGCTTGCACATACCATTCTGATTCAAGGACAGATGTGGACGTTCAGACGATGGGCGCTGCAGAAGAACTATGATTTGGAAGCGTACACAAAATTCCAAATCCAGCTTTTATTGAACGGAATCGAAATGGGCAGGCCGGCAAGTAAGGTTTAGAGTTTGAAAGCGAGGGTGTCGGAAAAATGGCGAATGATCTCGGACCGCTGATATATTCTAGGAATCGCTGATATTTTATCAAAATCGCCGATAAAACGCTCGCCCCCGTTGATATATATAAAACATAGGCTCTTTTCTAAAAGATTGTTGCTTTTGAGTCATTTTAAAAAATCACCTTGTGCGAGTTGATTGGAGAGCAAGGTGCGAGACTCCTCGAAAATGAAAATCGCATTTTCTTCGTGCGATGTAACGCTGCCGAAGCTTTCCTTGTCCTGCGGGATCAGCGTGCCTTCTACTTGAATAATCTCCTCGCAAGGCATGCGACGAGGAAGCTAGCTTCGACAGGACTTTCTTGTAGACGCAGGAGCACAAATGCTTCCTTGAAAAGGAGACTCCTGAGGTCGCAAGGCGACGAGTGGGCTCACGGCACGCCCCGCGGAAAGCGAGCATCCTGGAGCGGAAATCAACGACTTTTAAAGAAAACTTGGCCAGACCAAGCCTTTTGTAGGTCGAGCCTTAGTTGCCCTTATACTGAAGAAAGTATTTTATACTTTCTTTAAGTGCAAGAGCAACAAAGTTTGCGAAAACAGCCAACACAGAAAAATGAACCAACCGACGAAAGGAGCAAGCCTAAAATGGAAAAAGAAGTATACAAACCGAAGAACCATGTTCGTTTTGTTACAGCCGCAAGTCTTTTCGATGGCCATGACGCTTCCATCAACATCATGCGTCGAATCATCCAAGCTAGTGGAGCGGAAGTCATTCATCTAGGACATAACCGTTCCGTCGATGAAGTCGTGCAGGCTGCCATCCAGGAGGATGTCCAGGGAATCGCCATCTCCTCCTACCAGGGCGGGCATGTTGAATATTTCAAATACATGATCGATCTTTTAAAAGAAAATGGAGCTTCCCATATTCGTGTATACGGAGGTGGCGGAGGCGTCATCATCCCGAAGGAAATCAAGGAACTGCATGAGTACGGCGTTGCCCGTATCTTCTCACCTGAAGACGGTCGGACGCTCGGCCTGCAGGGCATGATCAACCAGATGGTCAAGGATTGTGATTTCCCAACGTTCTCAGATCTAACCGATGAAATGGAGCATCTCAAGGCGAAAGAACCGAGAGCAGTTGCGCGATTGATCACGGTTGCTGAGAACTTCGGAAAAACACAGAAGGAAATGGCTGCGACTGCTGAAAAAGCGATCACGCAAATGAAGGAAATGGCGAATAAAGTCCCTGTCCTCGGGATCACAGGAACAGGTGGTGCGGGTAAAAGTTCTTTGACAGATGAACTCGTCCGCCGTTATTTGAATGAATTCGAGGATAAGACAGTCGCAATTCTGTCCGTTGATCCGACGAAACAAAAAACAGGAGGAGCGCTGCTTGGAGACCGGATCCGTATGAACGCGATCCACTCACCACGTGTTTATATGAGAAGCCTTGCAACACGTGGTTCGAAAACTGAGCTGTCTGAAGCGATCACCGACGCGCTTTCGGTCGTAAAAGCTGCGGGCTATGACCTGATCATCGTTGAAACGAGCGGAATCGGGCAAGGGAACGCTGAAATCGTGGAAATCTCGGACGCATCGATGTACGTGATGACAAGCGAATTCGGTGCACCATCCCAGCTTGAAAAAATCGATATGATCGACTATGCAGACTTGATCGCGATCAACAAATTCGATCGTAAAGGTTCAGAGGACGCATTACGCGATGTGAAAAAGCAATACCAGCGGAGCCGTATGCTTTTCGATAAAGATCTTGATGACATGCCGGTGTTCGGTACGATCGCAAGCCAGTTCAATGACCTTGGCACGAACATCCTTTTCAGCGCACTTGTGAATGTTTTGAATGAAAAATTCAATCTAGGGTGGGAAACGTCTTTCGATACAAAAGGGAAAGTCGAAAAACAGAACATGATCATCCCGCCGGACCGTGTCGGCTATCTGAATGAAATCGTGCAATCCGTACGCGGTTATCATGAATATGTGAAGGAACAATCCGAAACAGCTCGTAAAATGTTCCAGATCGAAGGAACACTTGAAGCAATCGAAGAAACGAATGCGGACGGCGAAGTGACCATCCGTACGTTGACCGATGTGAAAAAAGGTTACGAGAAGAAGCTCCATCCTGAAGCGAAGGAAATTCTAGATGGATGGAATACGTTAAAAGAACAATACAGCAAAGATGAGTTCGTGACGAAGATCCGTGATAAGGAAATCGTGACAGAGCTCAAGACACGAAGTCTTTCTGGACTTGATATCCCTAAAGTCGCACTACCGAAATACAAGGACTGGGGTGAAATCATCCGCTGGTCAATGCTCGAAAACGTTCCGGGACGCTACCCGTTCACAGCTGGCGTATTTCCTTTTAAACGAAAAGGGGAGGATCCGAAGCGCCAATTTGCTGGTGAGGGGACTCCTGAGCGCACGAACCGCAGATTCCACTATCTTTCGAAGGATGACGAGGCAAAGCGTCTCAGTACAGCTTTCGACTCAGTGACATTATATGGCGAAGACCCAGATTACCGCCCGGACATTTACGGAAAAGTCGGGGAAAGCGGCGTCAGCATCTGTACACTCGAAGACATGAAGAAGCTTTATGCAGGTTTCGATCTGACTGCACCGTCAACATCCGTTTCAATGACGATCAATGGACCAGCGCCGATCATCCTTGCGATGTATATGAATACGGCGGTCGATCAACAGCTTGCTCGTTTTGAAGAAGAAAATGGCCGGAAGCCGACAGAAGCAGAAGCGGATGACATCAAAGCGAAGACATTGTCGGTTGTTCGTGGAACGGTCCAGGCGGATATCCTGAAGGAAGACCAGGGACAGAACACATGTATCTTCTCAACTGAATTTGCGCTTCGTTTGATGGGGGATATTCAAGAGTATTTCATCGACAACAAAGTCCGTAACTACTATTCTGTATCGATCTCTGGATATCATATTGCTGAAGCAGGTGCGAACCCGATCACGCAGCTTGCCCTCACGCTCGCAAACGGCTTCACGTATGTAGAGTACTATTTGAGCCGTGGGATGGACATCGATACATTTGCACCGAATCTGTCCTTCTTCTTCAGTAACGGTCTCGATCCGGAATATACCGTTATCGGCCGCGTAGCGAGAAGGATCTGGGCAGCGGTCATGAAAAATAAATATAAAGCCAATGAGCGAAGCCAGAAGCTGAAGTACCATATCCAAACCTCAGGACGCTCTCTGCACGCGCAGGAAATCGACTTCAATGATATCCGTACGACGTTACAAGCGTTGATGGCGATCTATGATAACTGTAATTCGCTGCATACGAATTCCTATGATGAAGCGATCACGACACCGACGGAAGAATCCGTACGACGTGCAATGGCGATCCAAATGATCATCACAAAGGAACTCGGTCTAGCGAAAAATGAAAACTCGCTGCAAGGTTCATTCATCATCGAAGAGTTGACGGATCTCGTCGAGGAAGCAGTGCTTCAGGAATTTGAACGCATCAATTCCCGAGGCGGCGTACTCGGTGCGATGGAAACACAATACCAGCGTGGTAAGATTCAGGAAGAGTCGATGTATTACGAGATGAAGAAGCACGATGGATCATTGCCGATCATCGGAGTGAATACGTACCTGAATCCGAACCCACCATCGGAGGACGACTTCAACCTTCAATTGGCACGTGCCACGAAAGAAGAAAAGGAAAAGCAAATCGCTAGTTTGCGTTCCTTCCAGGAAAAGCATGCGGATAAAACGACTGAGGCTCTACATCGCTTGAAGCAGACAGCATTGTCAGGCGGCAACCTGTTTGAAGAGTTGATGACAACGGTCCGTCATGCAAGCCTTGGACAGATTACACGTGCACTTTATGAAGTTGGTGGAAAATACCGACGGAATATGTAAAACGTTGACGAAAAATGATATAGTAAGGAACCATCTCGAACGATTCTTCTTCGAGGTGGTTCTTTTTCTGTGATGTTGTTACTTGCTTTTTTTCATTTTTGTAGTTAATCCACTCGTTTTTGTTGTTATTTCCTCACTTTTGTAGTTATTTTAAAATTTTTGAAGAAATCTTCATTTTTTTGTAGTTCGGGATGATTGCTACCCTCAATATAGGAATTTTCACCTGAATAATTTGAAAAAATTGTGCAGAGCTATAGCATATCTTTAGAGAATTTGTTTATAATGGATGGTATGATTACGTTAGTTATGGCTAGGTGAGCTTAGAATAAATCGGTAAGGAAAGATTTTGCTGTCGGCAGCCGATTTCGTAAAGTGAGCCTTGTTTATAGATTAGTCTCTAACGACTGATTAACGAGAGAAAGGACGTGCCTGTAGATGCTGGATACGTATTCTAAGGAAGAACTAAAGGAAGTTTCAATGCTTGAAATCGCATTTCATATTTTAAAAGATAACAAGAAACCGACTCCTTTTACTGAATTGATGGGGCAAGTTTCTAAAATGCGAAATTTGAGCCCAGAAGAGCAAAAACAACGGGTTGCTCAATTCTACACGGACATCAATATCGATGGTCGTTTCGTTTGTGTCGGGGATAACCAATGGGGATTGAAAGTATGGTACCCAGTTGAAAGCAGCGATGAAGAGCTGGCAACAACGATCAAACCTAAGAAACGTAAAAAAGCGAAAGCGAAATTGGATGATGACGAGGATCTCGAAGACTTTGAAGAGGATTTAGAAGAAGACTTCGACGATCTTGACGACGATTTTGATGACGATGAAGACGAAGAAGACTATGTGGACTTTGAGGATGAAGATCTTTCTGATGATGACGATGATTCAGATGAAGACATTGCAGATGAGGAAGAAGAGGAAAAAGAGAAAGAAAAATAAATAATCTTGACAATTGACAAGAAAGTAGATAGAATCATTTTTGGGCTTTACTTATAGTCTTAAATTAATGGCGAATTTAATAGTTTATTTTACGAATCTTAAACAAAAGCGCCCCCCATACAGGGCAGGTGTCGCTTTTGTTTTTTTATTTTTGGTTAGAGTTTTCTTGTTGGTTTCCGTAATCAACACCAACACATCGATTTGAAGCTGTTAAGTTTTACATGGATGAGAATACTATCTAACAGAGTTGAACAGATAAAGCACTCCCGTTTTCATTACAGGTACATTTTGAATAGGCAAAAGAACCAATCAAACATATTGATCTCAAAGGGGGAACCAACATGACGAAAAAGTATATCTTTGTAACCGGTGGGGTAGTTTCATCTCTTGGAAAAGGCATTACGGCAGCCTCGCTGGGACGTCTTCTGAAAAACCGTGGAGTGAATGTGACAATTCAAAAGTTCGATCCATACATCAATGTTGATCCGGGAACGATGAGTCCATATCAGCATGGGGAAGTATTCGTTACGGATGATGGAGCTGAAACAGACCTTGATTTAGGTCACTATGAGCGTTTTATCGATATAAATCTAAATAAATATAGCAACGTTACGACAGGGAAAATTTATTCGACAGTCTTGAAAAAAGAGCGTCGCGGGGATTACCTTGGCGGAACAGTTCAAGTCATTCCGCACATCACGAACGAAATCAAAGAACGTGTTTTCCGTGCTGGACGTGAAACGAATGCCGATGTGGTCATCACTGAAATCGGTGGTACAGTCGGTGATATTGAAAGTCTTCCATACCTCGAGGCGATCCGCCAGATCAAGAGTGATATCGGTGTTGAAAATGTCATGTACATCCACTGTACGCTTGTCCCTTATATAAAAGCTGCAGGTGAAATGAAGACGAAGCCAACTCAGCACAGTGTAAAAGAACTGCGCAGTCTTGGGATCCAGCCGAATGTCATCGTTGTTCGGAACGAAATGCCGCTTCCGCAGGAGATGAAAGACAAGATCGCGTTATTCTGTGATATCAACCCTAACGCGGTTATTGAAGCGATGGATGCCGATACGTTGTATGAAGTTCCTCTTGCCTTACAAGCACAAAAGCTTGACCAAATTACATGTAATCATTTGAAGCTGAACTGTAAAGAAGCGGATATGGACGATTGGAAAGAGCTCGTCAACCGCGTTACGAACTTGAAAAACAAGACGAAAATCGCAATCGTCGGAAAATATGTCGCATTACCGGATGCATATATTTCTGTTGTAGAATCCCTTCGTCATGCGGGTTACGAGTTTGATACAGACATTGATATCCATTGGGTCAATTCAGAAGAAGTGACAGATGAAAACGTGAAGGAACTCCTAGAAGACGCTGACGGAATCCTTGTGCCAGGAGGTTTTGGAGATCGTGGAATCGAAGGGAAAATTTCAGCGATCCGCTATGCGCGTGAAAACAACGTACCAATGTTCGGAATCTGTCTTGGTATGCAACTCGCATCAGTAGAGTTCGCACGTAATGTTTTAGGATATGAAGATGCGCATTCTGCTGAAATCGATCCAGCATCAACGCACCCAGTGATTGACTTGCTGCCTGAGCAGAAGGATGTTGAAGATCTAGGTGGAACATTACGTTTAGGCCTATATCCTTGTAAGCTTAGAAAAGGCACCAATGCGTTTGCGGCTTATAACGATGAGGTCGTCTATGAACGTCACCGCCATCGTTTTGAGTTCAATAATGAGTACCGTGAACAAATGGAGAATGCTGGTTTCTTATTCTCAGGGACAAGCCCGGACGGTCGTCTTGTCGAAATCATCGAGTTGAAGGATCATCCATGGTTCGTAGCTTCACAGTTCCATCCTGAATTCATCTCAAGACCGACAAAACCACAGCCGTTATTCAGAGAATTCGTGAATGCAGCTACTAATTTGAAAAAGTAAAGATAAGAGTGCTGATCAGAGTTTATACTTTGGTCAGCTTTTTTACATATAAAGAACTTTCTTCAATATAAGTGCACAAGCTGGCGGCTTCGGAAGCAATACACCGCACGAAGGAAAAGGAATTGCTTTTCACAATTTTTTCTCAAAAAGTTGTAAAGTTCCAAGAGTTTTGGACAGTTGTATTTTTGACACTTAAAGAAAGTATTAAATACTTTCTTCAGGTCAACTAAGACTCAGCCTGCGCCAAAGGCTCGGCTTTGCAACGAAATTCACGAGCCTCCTACAGGGACAGCGAGCCAGGTGAGAACCCGCAACGAACTCTCCAAGTTCGTGAGGAGGCTCACGGTTCGCCAGTGAACTTCACAGAACAACCCATCATTTTTTAACAGAGCCAAACCAAAACAAGTCACGATCATTTCGTCGCTGGTTTCCGAAATGAACGTAACTTGAATGGTCCTTACTATCCACTATTATGTATGTGGCCCGATCTACAGCCTTAGGTGAAGTATCAAAACGGGTCGTTTTTGTCTTATTCATAGCTTTGGGGAGTAGGGTGGGGACTATGAAAGACGAGGGGATTAAGATTAGGCTGTAGAAAAGGAGAAGGCTGAAAAGCGTGACTTTTGTCATGCTTTAACATATATTTCTCCATCATTTTACAAATTCCCTTCTAAAATATTAAAAAAAATAAAAAAATTTAATAAGATTAAAATTATTCGTCGTATTCCGCAAGCATTTCATTCGTATTAAAGTACAGGGCATAGTAGATATATAAGGCTAACATAAAGACAGGATAGCCGATCCGTTCTCCATCATCACCTGGGACTAAAGGTTTCAATAATTTTGTGTCGATATGAAATTCTTCATTTGGAATCGGTTCATCTCCTTTTTCGACTGCAGCGACACTCACCACAGATATACCCTCTGATTCTGCCTGCGCGACCAATTTTTCCATCTCTATGTCCCGTGCTTTATTGGCAAACGCCAGGATGCAATCGCCAGCTTCAACGACATTCTCGCCATATGGAACACATGCTGGGAGACTTTCGCTGCTTCCTGTAATAGCAGAAGCGATACCCTCAAGTTCACCAAACCCTTTTATGTGGATTGTGCCATTTCCGGTAATGGTCTGGGCCAACAACCGGGAGCAATCTTCCAGCGTATCGTCTTCTTGTTCATCTATCTTTTTAAAAACACCGGACAGCTGTGTCGTGAATATTTTCAGCATCCAAATCACCTCTCTAAACGTTAGTATTCATACCCTCAGTATAGCGAATTCATTCTTTTGGCTCTATTAAAGTTATTTTAGTAGGTTTTTATACGTTATTCTAATAATTACATGCTTAGTGCTAATGTTTAATTTCATAAAAAAAATTTCTGTAAGCGAAATTCACGACACTCCTGCGGGAAAAACGAGGTGGCTTGCGGATCGTCCGCGGAAAGGGAGTGAATTTCGCAAATCGCTATGATTCAAAAATAAAATATGAAATTAAATTTAGATATTAAATTAAATGGTAGATTTTGACGAGGGAGAAGGAATTTTAAAATATTAATCGAAATATGTTAAGAGATAGTGGTATGGGAAATTTACAACAACATGGAAACTAGGGTGGGATAAGGTATGAAAGGCAAAATACTTATTGTTGATGACCAGTATGGAATCCGAATCCTGTTAAATGAGATTTTCAAAAAAGAAGGATATCAGACCTTTCAAGCGGCAAATGGTGTTCAAGCACTGTCCATCGTTGAAAATGAAAAGCCTGATCTCTTAATCCTTGATATGAAAATCCCGGGTATGGATGGGCTGGAAATCTTACGTCGTGTAAAGAAAGTCGACCAGAGTGTAGGTGTCATCATCATGACAGCTTATGGCGAGCTCGATATGATTCATGAAGCTATGGATTTAGGAGCTATCACTCATTTCGCGAAACCTTTCGACATCGACGAAATCCGCGAGGTCGTTAAGAAACATTTACCAATACGTTCATAATCGATAAAACATAAGCAAATAATAAGGGTTGTCTTTGAAAGGTATCAAACCTCCAGCACAGCATTCGTACATAACACCGTCTTAAGGAATGGTATGTATTTTTGCCGGAGAAAAAGAACTTTCGGACAACCCTATTTGCTTTATCGATTGCGGATTCCGTTTAAAATTGATATGCTATAATTGTTTTTATTGAGGTTATATGTAATGGAGTCGTAAGCGGCTTTATTTTAAAGGCTTTGTTAATAGTGATGTAGATTATTGGCTGAGTTTGATTGAAGCGAAATTGCGACCCTCCTGCGGGAAAAGCGAGCCTGGCGAGACCCCACAGCGAGGAACTCGCGAGGAGCTTGCGGATCGCCCGCGGAAAGGGAGTGAATTTCGCAAAAATCAACCCAAAAATATTAACAAAGCCTATTTAAATGAAGTTCAAAGGGCATTCAGCCTGCTGTTTGAACGAATACTTATACTGAAAATTATGGTGCTCGATACCTACAAGGAGGAAATTGTTTATGCCTTTAGTTTCAATGAAGGAAATGCTCGAAAAAGCAAAAGCAGAAGGATATGCAGTAGGACAATACAACCTGAACAACCTGGAGTTTACACAAGCGATTCTTCAGGCTGCTGAAGAGGAAAAATCTCCTCTTATCTGTGGAGTTTCAGAAGGTGCTGCCCGTTACATGGGTGGATTCAAGACGGTTGTCAATCTAGTTGAATCCTTGATGGAAGAATACAATGTAACTGTTCCCGTAGCTATACATCTTGACCACGGTTCAAGCTTCGAAAAGTGTGTGGAAGCAATTCATGCAGGATTCACTTCTGTCATGATCGACGGATCTCACCATCCCCTTGAAGAAAACATCGCTCTAACGAAAAAAGTCGTTGAAGTTGCCCACGCTGTTGGTGTTTCTGTAGAAGCAGAACTTGGACGTATCGGCGGACAGGAAGATGACTTGATCGTTGACGATGCTGAAGCAGCATACGCAATCCCAGCTGAATGCGATCAGCTTATACGTGAAACAGGAGTAGATTGTTTCGCACCAGCATTAGGATCGGTCCACGGCCCTTATAAAGGAGAGCCTAACCTTGGATTCGATCGTATGAAGGAAATCAGTGAATTGACAGGAGTACCACTTGTTCTTCACGGTGGAACAGGTATCCCGACAGCTGATGTCAAGAAGGCTATTTCATTTGGACACGCAAAGATCAACGTCAACACTGAAAGCCAACTCTCAGCATCAAAAGCAGTACGTGAAGTACTTGCTGAAAAACCAGAATTGTATGACCCTCGTAAATACCTAGGACCTGCACGCGATGCAATCAAGGACACGGTAAAAGGTAAAATGCGTGAATTCGGTTCTTCAAACAAAGCATAAATTGAAATGACGATAGACTGATGACTAAGGGGTTGACTCACATAACAAATGTCAGGCACCTCCAGCCCAACGGCTTCACAAATAGTCAGAAACCTCCAAAACCAACATCTTCAACAAAATTGATGTTAAAATGGAGGAGTCTGATTCATTGAAGCTTGGTTGTAAAGGGATGGCGGGATCAGACATCCATGAGTCAACCTCTTAAAACATTAGTTGGACCTTCCCTCACTAGAAACAAAACCCACTAATTTTTAGATGCATGAACGAAAGTTTTATAGACATAAGGAGTGATACATCCTATGAAATTCTTTATTGATACTGCGAATATTGATGAAATTCGCGAAGTACATGAGCTTGGAATCCTGGGCGGTGTGACGACGAATCCATCATTAGTCGCTAAAGAAGGTGTCGATTTTCACGAACGCTTGAAGGAAATCACATCGATCGTATCGGAATCTGTCAGTGCTGAAGTAATCGGATTGACTTATGATGAAATGGTTGAAGAGGGAAAAGAGCTAGCAGCGATCGCACCTAACATCACAGTCAAAGTCCCAATGACAAAAGATGGATTGAAAGCGGTTAAAACATTCACAGAGTTGGGTATCAAAACAAACGTCACATTGATTTTCTCAGCAAATCAGGCATTGTTGGCAGCGCGTGCTGGTGCGACTTATGTGTCTCCGTTTTTAGGAAGATTGGATGACATTGGACAGGACGGTTTATCACTGATTTCGGAAATCGCGGAAATTTTCAATGTCCATAAAATCGAATCCCAAATCATAGCTGCTTCTATCCGCAATCCGATTCATGTGACGGAAGCGGCACTTAGAGGCGCTCATATCGCTACCATCCCATCAAAGGTCTTATCCCAATTGATGAATCATCCATTGACGGACCAGGGGATTGAAAAGTTTTTGGCAGATTGGAACAATAGTCAAAATAAAAGCTGAATTTTAACAATTCGAACATAAACCAATACGGAAAATATTGGATAAAAATAGATTTTTTGCTTACACTAACGATAACAGTTTTTGACTTCTTGATTTTATTTTTCAGAAGGCGAAGAAGGGAGAAAGCAATGGAGAAATTAATGATCGAGGGAGGACATCCCCTAGAAGGTACGGTTCAGATCAGCGGCGCGAAGAACAGTGCGGTTGCATTGATACCGGCTGCCATTCTAGCTGATTCGACTGTTACGATCGACCATCTCCCAAGCATCTCGGATGTGGGCATCTTACGCGACTTACTAGAAGACATCGGTGGGGAAGTGCACTTAGAAGATAACACCCTTACTGTACATCCAGAAAACATGATTTCCATGCCACTTCCGAATGGGAAAGTGAAAAAGCTGAGAGCATCCTATTATTTGATGGGTGCCATGCTTGGACGATTCAAAAAAGCAGTCATCGGACTCCCTGGTGGGTGTAACCTGGGCCCTCGTCCAATTGATCAACATATAAAAGGTTTTCAAGCACTCGGCGCAAGAGTAACGAACGAACAGGGTGCGATCTATTTGCGTGCAGATGAACTCGTCGGCGCCCGAATCTATCTTGATGTTGTAAGTGTCGGTGCGACGATTAACATCATGCTTGCGGCAGTTCGTGCAAAAGGCAGGACAATCATTGAAAATGCAGCTAAAGAACCTGAAATCATTGATGTCGCTACACTACTTTCCAGCATGGGTGCAAAGATCAAAGGTGCCGGGACGGATGTCATTCGGATCGATGGTGTTGACTCCTTGCACGGCTGTCGTCATTCGATCATCCCTGACAGAATCGAAGCTGGGACTTATATGATCCTGGCAGCTGCGATGGGGAACGGAGTCACAATTGATAACGTAATCCCGCTCCACCTGGAGTCATTGATTGCGAAGCTGCGTGAAATGGGTGTCCATATTGAACAAGCTGATGACACGGTTTTCGTCCGCCGCGGCAGAAAACTGAACAGCGTAGATATCAAGACACTTGTCTATCCGGGCTTTGCTACGGATTTGCAACAGCCTTTTACTGCATTATTAACAAGCACTGAAGGGACGAGTATTGTAACCGATACAATATATAGCTCGCGTTTTAAACATATCGACGAGCTGAGACGGATGGGTGCCAACGTAAAAGTTGAAGGTCGGTCGGCGATCATCAACGGACCGACACCGCTCGAAGGCGCAAAAGTGAAAGCTTCTGACCTACGCGCTGGGGCATCGCTCATTGTAGCTGGTCTGATGGCAAAAGGTGTTACAGAAATCTCGAACCTCGAGCATGTCGACCGAGGGTATGAGAATCTGGTCGAAAAGCTCAAAGGACTAGGTGCAAAAGTATGGCGTGAGAATTTTGATATTGAAGAGTTGGATGAGGTTAATCAATCTTAAACGATCAACGAATGATAAACGTAGGATTTTCGACGAATAGGATGTTCTAGTACTGCCGTTGTCACAGGACGTGACGGTTTTAGGGAGTGGTCGTTACTTGGTTTTTCCGGTCCTCATGTAGGACAAAGAGGCTACGATACCTGTGAAGAAAAACATTGTGTACCTGCGTCTGCAAGTGAGCCTACCGAGGAAAGCTTCCTCGGTACAAGGCAGCAATGATGTTTTTTAAATCAGTAGCCTTCCTCAAAACCATCGTGCCTCAAACTCCTTGTTTCTAATTCGTTGATATAACGAAGGATGATAAACGTCGGATTTTCGACGAATAGGATGTTCTAGAACTGCCTTTGTCATAGAACGTGACAATTTTAGGCAGTGATCGTTACTCATCAACTTAAGATTGAACTGTTTTTCAAAGGCTTTGAATTTCGTAAAAAACTATTTTCAAGTATGATAGAGCCTTTTCAAATAGCTTTTATAGGGGGAGAAAGGTTATGGAGAGAAGTTTATCCATGGAACTTGTCCGTGTGACGGAAGCAGCTGCACTTGCATCTGCCCGTTGGATGGGAAGAGGTCGGAAAGAAGAAGCTGACGATGCTGCGACTTCGGCAATGCGTGATGTGTTCGATACGGTTCCAATGAAAGGTACGGTCGTCATTGGAGAGGGAGAAATGGACGAAGCGCCTATGCTTTATATCGGAGAAAAGCTGGGTACGGGTTACGGACCGCGTGTCGATGTGGCAGTTGACCCCCTGGAAGGAACGAATATTGTTGCGAATGGAACCTGGAATGCATTAGCAGTCCTTGCGATTGCTGATCATGGGAATTTGCTGCATGCACCAGATATGTATATGGATAAAATCGCTGTCGGCCCTGAAGCGGTTGGTATGGTTGATATCGATGCTTCGGTTTCGGACAACCTTCAAGCGGTTGCCAAGGCGAAAAATAAAGACATCGAGGATATCGTTGCGGTCATTTTGAATCGGGAACGCCACGAAAAGCTGATTCAAGAAGTTCGTGATGCCGGAGCTCGGATCAAGCTTATCCAGGATGGAGATGTTGCTGCAGCGATCAATACCGCTTTTGATGATACAGGTGTTGATATTTTGCTAGGCAGCGGGGGTGCGCCAGAAGGTGTGCTGGCAGCTGTCGCGCTTAAATGCCTTGGAGGAGAGCTTCAAGGGAAACTCCTTCCACATACAGACGAAGAGCTTGCCCGTTGTAAAAAGATGGGGATTGAAGACATCCACCGCGTTCTCCGTATGGAGGATATCGTAAAGGGTGATGATGCGATTTTTGCTGCGACAGGTGTGACAGACGGTGAGTTGCTGAAAGGTGTCCGGTTCAAGGGCACTGTTGGTACGACACAGTCTGTGGTCATGAGAGCGAAGTCTGGAACAGTCCGTTTTATCGATGGAAAGCACAGCTTGAAAAAGAAGCCGAATCTAGTAATCAGGCCCTGACATTTTCAAGACACAATGCTGTTTAACCTGACAGCATTGTGATTCTCTTGATTATTGTGGTCATATTTGGGTAGAATATATGTATCTATTGATTTTTTGCTTCATCAACATACTTCTTTTACAACACTTCTGTAAAACGTTTCTTTCCTTCCATGACATTAGAGAACGTTCCAAAACAAACTTTTTGATCTTTAGCGTTGTTAACATTGTTTTAGCGAAATTCGCGACACTCCTGCGAGAAAAGCGAGCCTAGTGACGAGGCTTGCGGATTGCCTGCGGAAAGGGATAAATTCCGCAAACATAAACAATGGACTTTAACAGTGCCTAATATATAATGGCCTTATTCCTGCCTTGATCTATATCATTTAAATAAGCGTGAAGAGTGGTGTACTATGACATTAAATTTAGCACAATTAGAAAATATGAAACTCAAGGATTTGTATGAAAGAGCCAAAGAGCTGAAGATTTCATACTATAGCAAGTTGACCAAAAGGGAATTGATTTTTGCGATTCTGAAAGCGCAAGCTGAAAAAGAAGATCTTTCGTTCATGGAAGGTATTTTAGAAGTCATACCAACAGAAGGTTTTGGATTTTTACGACCGATCAATTACTCTCCAAGTTCTGAAGATATCTACATTTCAGCATCTCAAATCCGTCGGTTCGATTTAAGAAATGGGGACAAGGTTTCTGGGAAGGTCCGTCCACCAAAAGAAAATGAGCGTTACTACGGGCTGTTGCACGTTGCGGCTGTAAATGGTGAAGATCCAGATACAGCGAAGGAACGTGTCCATTTTCCAGCATTGACGCCTTTGTATCCTGAAGATAAGATGACGCTGGAAACTTCATCCAGAAATATTTCGACTCGGGTCATGGATATGATTTCTCCAGTCGGTTTCGGGCAGCGTGGTTTGATTGTCGCACCACCTAAAGCTGGTAAGACGACCCTTTTAAAAGAGATTGCGCATAGCGTGACGACGAATCATCCTGATGCTGAATTGATCGTCCTATTGATTGATGAACGTCCGGAAGAAGTGACGGACATCGAACGCTCTGTTCAAGGAGATGTCGTCAGTTCAACGTTCGATGAAGTCCCTGAAAACCATATCAAGGTTGCTGAGCTTGTGCTCGAACGGGCGATGAGACTTGTTGAACATAAGAAGGATGTCGTCATTTTGATGGACAGTATCACTCGACTTGCGCGTGCTTACAACCTCGTCATCCCGCCAAGCGGAAGGACGTTGTCTGGTGGTATCGATCCAGCCGCTTTCCATAAACCGAAGCGATTTTTCGGTGCCGCGCGTAACATCGAGGATGGCGGAAGCCTGACAATCTTGGCAACTGCACTTGTCGAAACAGGTTCTCGTATGGACGACGTCATTTATGAAGAGTTCAAAGGGACTGGTAACATGGAGCTCCATCTCGATCGGAAGCTTGCAGAACGCCGGATCTTCCCTGCAATCGATATCCGCCGTTCCGGTACAAGAAAAGAAGAAATGCTTATTGCCAAAGAGCATCTTGAGCACCTTTGGGCAATCCGGAAAACGATGGACGATTCCTATGATTTCGTCGAACATTTCATGAGACGCATCAAGAAAACGAAGACGAACGAGGAGTTTTTCCACATGTTCGAGAAAGAGCGGTCCGGCCAGGGTAAGAAAATGACCGTCAAATAGATTGTTGAAATCTGTTTAAAAAATTGGTATACTACCTCATGTGTGCAAATAACTCTGTTCCCCAAGGGTTCAGGGCAGAAGGAGATGAATAGGATGAAACAAGCAATCCATCCAAATTACAAAACAGCGAAAGTTTCTTGTGCTTGTGGAAATGAATTTGAAACAGGTTCAGTAAAAGAAGATATTCGCGTTGAAATTTGTTCTGAATGTCATCCGTTCTACACAGGTCGTCAGAAGTTTGCTGACGCAGGTGGACGTGTTGATCGCTTTAAGAAAAAATACAACCTTAAATAAGGTCTTAAAACAGGCAGGGGAACGCCCTTCTGCCTGTTTTTTACTTCTATATGAAGAAAATACATCTTTTTCTTCAATATAAGTGCAGCTAAAGCTCAGCCTGGGCCAAAGGCTTGGCTTCGCTAAGCTTTCTTTTTTTATGGCTCTACAATATTTGTTGGGGTATGAGAAAAATTCACGTAAAAAAACACACAAGCTCCTATAACCTGTACACTTGAATTGACGAGAAACAAGAGTGGGGATAGGAGTTGTGTGTACGTGCATTT
>NZ_JBQQCL010000010.1:0-149382 GCF_052246725.1 Pseudalkalibacillus sp. R45 | reverse complement strand
AAAATGCACGTACACACAACTCCTATCCCCACTCTTGTTTCTCGTCAATTCAAGTGTACAGGTTATAGGAGCTTGTGTGTTTTTTTACGTGAATTTTTCTCATACCCCAACAAATATTGTAGAGCCATTAAAGTTAACACTACTGCTCATTCAAAAAACCCATTGAGATTTTCAGTTTCTCAATGGGTCTTCTATTAAACCACCGACACTTTTTCAGTTAGCTGAATAATTCGCTTCGTATCTTGTGCCTCAAGGGCAGCTAATATGACATTCAAGGATTTCTTGCCTTCCTCGCCCGTGATGAATGGCTCTTTATCTTCAATGATACAATTCACAAAATGATCGATGACATGTGAATTGAATTGTCCGCCTTCTTCATTCGTTTGGATTTTTCCTAGCTGGTGATTGATGACATGCCCGTTCCGATATTCTTCTATCAGAGAATAGGATGGATCGGCTTCTAATCGCAATGTACCATTTTCTCCATAAATGATCGTCGAATTATCCCCATCACCGGTCGTATAAGCCCAGCTTGCTGCCATTGTGCCGACAGCACCGTTTTTTGTACGAAGGATACAGACAGCATTATCATCTACCGTTGAATTTTCCTTGGCATTGCTTTCAATGAACGCACCTACTTCCGTCACTTCACCAAGCAGATACCGGATAAGATCCGCTTTATGGACACCAAGATCGCCCATCGCCCCTACGAACGCCTTGTCTTTATCGAAAAACCAGCTTGTTTTCCCGTCAACACTCCATCCCTCAGGTCCTTGATGACCAAAAGTGGTTCTGAAACTGAAGATTCTGCCCAGCTTTCCACTGTCAATGATTTCTTTCGCTTTTTGATGAGATGCTACAAACCTTTGATTATGCGCAATCATCAGTTTCTTGTCATTTGCTTTGGCGGCTTCGATCATTTCTGTCGCTTCCTTTTCTGAGGTTGCCATCGGTTTTTCACAAAGTACATGTTTCCCTTTATTCAAAGCCTCGATCGTCACAGGTGCATGCAGATAGTTAGGAAGACACACGCTGATGGCGTCGACTTCAACTAGATCCAGCGCCTGTCGGTAATCAGTGAACGCTTTCGCTCCATATTGTTTTGCTGCTTCTTCAGCACGGTCGGCGACGATATCGACGACTGCAACGAGCTCCACTTCGTTATTGGCATGATATTCTGGCAGATGACGATGTTTTGCAATACTTCCGCACCCGATTATTGCTACTTTCAATTTGCTCATATCACGTGATCTCCTTGTCCAATTTGGTTATTGTTTAACATATTCTTCGTTCAATAATGGTGGTTTATCACACGTGCTTTCCATTACATAATGGCTAGAGCGATCAGAAGAATGATGGATCCCTTGCATGATTTCAAGGACATGCAGGGCCATGTTGCTGTTCGCACGCGGAGTTGAACCTGCTTCAATCGAACTTGCCATATCAGCGAGGCCGATCCCGCGTAAGTTATCGTGCCCATCTCCAGTACAATGCAATTCCTCCCAATCTCCATCACCGTGCTTTTTCAACAAGACAGGCTGGTTGAAGTTATTCGGGTCTGGAAGGCTGATCGTCCCGTTTTCCCCGTATATTTCGATGAAGGGGGTTCTTGCAGCGGAAACATCGAAACTTGTTGTAATCGTCGCAGTTGCGCCTGCGTTGAAATCCAGGATTCCAGTCACATGGGTCGGGGTTCGGACGAGGATTTTCTCGCCGGCCCTTTCCGGATTCCCTATTACGCGTTCTGGGAATGAAATCCGTGTCGACCCTGCAATCCGGTTGACAGGTCCTAATAGACTGACGAGCGCCGTAATGTAATATGGACCCATGTCAAACATCGGACCGCCGCCGACCTGGTAGAAGAAGTCAGGATTCGGATGCCACGATTCCGGTCCTCTTGACATCATGAACGAGGTAGCACCGACCGGTTTCCCGATCGCCCCTTCTTCAATCAGCTTCCCTGCAAGCTGGATGCTACCTCCTAAAAAGGTATCAGGAGCCGAACCAACGACTACACCATTTTGTTTGGCAGTCTCCACAATCTTCTTTCCATCTTCAAAGGTTACAGCCAGCGGTTTTTCAGTATAGACATGCTTTTTCTGTTCAACCGCCTTAAGCGATACTTCCGCATGAGCGTGTGGTACTGTTAGATTCAAAATGATATCGATCTCTGGAGAATGTAGGATTTCTTCTACTGTATACACGTGTTGAACAGAGTATTTTTCGGCAGCAGCCTTTGCCTTTGTATGGTCAAGGTCTGCACATGCGATAATATCAAATTGTGGAAATTTGCGGCTGTTTTCCAGGTAGATGCCACTGATGTTCCCACATCCGATAATGCCAACTTTCAAAGACATATATCCAACTCCTTGTTTATATTTTACTTAAATGTGGCAGCTTCGTTTTTAAATACTTCAGGCTTATTTCCAGGCTTTCCAACGGCGTCAGCCTGCTGACATCCTGTTCAACGATCCACCACTTTACGCCTGCATCCTCACCTGTATCCAACACTGCTTCAATGTCGACGCCGCCTGTGCCAAGCTCTGCAAAAAATTGTTCGGAGTCCGTGGTCATGTCTTTCAGATGGACGAGCGGTACTCGATTCTTGTGACGCTGGATCCATTCAACTGGGTTCTCACCAGCCTTTTTTAACCAATAGATGTCTAGTTCCGCCTGGACATTTACTTCATGAGTTTCACTTAGAATTGTTTCAAGTGCAGTTCTCCCGTCAGGAAGCTGTTCCAGTTCAAAATCATGGTTATGATAGCACAGGGTCAATCCTTCTTTTCGGCATCTCGCACCTGCTTCATCAAGAATGGAGATGATGTTTCGATATCCTTTTTCATTGCGGAGCTCTTCACCTACATAAGGACAAACGATGAATTTGCTGCCCAATGACTTTTGGTCTTCGATGACCTTTTGCAGATCATTTTCCAGCTCTTCGATACCCACATGGCTGGAAACCGCCTGAAGCCCAAGTTCATCCAGCAAGGTCCTGACTTCTTTAACAGTCAGATCGCCATAACCTGCAAATTCAACGCCTTCGAAGCCGAGTTCCGCAACTTTCCTTAAAGTCCCTTCAAAATCCTGATGGCTTTCTTCCCTTAACGTATACATCTGTACTGCAACTGGAATATGACTCATCTTTGTAAAAACCTCATTTCTACTGTTAGTTGTTTTTTATTTAGTTTTTATGATTACTGAGTTGATTGAAGCGCAATTTGCGACACTTATGAGGAAAAGGAGTCAGGCGAGACCCCACAGTTTTCAAAGGATCTCTTTTGAAGCTTTCATACGGTCACTAAATCCTAGTTTCCGCGTTGGAGTGGTCGTATAAAGCCTTCATAACGGATACTCCCCCACGTCTTGCGGCATCCACAGCATCCTCGCTCTCTATAGCGTTGTTGGATGCTTGTCTGCTTTCATTTTTCGCAAATTCAGGTTATCCATCAGTTTTGCAGTTTCGAGATAGGCTTCTTCTACCCATTCAACAATGTGATCAGGATCCGGGGAGAATTCCAATTCGCACGAAATGACAGAATCATATCCCACTTCATCAAGCACTTTAAGATATCCAGCCAGATCCGCATTCCCTTTGCCTGTTGGCCAATCATTATGAACTGTGCCGTCATTATCCGAAATATGGACATGACCGATCCTGCCTTTCAATCTCTTAATCTCTGCTGCCTCGACCCCTTGTACATGAAGGTGCCCCAGGTCGACATTCGCAAGGCAGTTCTTTCTGTCCACATCATCTAAAAACCTTTCCATCGTATCGACGTCATTGACTAAGGAGTACTTGAACGGTTCCAATTCAACGACGACTTCCATATCGCATTTTTCAGCATACTCACTTAGTTCCCTCACGGCTTCTACTGCATATCCCCATTGCGTTTCAGGAGCGATGACATTTTTCTCCCATATGTACTCTCCGAAACAGACGAGCAAGTTCTTTGCATCGAGGAACACCCCCATATCGATGAGTTTTTTATAACAATCGATTGCAAACCTCCTTACATGCGCTTCAAGAGAAATCAATTCCGGATAAGCGCTTACCATTGAGACGACGGGTAAGTCCAACTCCTTCGACAGGTTCATGATTTTCTTGATGTCGTACGATTTGAAATCCATTTGAGGGAAGATATCAATCGTATCGAAGCCGAGCTCTTTTATTTTCTTGATTCCTTCGAAATATTCGATATCCGTACCGAACCATGCTGAATTGATACATCCTAATTTCATATGAATCACTCCTGTATTTTTTATCTTTGCTATATTACAACGCCTTGGGCTACTAATCTGTTTAGTAGATCTCCGCGATCGATCATGCGGAAATTCTTACCTTGTTCAAGAGAAATGCCGGCCGCTGTCCCGGCAGCTTGTCCCATTGCCATGCATTGTGCGGAGTTCCTGGCGGACGCCTGGGCGACGTGTGTTGCGGAAAGGCAACGTCCTGCAACAATCAGATTGTCGATTTTTTGCTGTATGAGGGAACGATACGGAATATGGTAGATGCCATCCCCCTGGACATATGCCCAGCGGGTCCCGCTTCCGGAAAAGTGGTCCTCGATCGGTGCCCCGCAGCACGCAATAGCATCTTCGAATTTCCTTCCTTCCACTACATCTTGTTCTGTCAGGATATATTCGCCAATGATCCGTCGTGTTTCCCTGACACCGATATGCTGGCTTGTTGTGATGAGGAATGAGTCTTCAAACCCATCGACCTTGTCTTTCAAAAAACGGACATACTCCTGGGTCTGTTTCCTTCCTTCCACTTCAGCCAAGGTCAATGCAAACGGATCGGTAGCGTCAACCCCTGAGACCCGTACCATATTGCATTGGATCACACCTTTATTCGGAGTCACATGCCAGGAACCGTCTTCTCGTGGAAGGTTGTATTTTCCTGATCGATTTGCTTCCTTCATTTTCTCCACCAGTGATTGGTGCTTCACTTTTCTCGCTCTTTCGGTGTCTACGTTTGCCAGGAAAAAAATCGTAGTCAACGATTGTAATTCACCTGAATCCAATTTCTCGAAAGGAACACCCGACCGTTGAGCGATATCGCCATCACCCGTCGTGTCGATATAAACATCCGCATTGATTTCAATCAATCCGCCTTTATTGGCGATGAGGATCCCTTTGATCTGCTTATCTTCAACCTTGACCTTACATGCGTAGGTGTGATAGAGGAGTTGGACGCCTGCTTCCAGTACCAGTCCTTCATAAATGATTTTCAACTTTTCTACATCATAGGTGATCCCGGTACCTGCTCCATAGGTGTTGGGGCGCTCGAAACACGCTTGTTCTTTTGACAGACGTTGAACGACTTCCCAGGGGATTCCCCCGATGATACGCCTTTGGTTTTCGCCTGGTGTATAAAAGCCATAAAAGGTATCTACCCCGGTGGCTGTCCTCGATCCACCTAAACAACCTTGAGACTCTATCAACAGGACTCTGAGTCCCGCTCTTGAGGAGGAGAGTGCTGCGTTTACACCTGCTGCTCCTCCTCCGATTACCAGGACATCGGTTTGGATCTTATCCATTTCATCCCCCTCTTTGGCATAGATGATTTTTGTTTCCATTATGGATCAAGTCAAATGCACATCTCTGTAAATGCTTGACTTTCGTTGTTGATGTCCGGCCCATGCAGCCACGCCGATTGCTCCACCATAATCGTTGAAATCCGCCTTTCTGATTTCAATCCTGCCTATTGAATCTGGAAATAAAATTTCTTTTTCATCAATCTTTTCGCGGATCATATCCAGTAGTAAACTCGAGTTTGAAACACCGCCTCCGATGACGACAGCTTCAGGGTTCATACTGGCGATCATATTCCGAATGACGATACAGATATGTGTTGCTGCCTGGTCTAGGACGAATAGAGCTGATCGATCGCCTTGAAGAGCGGCGCTTGTAATCAGTTCCGGTGTAACTTTTGTCAGGTCACCCTCTGTCATGTCCCGCATTAGTGTCGGTATCCCTTGCTTGATGAATCCAATAGCAGCAGTGGTGATCGCAGAACCGCTTGCTACGGTCTCCAAACAGCCACGATTGCCACAACCGCATAACCTTCCATTCGGTTCTATAACTTGATGGCCCAATTCTCCAGCCGCACCTTTTTTACCAAGAATCAATTCACCATCATGAACGATCCCTCCGCCGATTCCAGTTCCAATTGTTAAGTAGAAAAAGGAATCAAACGCTCTTGCTGCGCCATATTTTTTCTCTCCATATGTTGCCGCTCTAGCATCATTCAACAGATGGACGGGTAATTCAATTCTCTTTTCGATTTCTTCTTTCAGGTTGATTCCTTTCCATTGGTGCGGAAAATTAGGCAACAGTATGACAATGCCTTTTTCGGTCTCCACTACCCCTGGAACAGTGACGCCGACAGTTGCGATCCTGGCATCGAGAGAATCTTTCATTTCTAAAACGGACTCTGCTATTCTAGAAATGACGTGTTCCCTGCCTTTTTCAGCCTCGGTCGGGATTTTATGTTGAAGCTTGATCGTTCCGTCTTGATCCATGGCGACTGCTTTCATATTCGTTCCGCCTAAATCAATTCCTATATCATAAGCCATGTGCTTTTTCCTTTCTGTGTTGTAGTCCTGAAAATCATAGATAGCGGGTTGTCGACCAATATTCTTCGTAGGATTCTTCAAACAGACGTTTCGATTCTTTTTCACCTACGAAAACAGAGCTGGTAATGACCTTCGGCGGCTTCCCTTCGTCTGTCAATCTTTGCGCGATTTTACATTTCAACGCGTTCACGATCACTGTATTTCCAATTGTCGATCCTGGGCCGACCGGTGTTTCCAGCCCGTCCAGTTTCACCATTGCGTCACCAGGGATTGCACAATTATCGATCACGACATCTGCAAGTTCATACAGCTTATATCCAGAGCTATGTTTTGAAGATGCCATCTCACTATGTGCCATTGAGGTAACTGCGATCAGTGGAATCCCTTTTTCCTTCATTTCCAAAGCCACATCCACCACTACTTTTCCTGTGCCACTATGTGAAAAGACGATCATGCTATCCATCTTGCCGAAATGATAGTTTGAAAGGATGACCTTCCCGAAGCCTTCGACGTTCTCTAGAAAAATCGCCTGCCTCTGTCCATTGTTCCCGACGACATTATGATGGTTCGTCAAGGAAAGCTCCACAATCGGATGGAAACCTGGAAAACTACCATAGCGGGGATACATTTCTTCTACAGCCATTCTGGAATGGCCACTTCCGAATAAATGGACGACGCAATCGTTCATGATACTTCCAACACAGATTTCAACAGCACGATCGATTGCTTCCATTTGGGTTGTTTCGATTTTTTCGATGATTTTTTTCACGCCGGATATATAATCTGTTTCGAGTTGTGATTTTACTGTTAGGTTATCCATCGTTTCGCCTCTTTCTGTTTGTGATTATCATTGTGCTGTCCAGCCGCCATCCACAGGTAGTGCGATGCCTGTAATGAATTTAGATTGATCGGATGCCAGGAACAGGATCGCTTCCGCAACATCTTCAGGATAGCCGATATGTGGTGAAAGCGGCTGTAAATAGGTCAGTGCGTCCCTGATTATTGGATCATTGACAGCCCTTTGCGACATCGGGGTGTCCAGTAGCCCGGGACATACGACGTTGATCCTTATGTTATCTTTCGAATAATAGACTGCTGCTGATCGACTCATTGAAATGACTGCGCCTCTGCTTGCTGCATAGGCATGTGTATTGAAATGTTCCTGTGTACCGACCATGCCAAGTATGGAAGAAATATTGACGATCGATCCATGTTGTTGTTTTTTCATTATCTTGAGTGCATGGTGATTGGTCAGGTAAACACTCTTCACATTCGATTGGATGACTTTGTCCCATCCTTCTTCTGTACATTCATCCAGAGGTCCGTCCCCCCATTTTCGACCGCTTATCCCTGCGACATGGACCAACACATCAAGTTTGCCGAATTCATTCAAGATTACCTCGTATATATGCTCCACATCATTTGAACAAGTTGCATCCCCAGAGAGAGGGAGAATCGTTGAAGGTCCATCAAACTTATTTTTCAGCTGTTCTACAGCAGCGATTGTCCTTTCCTCACTTCTGCCGGTTATCAAAACGGTCGCTCCCTGTTCGACGAAACGAAAGGCGGTTTCAAAACCGATTCCGCTTGTTCCTCCGATTACTAAAACGACTTTTTCTTTTAGTGACATCAAGTTCCTCCTGATCATTTATAGAAATGTTGCGTCAGATAATTCAGATATTCCGGTGTACTTCTGTTCCTTAATCAAGCGTCTTACAGAGAACGCTTGTTGAGGATTATTAGTCAGGATGTTTGAGATCAGATGATCTGATAATCCATGTTGCCTCAATCGTGGGATAAATGATTCCAGCAGATAGGCCATACCGGGCCCGCCGCCATATGCCTTCCAATAACTGCGCAATGCGAAATCTGTACCAAGCAAGACTTTATCCCCGTAACCCGCTTCGATCAGACCTGTGATCATATCGACCGTCTCGGAGATCGGATGATATTTGACCCGGGTGGCATTATCGTATTCGATGTAGCATCCGGTCTGAGCCAATTCTTCATGGACGAATAGATCAGGGTTCCTGTCCATATGACAGATGATCACATTCTCAGGATCCACCCCGTATTTGGATAAAAGTTCGATCTGTTCCATTCCGCAGGTGCCATGTTCCGTATGGGTAAGAATCGGTACACCTGTTTCGAGATGCGCCAGTGCGATGGCTTCAAATAGTTTGATAGAGACTGGTTTGATCGAATTATAATCCGATGCCCCCTTCAGTATGCCGGCTTTTGCAGGCAATCGTTCGACGAGTGGCCCGTTGTAACTATGTTTATCCATCCCGAGCGTACATTCTTGTATCAGCAGTTCAACGATTTGATCGATTGAATAATGGTAGATCCAGTGCAAATCATCGTAATACATCGGTTTATGAAAGCCGGTGGTGGCGATGATATGGGTCTCGGTTTTTTCAGCAATTTCCACCAGGGCAGCGGGGTTCCTGCCAGAATCCAGCGGCATACAATCCACAAATGTTTTGGCACCGAATCGCTTACAATCTTCAATTTCAGAGACGGCTTTATCAACACTGTCCAGCCGCAAATCATTCTTTTTCATGACGCCGAGCCCGCCCTGTATGATCAGATGTTCATGAGAATAGACGATACCAAGTTCGGAAGAAGGAACATCATCCAGAACTGTCCTTACATATGAGTCATTCATACTGTCCTCCTTTGGGATGCACCTATATTTTGATACTGCTTTTTACGATCTCATCAATTTCTATCGCTTTCTTGTCCTTATTCGATAAATAACAAGCCTCGACCATCGCCATCATCAACAGATTGTTTTCCCCGCTGATCGATGATTCTTCTCCGGTTTCGATTGAATGGAACAATTCACCCATCGTATACTGGAAAGCCCCTGGGAACCAGTTTCCTTCAAGCTCAGGATTGTGCCATTGATCTTCCAATTTTTTCGAATAGAAGGAAATCGTGCTCGGTCCACCACTCGGCCAGCCGATATCCAATTTGATGACACCCACGGTCCCTTCGATCTTATAAAAGACCCCGAAACTTTCAGGGTCCCACGTAAACCCATCGTCCCATGCATTTGCCATCATCCCATTTTCGTACTCAAGGATGTAGGAGGTGATATACTCCCCTTTATACAATCCTTCAGGATGCGGGATAGAGCTGGCGTAAATCCTTTTCGGCACTCCGAACAAAAGCCGGAACTGATCCAGATGATGGATGCTCATGAATAAGAACATCAACCGTTCATACTCCAACTGATACGGTTGCCAATGAGGTTGGAACCTGAGTTCGATCGTAGCCATGACAGGCTTGCCGATGTAGCCTTCATCAATCAGATGCTTCGTTCCCTGGATCGCAGGGTCGTATCGCCCGTTTTGGTTGACGACCAATTTCACCCCATGCTTCTTGCAAATCTCGACTGCTTTTTCGGCTTCTTCATAATTCATCCCCAACGGCTTCTGGGCAAGGATATGTTTCCCATGTTCTGCAGCCTGGCGGATGATGTTCAGTTGTTCATGAGGCGGGACAGCTATATCCACGACCTCGACCTTTGGGTCAGACAATAATTCGTCCAGGGAATCATAGACGTTCGAGATAGAGTGGTCTTTCGCTAATTGCTCAGCTTTTTCCCTTGTCCGGTTGTAAATCCCTATGATGTTGTACCCGGCCTGTTCATATGCTGGGAGATGACATTCTTTGATAATGAAGCCTGCCCCTATGATCCCGATTCCATACTCTTGCTTTTGGCCAAGTTTCGGCTTGTAATTTAATGAAAAAGGTGTCTGCAATGCACTTCCTCCCTGTATTTTTTGCTTATTGATGTTCCATTGTCAGATACTCGACCAGCTGTTCAGCGCTAGCTTCAATTTCCACTTCACCTATATGTGAAGCCCCGTATAAGATGAAAGGTTTCAAGTAAACCATTTCTGTCAAATCAATCGTCGCTTTCAATGGAAGAAGCAATTGCTCCAATGTATACCTGCTGGGACCGTCCGGACGATATGAATCTTCCAATCTGCCAGCAGAGATTGCAAGTCCATATTCCTTCCCTTTCAGTTTGTTACCCGTTCCATAACCGAAACCATACGTATACACTTCATCCTGCCACTTTTTCAGCAAAGAAGGTGTACTATACCAATAAAGAGGAAACTGGAAAACGATCCGATCATGCTGCGTCAACAACCTCTGTTCATGATCCAAGTCAATATCTCCTGCAGGGTATTTTTGGTAAAGCTCATGTACAGTGATGTCTTCGACTTGTTTCAGCCTTTCTTTCCATACACGGTTCACTTTGGATTCTGTGATATTAGGATGTGCTACCAATACGAGCGTTTTCATAGATTAAGAGCCTCACTTGTTCTGATGGATTACTTGAATGATGATAAAGATGCCCCCGCTTGCATGAAGTACTTCTGCCCAATGAAAAATATGATGATGGACGGAAGAGTAAAGATTGTTGCTGCGGCCATCAATAATTCCCATTGGCCGCCATGCTGAGATAGGAAGCCTTGAAGCCCGAGTGTAATCGTCCATAATCGATCATCATTCAAATAAATCAATGGCCCCATGAAATCGTTCCAAACACCTGTAAAAGTGAAGATGGATATTGTCGCAAGAGGCGGTAACAACAATGGGTATATGATTTGGCAAAATATCCGCAGCTCCGAAGCCCCATCGATCCGCGCTGCTTCAGACAATTCTTTTGGAATCCCCATGATGAACTGCCTCGTCAAGAAAATATTGAAAGCAGAACCGAAGAAAGCACCAATTGTCAATGGTAGATATGTGTTCACCCATCCTAACTGGGCAAAAATGATATATACCGGAATCATCGTCACTTGTCCTGGTAGAATCATCGTAGAAATGATGATTGCAAAAACCACTTTAGACCCTTTCCATTTGATTTTTGAAATGGAATAAGCAACAAGCGGTGCAGATATCAACTGGCCTACAATATTCACCGTACATAAAAACAGGGTATTCAACGTGTAGCTTAAGAATGGCATCGCTGTAAAAGCCTTGACGAAATTTTCCCATTGCAGCACTTCAGGAATGATCTTTGGCGGAAACACGAAAATCTCCGCTGGAGTCTTCAATGCCGAAAGCAAAAGCCAGATGAACGGGAAAAGGAAAATGAGCCCGATCAAAATCAATACAAGGTGAGCGAATATGGTCTTGGCCAACTTTTTCTTGCTTTTTACCCTTATCACCTTTTGAGAAGGATTAATGGCTTTCGTTGACTGATTCATTGGTCTAGTCTGTAAATCCGCTTTATTCACCCCCATAATAAACCCACCTTAATGACGTTTTGAAAATGATGATCGTAATGATGACCACGATCACAAACAGGATCCAGGCTAATGCACTTGCATAACCCATATTCAAATTGATGAATGCTTCATGATATAAATAAACCGCATAGAAAAGCATACTCTGGTCAGGTCCACCCAGGGCACCGCCTGTAAGGATGAAGGATTCCGTGAATATTTGGAACGCTCCGATCAACCCCATGATGATCAAAAACAACGTTATCGGAGACAATGCAGGAAGGACGATATACCTGAATTTTTGCCACCAATTCGCACCATCGATCGTAGCCGCTTCATAAAACTCTTTCGGCACCCCTTGCAAGGCAGCAAGATAAATCAATGCCCCTCCTCCAGTACCGAACAGTCCCATGATGATCAGAGACGGTTTGGTGAATTCGGGATCCGAGAGCCATGCAGGGTCAGGCAGGTGAAGCGCCCGTAATATCGTGTTCAAAATACCGATATCCGGACTCAGGATCCACAGCCACAAGATTGACATTGCAATACCCGGCACTACAGTAGGCAGGTAATAGATGGTTCTATACAAAGCGATACCTTTCACTTTTATATTAAGTAATAAGGCGATCAAAAGACTTGCAACCAGGGAAATCGGCACACTGATGAAAGCCATGTAAAAGGTATTACTTAGTGCCTTGTAAAAGCTATCATCATTGAAAATGGCTATGTAATTATCAAGTCCTACCCATTCAGGTTTTGAGAATATATCATATTCGGTAAAACTGAAATACAGCGATTGTATGAAAGGAATAACCGTCAAAAACAAGAATCCGATCAGAAATGGTGAAGCGAAAGCAAGTCCAAGCAGGAATTGTCTCTGGGTCCTATTTAATGTCAAGCCTCTTCGTTCCATACAAAATGATCCCACCCTTCTTTTATTACTCAGAGGAACAACAATCTTGTACAGAATAGTTCCAGGTCACTCCGCGAGTGGGAGTTCCCTGGTACCATTCAGCACATATCTTCATTGAGAGATTCCATTCACTCCTTCAGCTCATCAGCTTTTGGTTGGATTTTATTTTCGATTTTCTTTAATCCCTCATCTACTGAGACTTTATCGCGCATGATTTCGTCCTGGACCGTCCAGATCTCTTGTAAATACTCCTCTAAGAATGGCACAGTTGGAACTGATTTCATGTTTCCATTTACGATATAATTCATGAATGTTTCATATTCAGGAACATCCTTGAACGCTTCATCGTCCACTGCACTTTCCCGGGTAGGAAGATTCCCGAGGCCAGAAGCAAATTTGACCATCTGCTCTTTTTCTGTCACCCAGTTCAAAAACTCCCAGGCTTCTTCCGGGTGTTCGGAGCCTTCAGGAATATAAACCGTCCCTACATTGATGAACCCGGAATTTTTCGTTTCTGGTTTGTTTTCATCATAAGGCATAGGTGCGATACCGTAGTTGAAGTCTGGCGCATATCGTTTAATGAAGGTTGCAAGCCATTCACCATCAAAGGACATCGCAAACTTCCCTGTGAAGAATGAGTTCTGAGGCGAATCGTAAGCTCCCTCAGTACTTACAAATCTGTCCAGCGCTTCACTATCATACTGGTCCCACATTCTTTTATTCATTTCCATCATTTTCGTAAAGCCTGGATCAGTAGGAGTCACATCCTGGCTTTCAGGATCCCACAGTTTACCGCCAAAAGCATGCATCCACATATATGGATTCAATGCTGGCCAGATGCCTAAGCGTTCAATTCTACCGTTGTCTACCTTACTTAGTTTTTTATTGTACTCTTCCAGTTCTTGGACCGTTTCTGGGGGACCGTCCAACCCTGCTTCTTTTAGAAGGTCTTTATTATAGTAAAGCATCCAAGTATTCATTACGATTGGCAAAGCATACGTTTTCCCGTCATATTCTACAGCAGATCTTGCTGATGGCAGGAAGTCTTCATAATCGAAATCATCTTTTTCCATGAATTCATTCAGGGGCATGATCGCGCCGCGCTCTGACCAGGACGCGATTTTGTTTTCATCAGGATGGGTTGCTATGTCTGGCGGATTCCCTCCTACAATTGCGGTCATTTGTTTCTGCACATCACCCTGGCTTAATCCTTTGACGAAAATTTCATCCTGGCTTTCATTGAATTCCTTAATCAGCCCTTTCATCACTTTTCCTTCATCCCCGCCCCATGTATACCAAAAATCAATTGTAACCTTGTCCCCATTTTCGGCATTGGAAGTTCCAGAAGGAGAGGCGGTACACCCGGCAAGGCCACCACAAACAAGAAGGGCACAAAGCGACATGAATAGGATAAAACGAAATCTGTTCATATAAGTCCTCCTTAATATTCATCGTTAATAGATTCAACATCCTCGTAAAATAAATCGTTACGTAACGCTCTGCTTTTCAACTAACTTCTTGACATGTTCAATCGACAACTTCGTATCCTCCACCATCGTACGTTGTGGTTTCGTTTCTTCAGGGTGCCATAATTCGAAAGTAAGCCAGCCTTTATAATGAACCTTGTCCAAAGCAGCAATCAGCCTCTCCATGTCGATTTCTCCTGCGGTTAGATCTTCAGTAGGGATACTACCTTTTTGATTTCTTAGATGGAAAGCATAGATTCGTTCTGGATAATCCGATACCAATCTAATAGGATCATGGCCCGCAACGTGAGCCCATCCTGTATCGATGCAAAGCCCGACATCATGACTTGAAAACTCGATGACTGAACGGAGATCCGCATCTGCATTATGAGGATCATCAGCGTGATTATGTAGGCTAACTTTCAATCCTAATCCGCTTACGGCTTCAGAAATACGGGTCAGATGCATACCCTGGTTCTTGGTTTCATCCTCCGATTTTGGTAACGAAACACTCCATCCTCCTTTCGGGTCAGCATTCACCAACAAATCCCTTCCACCTGCTTCAGCCAATCTTCTGGCGATGGGCATGACAACTTCTTCTATATCAATCTCTGATTCATGCAACGGCAATCCCACATAGGAACCGGAAATTGACAGTCCATAAGAGTCCGCCAATTGTATCAATTCTGGTCGGGGATCGATTTCAACAGCATCCATCCCTGCATCCACGCAATCCTGAAATACTTCGTCCCAAGAAGGTTCTTTCTTTTTTTCAGCCCAATATCTATCAAACCAGCCATACATCGCTGTAGAATAACCGAATATTTCCATCAATCAACCTCCTATACATTCGAGTAATTCGATTCAGATGACATATGCGTAACACGCTGACCCGCTCCTGTATCCGCACAATTATACAAAGCTTGTAAACAAGCAAAATTGAAGCGCGCCTGTTCATTGGTTACAGCCTGAGAAGGTTTTCGGGTGACTTTAAGGTAAAAATGATAGAGTGGATGATCCATAAAATCAATATCACTATCGTTAGTCATCTCTTTTTCTTCCATCTTTACATCACCGTCTTTATCAAATCTATGGATGATCGTGTCCGATTCAAAATAAGGGGACCATTCAAGCGCTCCTTTCGTTCCTTCGATTTCAACGTGATGATATGGTTTACCATGCGTACAGGATGCTCGTTCATAGTGGACCATTATTTGTTTATCTTCGTATTCATATCTCATCATTGCACTTCCGTGTCCTTCAACATCGTATATGACATCAACAGGATCCGTTTGTGTCTGTGGTCTACTTGTCCATGCTGCCATCATGTCCACAGAGGTTGGATTGAACAAATCATTCAGTATAGCAAAATCATAGGGTCCCCAATCCATCACGACACCACCTCCACTCTTGGAGCGATCCAGGAACCATCTGCTTTCCGGCTGGTATTCGATTCCTGGTCTTGATCTTTGGCCACGATGGATATAGGAAACTTTATAAACATCTCCAATTACCCCAGAGCGGATCAATCGTTTGATTTCCTTGTTTTTCGACAATCCAATGAATCTGCTGCTGCAACATCCTAGAAACTTGGCATGGGCATTTGCAATTTCATATAATTCATCAGATTCTTCTTGATTCATGACCAGTGGTTTTTCACATAACACGTGACGACCTGACTGCAGTGCCTGTTTGGACAATTCAAAATGTAAGAATGGAGGGGTACAAACAATTACAATATCATCACTTCTTGCTTTTTCCGCAAGCATCTCATCGGTATCCGAAAATGGAACAGCATTTGGATATTGGTCCGTGAATCCTTTCAATACGCTGGGATTCGGGTCAGCTACTTTCAATTCGATCTCTTCATGATCTGGAAGTTTCATGGTTGCTTCTGCATGCGTTTTTGCGATAAAGCCTGCACCAATAAGATAGATTCTCATATATTGACTCCTTTCAATAAAGCTGTTGAAACGTTTCGATTCAAGTCATGTCAATTCATGCCCAGGGGACTTTCGCAGGGCTCCCGATTCTGTGCATTCTGAAAAGCTCTTTTGCTTTCGGTGGAAGCGAATCATATGTCTCTTGTGGTATATCAATGGAAGACCCTGCTCCATACCAGCTTCTATTAAAAATCATTGCAAGATTGGTTCTACGATAATCTGAATTGTTTGGTGTTCCGCGGTGCCACATACGAATATCCCGTATCAGGATCGAGCCAGCAGACATGTGCACCTTTTCTGAATGCATATGTTCAGCAGCTCGTACGATGTGCAAGTGTGGATTGACCGTATCATTCAAAGTATCATGATTTGATCGATCCGGATTCCGATGTGTACCCCCTGGCCAGATCTCCAGCGGTCCATTCTCTTCGGTTACATCGACGAGCGGGATGTTCAATACAAGACTGAAAACAGGTAAAGGGATATCCAAATCAGGAAATAAAGGCATGATATCACAATGGGCATTTTGATAATCAGAGCCTGGCATCGGAGTGTCAGAGGCAAAATAATTACAATGATTGTCCTCTCCAAGCAGACGATCGATCACAGAGGTTGCTATGGGGTTACATATGATATCCTCATCGATGTAAGGGTTTTCAAATGGGAGAAACATTTGAGCCCGATTTGTTCCGGTGTTATACCCCTTCTTACTGATGTAATCATCGAACAATACATCGAATTCCGTTCGGATTCTTGTAATCTTCTCTTCCGGAACGACTTTTTCAAAGATTACATATCCGTTTGCTTTTACTTGCTCCACAGCGATTTCAAGTGTTTCTGGATTTAATTGTTTGGTCAATTTCTCTTGCTCACTCAATTGTATTTTCATCATCAGCCTCCAATTTGATTTATTAAATGTACACTTCATGTCAGAGGATTAATAATAAGGGGTTATTATTCGGGTCATCACTTCTTTTTGAATTTTTAAGATTTTATCATTGTTGAACATTTCTGATAGAAAGGCGTAATTTTCCTTTCGATCGGTATTAACCATGATTGCCCCCGCCATGTTCTTCACCTCACTATTATTCTCCTCATACTGGACTGGATAGTAAGTCAACGTATGAATCAACTTAGTAGGCACAAGTTGAGAACTGTGCCATACCGCAGCATCAATCACACCATCCGCGATAAGATACGGTATGTGCATATACATGACTTCTTCTTTTGTATTTTGTGGAAATACACGGTCTGAAAAGGTGATATGGTCTAGAGATGTATTATCCACACCAATTCTCCATTCCTCCACCTCCTTTACAGCAGTTGAATTACATAATACGATCATATCTTCGTAGTAACTCTTTTCATCAAACGTTTTTATGATCTCAAGATTAGCCCATTTTTGTTGAGCCAAATCTGCTGCTTGATGTGACAGGAGAATAAAATCACATTGATGATTGAGCAATTCATTGATCCGTTTTGAAGACCCATTATTAAAAGAAAAAGTATACGCTATATTCTTCGATTTCAGTGTTCTTGCAATCCCTGAAGCTAACCCTTGGAATTCAAGTGTGCTTGGGATAGGAAGAGAACCTTTAACGGGACCTCGATCCATGATAGACCATAATAGAGCTGTATCCTTTTCCAATAGATACGTACCCATTTGGCCTTTAGGCTGTACTTTAATTGCCTCCATTTCTTTAAGTGCTGTCATGGCTTTATCGATCGTTCCGTATCCAGCAGTAAATTTCTCGGCTAAAACCGGAGTTGTAGGAATCCTTTCACCAATGTTGTATTTCAATATTTCTCCCGCAATATTTTTAGTTAAGTCTGAAATTTTCGAATTTAGTATTTTCATATTTTCAATATACCGAAAATTGAAAATAAATCAAGGGTATTTTTGAAAAAATCTGAATTTTTAAAAAATGTTTGATTTTTTGTCAGGGTTCCATTATAACTAGTAGATAATAAAAACTTTATTAATAAAGGTGATCAGATGAATATATTCAGTTATGATAACGTGGTCTATCGCATTTTAGATAAATGTTATCGTTTTTTACTATTAAATTTTCTTTGGCTATTAACCTGCCTGCCTGTATTGACTATTTTTCCTGGAACGGCTGCGATGTTCGCTGTCATTAGAGAACAAACCGAAGAAAGCGAAATAAGTATCATTCGATCGTTTTGGTATCATTTCAAGGAAAATTTCAAACAAAGCTTTGGACTGGGCATTATTTGGACATGTATAGGTTTTCTTTTGTATCTTAATATGACTTTAGTTTTCAGAATGCCGGATGAGTTAAGAGTCATCATGACGGCTTTTACTTTTTTGTTTATTTTTTTATACATAATCACATCACTCTATCTATTTCCTGTTCTTGTTAATTATAGGGAGAAGACACTTGGGGTTATCCGAAATTCCTTCCTATTTGCTATTGGCCAATTTCTCATTACGATCGGTTGTTTACTTTTATTGCTATTGGCAATTACGATTGTACTTTTTGTTCCTATTACGCTAATGATTGTAGGAAGCTTGTGTTCAACTGGGATATACAGACTCTGTACCCAATCATTCATCAAACTTCAACAACGGATGAACACTTTACCAGTGGACTCTGTCCAGAATGAAAACTAGTTTCTTTTCCGTATGATCATTTTGGCTGAATACGAAAAAAAGACACCATCCATGTCGAGGGTGTCTCAAATAATATTGAAATTATTGAAGGATCAATTGATTGAGTGTTTTGGGATACTCTGTAATCAACTCCATGCCATGTTCTCTGATGACAACCGTATCAGAGTGTCTGAATCCGCCTATTCCCGGGACGTATATTCCCGGTTCGATACAAAAGACCATGCCTTCTTCCAATATCAAATCATCATCAAATCGGACATAAGGTTCTTCATGTGCCGATATTCCTAAGCCATGGCCTGTTCGATGGACAGCGTATTTCGCTAAGTTGGCTTTTTCGATGATCTTTCTTGCTACTTTATCTACTTCTGACGCCTTCACCCCTGGACGAATGAATTCCAATGCTTTCAATTGGGCTTCTGTCGCCACTTCAAAAATCTTCTTTTGTTCTTGATCAGGTTCTCCGACAAAGATGGTCCTTTCCAATTCAGCCCGATATCCATTCAGGGCTACCTGACGACTGTGGATAATGACATCTCCCTTTTCGAAACGCCTTGTATTGGAGAAAACATGCGGTAACGTCGTTCTCACTTTACCAGAAGGTGACATGACGACGAGGTCCAATGTCGCCTCTTGATAATCATTCGATGCTTTTTTATAGATCTCCAAATTCCCTTTTGAATCGATTTCCAATTCACTTGTCCCTTCCATACAAGCTTCAATGGAAGTTTTCACACCCAGGTTAACTAATTCACCTGCTTTTTTCATCATCTCAATCTCTTCTTCATCTTTTATATATCGCATACGTACCAGTTGTTCTCCTACATCCGATATGGAAAAGCCGAGATCTGAAATCAATTGATAGAGACTGGCAGGTGCACTGCCCAGGTCCAACCCCACCCCAGTTCCAGGGGAGTATTGGGTCAAAACTTCTTTTACCACCTTCATCTGATTGGTGTTCATCTCTTCAGGATGTTCGTAATACACTTCGACGTGATCCACTTCTGCTTTCTGGAGCGCATGTAGCTCTTCCAGACCAGGAACGATCAACGTACTTTTTTCAGCATCAACAATTAGATAAATGGGCCGTGAGTAAATTAAAGCTCTGAATCCAGTCAAGTAATACTGGTGATCAGGCAACATGACAACTGCAGCAGACAAATCATTTTCTTTCAGGTAACTTCGAAAAATCCCTATACGCTTTTTGATATTCATCCTTGATACCCTCCAATTTTATTTATTGATCGTTGTTCCCGGTTTGACGTCAAGCTTTTTGGGCGTTGTCAGTAAACTCACAATGATCAACACGAGTAAGGACAGAGGTAATGAAAACAGTACGCTGTTCCAGTCCATCGGTTTCTGAAGACCGATTTCCCAGAAGATCGTAGCAACTCCACCAATTATGATCGATGACAAAACACCAGCAGTTGTCGCTCTTTTCCAGAGGAAACTAGCCAGAATCGTCGGGGTGATTGCAGCCCCATACATCGTGTAGGAGTACATCTGAATAGCCAACACAGATGGGAAGAATTGTCCAAGACTATATGCAAAAATCCCAAGGAGGATCACGATATAACGATTCAGACCAAGAATCTTACCTTCATCGATTTTTTTCTTTTTAAGCCCCTGAATCAAGTCGTAAACTAAGTTGCCTGCTGAAGATAACAAGTAGGAGTTTCCAGTAGTGATGATGAATGCAACCGATGCAGCAAGAATAAGAGAGCCTATACCGATTGGCAGTCCACTCGCTGCAAGTTCTAAGATAGCAGTATCTGGAGGAATATTCGGGAAAAGCACGATTGAACATGTTGCAAGCAAAATTGCCAGCCCCATGATCAATAGATCTCCAGCCAAGAATCCGATGGTAGATTTCTTGGCGACTTCGGGAGATTTTGCGGATGAAAAACGTTGGTACATATTCTGGTCACCTAAAATCAGGAGAAATGTTGGTAAGAAAAAGCCCAGTAATTGAGGAAAGGTCAATCCGCCATCCCATGCTAATTGATGGTCTGCCAATCCAGCTGTCAATCCTTCAAACCCACCAGCAGCTGATAAGGCAAACGGAATACCAATGATAAAACCAATAACGATAAGGAAGGAGCTTAGAAAATCAGTATAGGCTACAGAAAACATTCCACCTGTCGTAGCGAGAAAAATGACGACAGCTGCGGTTATCAACGTACCTAATTCAACAGACATCCCAGTAGTGAGACTAAGAACATAACCTCCACCGATGAATTGATACGAAGTGATCCCGACATACGCTAATAGGATGAATAACGCAGAGATCGTCCTCGTATTCTTTCCGAATTTGATTTCCAACATTTCTGGAATGGTATATTTACTCAAGGAACGTGCCTTATCAGCTATGAAATAGAGAATGAATATACCGATCGGAGCACCTGCAAAGTAAATGATTGAGGCAAAGGGTCCATATTGATAGATAAAGCTGGCTCCTCCTACGACCGTTCCAGAACCAACCCATGTAGCCAATAGTGTACCGATAAGAACAATTCTGGGAAGGCGTCTTCCCGCCACCATGAAATCTTCACTTGTCCTCACTTCTCGTTTCGCATAATAAATTCCCATGCCAATCATCAATAACAAATAAAGGACCACCACGACAATGTAGACATTACTCAAACTTTTCTCCTCCTCTACTATTAGAACTACCAATATCTACTTGTTTGTTCAATATGTCTTTGATCGTTTTCATGGAGGCAATCAACTTGTTGAGTTCTGATGCAGGAAGATCCTTGATCATTCTATTTACATAAAAATTGGAAGAATCAATCAGAGTTTTTGTCTGTTCTTCTCCTTTCTCTGTAATGACCAATTGGACTTTTCTTTTATCCCGATCATACTGTTTTTTTATAATCAAACCTTGATTGCTGAATTTATTAAGAATCCTGCTCATGTATCCTTTGTCTATTGAAAAGAACTCACACAGCTCATTCTGGAGACAAACATCTCTAGAATAGATTTCATATAAAATCTGTGAATCTAGTATAGAAAACAAACTGGTTTCAGAGTATTGATTTACCAGACCCAATACCCGAGTATAAAATCGATTGAACTTCCTGATTTCTTCATTATACAAATTATTCACCATTTTCTGATTATTTAATTTATTTATACTTAAATACGTTGCTTTTGTCAACGTTTATTTCATTCAAAATTAAAGCCACGCGTTTTTCACCATTTTGTGACGTTTAGTTAAAGAAGACCCGCCGATCGGCGAGTCTTTGCAAGTGAAAACAGTGGCGTATAGTCCACTAATTTTTTTATAGTTGTGTTTGAGGTTCGGATTGTTTTTGTTCATGTTTGATTTTAGCTTGAGCTGCCGCCAGCCGTGCAAGAGGTACACGGTATGGTGAACAGCTTACGTAATCCAACCCTACCTCATGGGAGAACTGTATCGATGATTTTTCTCCACCATGCTCGCCGCAAATCCCTGTTTTCAACCCTGGTTTTGTACTCCTGCCAAGCTTCACGCCAGTGTCAACAAGCTTTCCGACACCTTCTTGATCAAGAGATGTAAATGGATTTTCTGATAAAACTTCATTCTCGATATACGCTTGAAGGAATTTACCCTCTGCATCATCACGACTGTATCCGAAGGTTGTCTGGGTTAAATCATTCGTTCCAAACGAGAAAAAGTCCGCTTCTTGAGCAATTTGGTCAGCTGTCAAGGCTGCACGCGGCACTTCGATCATCGTTCCAATGAGATAATCAAATTTCTGTCCGGTTTCTTCTTCAACCTGTAACCCGGCATTGATCACCAATTGCCGCATTTCTTTCAACTCATTTACATGTCCGACCAAAGGAATCATGATTTCAGGTTTTACGTCTATGCCTTTTTCCATAACCTTCGCAATCGCATAAAAAATGGCTTTGGTCTGCATGAGGTAAATTTCAGGGTAAACCATACCCAATCGGCAGCCGCGGTGCCCTAACATTGGGTTGAATTCATCCAACTGCCGTACTTTTCGTAACAGATGCTCTTTTTCATGCAATTCCTTAGCATTTGGATCTGTCATCTGAAGCCTGGTTATATCAACAAGCAGTTCTTCCTTATCAGGCAAGAACTCATGAAGAGGAGGGTCTAATAAACGGATCGTTACAGGATAACCCTGCATGACTTCAAAGATTCCTTCAAAGTCCTCCTGTTGCATGGGTAACAGCTTGCTGAGGGCCACTTCACGCTCCTCATATGTTTCAGCAAGGATCATATCCTGAACAATTGGGATACGCTTCACATCCATAAACATATGTTCTGTACGGCACAATCCGATTCCACCTGCTCCAAATTCAAGAGCCTTCTTGGCATCGGCAGGATTATCAGCATTTGTTCTTACACCAAGTGTCCTTTCCTTATCTGCCCAATCAAGCAACAATTGAAACTCATCTGAAAGCTTTGGCTCGATCATTGGAATTTCACCTAAGAAAATTTCACCCGTTGAACCGTCAATCGTAATACGATCCCCTCGGTTGACAATTGTATCTCCCACGTGGAACTGCTTTAATTTCAAATCAATACGTAATGCATCACAGCCACATATACAAGCTTTACCCATACCTCTTGCAACCACAGCTGCATGACTTGTCATTCCTCCACGGCTCGTGACTGTCGCCTGGGAAGAAACGATGCCATGAATATCATCCGGTGTTGTTTCTGGACGAACAAGAATGACCTTTTTGCCCTCTTTCGCCAATCGTTCTGCTTCATCCGCATCAAATTCTACCTGCCCTGTTGCGGCCCCAGGTGATGCGGGTAGACCTTTGGCTAACGGTTTCCGTACGTAGGATTCATCAATACGACGGTGGAGAAGCTGATCAAGCTGCTCTGGATCTACACGTAAAAGGGCTTCCTGCTTACGAATGATTTGTTCATTTACGAGTTCCACCGCGATTCGAAGAGCAGCTTGAGCCGTTCGTTTACCTGTCCTTGTTTGGAGAATGAATAGGTTTCCTCGTTCTACTGTAAACTCAATGTCCTGCATGTCTTGATAATGCTTTTCAAGAAGGTGACTTGTTTCAACAAACTGCTCATAAACGTCCGGCATTTTCTCTTGGAGAGTAGTTTTAATGGGCTGCGGAGTACGAATTCCAGCAACAACATCCTCACCCTGGGCATTTATCAAATATTCACCGTAAAGTTTTGCTTCACCGGTAGATGGATTCCGGGTAAAAGCGACTCCCGTACCAGAATCATTGCCCATATTTCCAAATACCATGCTTTGAATATTTACAGCTGTTCCAAAATGACCGGGGATTTTCTGAAGACGCCGGTATACGATCGCACGTTGGTTATTCCATGAATCAAATACGGCACGGATCGATAAAGATAATTGTTCCTTCGGATTCTCAGGAAAAGTCCTTCCAGCATGCTTTTCAACAAGGTCTTTGTATCCCTTGATCACTTCTTTCCAATCATCTGCAGCCATTTCAGGGTCTGATTGGTAGCCTTTTTCAATCCGATATTCTTCTAAAAATTGCTCAAAATAAAAAACATCAACTTTCAAAACCACATCACTGAACATCTGAATGAACCTACGGTAAGAGTCATAAGCAAAACGAGCGTTTTTCGTAAGGTTTGCCAAGCCCTCCACTGTTTGATCATTCATCCCAAGGTTCAAAACTGTATCCATCATTCCTGGCATCGAATGTACTGCACCCGAGCGGACAGATACAAGCAGCGGATTGGAGGGGTCTCCAAGACGTTTACCTGTTTTTTCTTCAAGGTTTTGAAGCGCTTTTGAAATCTGAAATTCGATCTCTTCAGGGATGGATTTTCCTGCCTCGTAATACAAATTACAAGCCTCTGTCGAAATGGTGAATCCGTAAGGAACAGGCAAACCGATCCGGGTCATTTCTGCCAGGTTAGCCCCTTTGCCTCCTAAAAGTTCCTTTTGTTCACTGCTCCCCTCATCGAACATATAGACGAATTTAGTCATGGAATATTACCCCTCTCTTTTTTAACATCGCTAATATCAAGTCAGCTGTTTCCTCTACTGCTTTATTTGAGACATTGATAATCGGACAACCTATCCGTTTCATAATCTTTTCAGCATACTCTAATTCTTCAAGGATCCGATTCAGATTCGCATAATTCGCCTGGGCTGTTAATCCTAAATTCTTCAATCGTTCCTTCCGTATTTCATTCAATTTATCAGGTGTTATGACTAAACCCACACATTTATTTTTAGGAATATCAAAAAGTTCATCAGGAGGCGTTATTTCAGGTACTAACGGGACATTTGCCACCTTGAATCTTTTGTGGGCCAGATACATGGAAAGTGGTGTCTTTGATGTTCTGGAAACACCAATCAATACAATATCTGCACGGCTGAGCCCTCTTACATCTTGCCCATCATCATTTTTGACTGCGAACTCAACGGCTTCAACTCTACGAAAATAGTTTTCATCCATTTGCCTTATAAGTTTTGGCTGCCGTACTGGTTCTTTCCTGAATTTTTGACTGAAGGCTTCCATCAGCGGATTCATCAAATCAATCGCAATGACCCCCTCTTCCCTTGCCCCATCATCAAGATATTGCTTTAAAGAAGGCACCACCAGTGTATAGGCGATGATGGAATTACTATACTTCGCAGCAGTAATGACATTATTAAGATCTTTTACATCCTCTACATAAGAAATATGTTTGATTTCAACCTCTCCACCGTTAAATTGTGCTGCAACTGCTTTTACCATCAATTCAGCTGTTTCGCCAACCGAATCAGAAACGACATAAACGATTTCCTGGTTTTTCACATATGAGCTCCCTCTTATTTTGACTTGTAGTGTTGGATTTTAGGTTATACTAATAAATCTATAAATCTATATTTGTGTCATACTATTAAATTTAATAGTATATTACTATTAATACCGCTTAGATACAATCCTTTTTGCATGATTGTATTAAAAAACTTTCGGTAAACACCCGCTCGTCGATGGTTTTTCTTTATAAAAATTTAGATGTTCAGCAGTGTAGAATGCACACAGCTGGATGAACGATGTGACCCATGTATCAAGTATGGGAAAAACAATAGGTATATACAAACTCCTCCTTGCCCCAGAAGACAATATTAGGGGGCAAGGGCAACAATTTTAACTTATTCCCGCCGGATTAGAAGTTAATCCGGCCACTTTCATGAGTAATCCGGCGGAATGAGAGTATAATCCGGCCACTTTTCCTCGGAATCCGGCGGGTTTGGGGCCTATTCCGGCGGGTTGGAGCATTAATCCGGCCAAAGGTTACTTTTTACACTTTTTCGCATCCAGGGTTTAAGGTATTTTAATAAAAAGAAAAGAGGCTGTCCTCAAAATTTTTGGACAGCCTCGCAGTAAGCGAGCAACCTGAAGCGGAAATCGGCCACTCCATTTTTATTTGCAACAAGGCTTAGAAAACAGCCTTTTATAAAAATAGATTTAGCAGCAAAGCACCTGCAAATGCGGTTAAGGAAAGAATGGTTTCCAGTACGGTCAACGTTTTGAAGGTTTCTGTAACGGTTAATCCAAGATATTCTTTCACCATCCAAAAGCCTGGATCGTTTACATGCGAAAACATCATTGATCCTGCACCTGTTGCAATTACTAGCAATTCCAAATTGACCCCGGACATATGCTCAATGATCGGAGAAACAATACCGGCAGCTGTTGTTAAGGCGACCGTTGCTGAGCCTGTCGCAATTCGAATTAAGCTTGCAATGATAAAGGCCATCACTAGCGGAGACAGGGATAGATTTGCAGACATGCTGCCCATTGTCTCACCAACACCGCTCTCGATCAATATCTGTTTAAATCCGCCGCCTGCACCGATGATCAATACGATTGAACCTACTGGCAGCAAGCTTTCCTCAGTGAATTTTTTAATAAGATCTCTATTCATCCCTTTACGGAATCCAAGAAAAAAGTATGCTGCAAATACAGCAATCAATAATGCAATGACCGGATTTCCTATAAGTGCAACGAATTTCTTATAGCTTTCCGGAAGCGGTACATAAGGTGCTAATGCAGCGAGAATCATAAGAATGACTGGCAATAAAATAATAAAGAAAGACATACCTGAGCTTGGCAATTCTGTTGCAGCCGTATTAATGCGGATCAATTCAGGTTCTTTTTCAGGAACAACGCGTTTGTGCACCCATTTTGCAAACAATGGACCTGCAATAACTGCAGCAGAAAATGCGATTACAAGAGAGTAAAGAAGAACCATTCCAAGATCGGCATCATATATGCTGATAGCAGCAAGTGCGCCAGGACGTGGCGGAACAAGACCGTCTACGATGGATAGACTTGCAATGACCGGCAAGGCGATCAATAAAATATTTTGCTTCGTTGTTTTATGTAACGAAATGACTAAAGGCAATAATATTAAAATACCTACTTCAAAAAATACAGGAATCCCGATAATAAAACCTGAAAGCAACATAGCCCACGGCAAGCGTTTTACACCAAAAATCCGTACAAAATAATTGGCGATCTGCAGTCCGGCTCCAGATTCGGAAAGCATTTTCCCTAAAATTGTGCCTAATGCCAAGATCCCGACCAGATAACCTAAGACTCCTCCTACCCCGGTTTCATATGCCGTTACAATTTTGTCTAAGGATAGTCCAGCCATCAGACCCAAAAATAAACTGGCTACTGTTAAGCTGATAAAAGCATGCCAATTCAGCCAGGATACGGTTGTGATGACAATGACGATAGCTGCTAATGTAACAAGCAATAAATAAGTATCCACCGTTGATCGTTCCCCCCTTCCTTGTATATATACACCTCAGTAACCAATTAAAAGTGTCAGAACAATGGTAAATCGCTCACTTTTTCTATTTATACCTGCATGGTTTTACTTTTTGACCCAACATTCGATTTGTTCCAATGCCTCCCGGGCTTCTTTTACTAGAAACGCATATTCTTTCTTATCCTGGTATTGATTAATGACATCTTGCAGGGCAAGTTCATAGGCTTTTTCAAATGGGTGAACTGTTTCAATATCCGGATCAACACCTGTTCCCTCCCAATTGGTTTCGGTGATGGGGTTGATGGCTCGTCCATTTGGGATGAAGATACTCACATGCTTTGTCAGTTGGTGGAAGCCCCCTGGGTTGGCTCCGCCTGCCGTCGTTTCCCCAATGATGGTAGCCCGTTTCAAGTTTTTCAAATTATAAGTGAACTCTTCAGCAGCTGAAAACGTGTCATGGCCCGTCAATACATAAACTGGTTTCTCACCATATTTTTTTCCGGGAACATAAGGCAATGTCCAGAACTGTCTCATTGAATCGTTGGTCCTCATATAAAAACTGTTCAGATGAAACGAATCGGATTCAAACAAATAGCTTGTTAAAAAGGCAACCATTTCAGGGCTTCCACCGCCATTTTTTCGCAGATCAAAAATGAGTGCTTCTGTATTGGCCACCAAATTCATTGCATTTGCAGCTGCCTCTCCTGCGTATTCAGGATTGTAGAACTTTCGAAGATCAATATAGCCGATGTTGCCTGATAGTCGCTCGATTCTACTATACCCGTAGTTATCAACCTTGGCTTTCAGAAGGTACTCTTCTTTCTGTTCTAACAAACTACGGTTCTGATCAATGGATTTCTCTTGTTCCGTGTATCTTACGCTTAAATGTTTATCGCTACTGATCGAACGGAGATCTTTGGTAAGTTGTGCACAAAAGTCTTCCGTATCATGAATGTTCAGGTAACCATCATTGGCTGTCTTTCCTTCGATCTGTTCACCCATTTCCCTTGCAACATCAGGAAATACATAGTGGTCATTCAATGCTTTTACTAGTAAATGAATGATTTCACTTTGAACCTCACTGCTCAACTTTTCAGCTTGCATATCGATCATCCTCTCTTCATGTAAGCAACTTACCTACAAGTTTATTAATCATACTTATATTCTACCTGTTTCTGCCAGGAGACAGCTATCTATTTTTCATCTAAACAAGCTCTACAAGATGTTTTTTACTATCATAAGATTCCAAAGGCGTCTCCTTTTTCAGTTTAGATACAAAGTCTGGGTTTGCAAGTAGTGGACGGCCGAATGCTGCAAGGTTGATGATATTTTTTTCAAGTGCGGTATCTGCAACACATGGATTGAGATTTCCTACTCCAATAATTGTATCGTACCAATACTCCCTCACAAGTTCATGTAGTGTCTGCCCATTTTTCAGAACCTTGTCAAATTGATGGACGGATGGGTGGAGGATTTTTATTCCCACTTTCCGGAAGGCGTCTGTAAATGTTTGAACTGCAGCTTCTGGGTCTTCCCACTTAAAATGTGGTGTATCATCTTTCAACTCCGAAAACCGGATGACCGTCCTGTCAGCTCCTGCTTCTTCCAAGACAGCCTGAAGGACCTCTTTCATAAAAGTCAATCGTTGAGCTAGATGACCACCATACTCGTCAGTTCGTTTATTCGACACTTCTGAATTGAACTGATCGATCAGGTACCCATGTGCTCCATGAACTTCCACGCCGTCAAACCCAGCTTGCATCGCATTTCTGGCCGCTTTCGCGTATTGTCGGATCGTTTCTTTAATATCCGATTTAGTCATTTCCTCAGGCATATCAAATGGCTTTCCATAACGGTGCACATGCCCTTCCGCTCTTATCACTGATGGAGCTTGGGGTGGCAGTCCACCCGAGATTTTGTGATGTGTAAGCCTCCCAACATGCCATAATTGGGCGATGATTGTGCCTTTTTCCTCGTGTACAGCCTCCGTCACTTTCCGCCATCCCTTTACCTGTTCCTCCGTATATAAACCCGGGAGATTAAAAGTCCCCTTCCCACGAGGACTCGTTATAATCCCTTCAGTTATGATAAGACCAACACCATCACTCGCTCTTTTTTTGTAATACTCGACAACATCATTTCCTACTACTCCCGTTTTGTCATCCGCAAAACAGCGTGTCATTGGAGCCATCGCAATTCTATTTCTAAGTTTCCATCCACCAATTTGGATGGGGCTTAGTAAAGATGGATACTTGTTCAGCATTGGATTTCCCCTCTTCATAATGGATTACACCAATAATAGAGAATTGCAGAGAAATTTTACAGGCAATATTCAATGAGATTTACATCATTCTGTTATAAAATAAAGGGAAAAACAAACTTCAACAAATGATTTTTAGATTCGTAAGATATGTGGAATTATTTCGTTATGAAATGAAAAGGAGGCAGGGAAATGGATAAGACTGATAAGGATATTTTACTCACACTCCAAGAACAAGCTCGCCTTTCCATGACCGAATTAGGGAAGATGGTGGCGATGTCACAGCCAGCGGTGACAGAGAGAGTAAAAAGACTTGAAGAAAATGAAGTGATTGACCATTATCGAACAATTGTAAACCCTCATAAGGTGAACAGGCATACAACGGCTTTTCTCTTATTCCATACGAAGGATTGTGAAAAGTTCATTCAATTTTGTCAGGAATCAGATGATGTGATTGAAGTCCATCGGATCAGCGGTCCCTATAATTATTTGCTCAAGGTTATGTCTGAATCTATGGAAACACTGGAGTCCTTCATCAATGCTAGCGGGAAACATGGAGACTCTACTACTCTGGTTGTTCTATCCTCCCCTATTAAAAACAAAACCATCATCCCTGTAATCAAGGAATAATGGTTTCGAAAAGGCAAAACACTTACCGGATGCCGGTAAGGAAAAGTGATAGGCTGCTTAACGCAATCTATCCCTCAGCAGTTTAATTCATGCGTGCTTTCGATACGGTCCAAAAGGAAACCAGGAAAAGTGTGCAAAGGATGCCGATGAAACCGTATCCTCCGAAGAGATCGAAGTGGTTTGAAAAGTAGCCGAACCCCAGACTTGTAAAGATGAGGACGACATTGTATCCCAGGGATTGAAAGGAATCGATGGTTGCTCTCATCGTCGAATCGATCTGATGATGCAAATAACCCGTGGTGATCGGCTCCACGATTCCTGAAAACAGGCATACGAGTAAAATCGCTGTGATCCCTGCATACCCTTTGATGAACGACATGCATATGAAGCCTGCGGCAAACACCAGTAGCACACCGGACAGCAGCATCCGGTAGCTGAACCGGTTTTTCAGTTTGTAAGCTAATAGGTTCCCAGGCAGCCTCAACAGGAAAAGAACGGATGAAAATACGCCGAAATAGACGACTGGGATCGTCAGCCGCTCGAGATAAAGCTGCCAGAACTCATCGATGAAATTCATCGCTGCACCTGTCACCATCCCGACGAGGACGACAAGACCGATGCCATGATGGTTCCTGAACAGATCGAGTGATGCTTTCAGATACTGGCTGACTTTGACCGTTTCCTCTGTCCCGCTTTTAATTACAGGTTCCACGAGTAACAAGGAGATGAGGAGCGAAACCATCATTCCAGAAAAAGATAACCAGTAGTTCAATTCAAATCCGAAGCGGTTCGCCAATAGGCTTCCGCTTAAAGCCGCGAGAATCCCCGCTGAGAAATCGAACACATTCAATCTGCCGAGATGCTTTTCAAAAGCGTACTCCTTTTTACTCATCAGCAACGTGTCATACAGCAACGCATTTCCTGCCCCACTGGTTGCTGAAGTACCGATGCCCGCTAGTATGACGACAACCGCAAAGTGCCAGAATTCCGTGGCATAGACGAGAATCAGGAACTCCATACACCCGAGGAAGGCACTCGCGATGATCAGGTTCTTCCGGCCCCACTTGTCGGCGATGATGCCGGTGGGTACTTCCAGAAAGACAATCGTGATCGCATAGATGATTTCGGTATAGACAACCATCTGGATCGACATGCCCCGTTCTTCCCAGAATAATCGTTCGATCACATATGCCGGGATCAAGTTGTAAAAAAACCGGATCGCATATAGCTTGTTGATATTTTTGATCGTGTCCATGAACCGGGCCCCTTCCATTTCTGATTGCTACACATATGCAATCATCGACGGAGGTGCTCGTTCACCGACTGGTTTTACAGATTAACAAGGGGGTCGAGCGAACGTCATAAGGACAGCTCCTTTTCTCGGATTTGGTTACCTTCATCATAAGCCGTTGCCAACCGGTAGTCAATTCACGTTCCATATCATTGTATGAAATGAATTAAACACATAAACACATATCTTTGTGTACAAAAAAACTGCCCCTGATTTGAGGCAGTTAACTAGCAATCTTTCATCCCTTTCTATTTTACTAAGGTCTGCAAAATTCATCGATTATTTGTTTCTTTATCTCTTCTATAGGAAATTGATGTGGATAACTTGAGATCATCAGCATGGTTCCTTGCAGGGTTGAGGAAAAGTACAACGACCTTTTCCTGGGGTTCTCGACTGCCATCTTTTCGAAAATCTCACATTGCACTTCGAACAGTTTTGCGTTTTCTTCGACCAGCTTCCTGCTGTATTTGATTAATTCTTCATCAGCTTCCGGCTGTGTCTGCAGGTGCAAATAAAACCGATGGACATCAGGATTTTGACAGACGTTATCGATCGCCCCATTGACAATGTACTTCAGTTGTTCAGCAGGGGTTTGATAATCAGCCGTTCCTTCCAGCACTTTGGCGATCTCTTGGATCCGAACCTCGACCATTCTAGAAAGCAGCTCTTCTTTCCCCTTGTAATAGTTATAAAGCAAACCTTTCGAAATCCCTGCTTGTTTAGCAACATCACTGATTGAAGTAGTGTGATAACCCTGTTTTATAAACAATTCCATTGCAGCTGTATGAATTTTTTCCTGGGATATTTTCCGAATGCGTTCATTCTCTGTTGGTGTTCGCGGCATGTTTACATTCATCCTCCATAAAGTCAGTAATAAGACGAGAAAGTTCTGCAGGGTGGGTAAGCGTCACCATATGATCGCCATTCAGAATTTCAATGACACGTACAGATGGGACCTTCCGAAAGCAATCTGCCACTCGCTGATTATCCGGTAATTCCTTTTCTCCGATAATAAATAGCGTTTCTACTGGCAGTTCGGTAAGCCTTTCAAACGTCGGTGGCTGTGGCCAAATCATTTCAAATGCCGGCCATTGGATGATCCGGTTCAAATAATCTCTTTGCATTTGAACCATCAAATCGTGTTGCGGGCTATCCATAACAACTTGATAAGATGGGGCACTAAGTGATAACTCCATCATTCTATCAACGTTAGGCGCAGCCTCATTTATCTTCTTTATGTATTCCCCAAAATCGTTTGAATAAGGATACCCTGACAATGCCGGTGCGATCAAAATAAGCTTCGATACTCTTTGGGGATATTCCAGTGTAAAATCCGTTGCAATCTGGCCCCCCATCGAATGACCGACAAGCATGACCTTTTCCAGTTCAAAATAGTCAAGCAGATTCTTCAGGTCTTCTACATAATTGACTTTGCCTGATGGGTCTGGTGAATTCCCGACACCCCGCCCATCAAAAGTGATGACTTTAAAATGTTCCGCTAAAAAGGGAGTAACAAATGTCCAATCACGTAAATCCGCACCACCACTATGAAGGAGTATAACAGGTTCCCCGTTTCCACTTACCTCATAATGCAAATCCATCGTTCAACCTCCATTCACTCTTTTAACATTATTTTACTTTTGAATGAACGTTTAGTCAATATAAAATAAAGTGGATTTATTAGACGGTCTTTACACTTGAATATAAAAAAGCTGCCTTGATAAGACAGCTATCTATCTTTCAAATGAGCATTCATTTATCTATGCAAGTGGAAAACAAGGCGACTCTACTACTCTGATCGTTTTATCCTCACCTATAAAAACAAAACCATTACACCTATTCTCAAGGAATAATGGATTACAAGACTACTTCACAGTCACAATGCAAAAGTGTCAGCTCATGCTAACCGATGTCCACCGCTTTCGAGATTTAAGCACTAATGTACCTGTGCAGACTCGCAAAAGAGAGACCATCCGTCGTGAATGGTCTCTCTTTGTGCGATATTCATTTCCTGTAGTTCTATCGAATATCCATCTTCCTTTCAATTCACCTTCATAGTGATGTTCCCCAACCCGAATATCGATGGTTTGTTTACTTGTGAATGGATTTTCTTCATCCATTTTGATGAGTACTGGTGCAGTTTCCGCATTCATTTTTGCTGTTCCTGTAAAACTTGCCCAACCCTCATAAGTTTGAAGTAATCCGATGTCCTTGCTCTTGATGTATAATCCATTCTTTAAATCGAGTATGTGGAAAGTTCCCCCTTGGCTTTGAATCATTCTTTCCTTGTTCAATAGAAAAATGGACGAGGACACCTTTTCTTTCATCGATGGCCCAACTGAAACTATTACACTTTAATAATTTATATATCTATGCACGAATAATAACTATTAATCTTGCTTTATTTTTCAAAGGTTAACTAATAAAAGAAGATACCCCAAAAACGGTAGTCATTCTCAAAAAAAAAGGCTTGTTATCAACCCAAGCCCCGATCTAATAGATCATACTTTCTATTGCTTTGTTTTAAGATTTCAAGATTATCCTGATTTCCGAAGATTTTGAGGTTCCTGTTTAGTAAAATGATCCGGTTTCATGTTCTTTTTGATATTCATTGCAATCAAGTATACGATTCCTGAAGCGATAAGCGATTGTACAGCTGGAAGACCGAACGAATTGACATATTGAGTCAAATAGCCGACAAACGTCCCTACCACCAAGGCGATCGTCGCCATCCAGTTCCATCCTTTATTATCGATCCATTGTTGATGCCTTAGGAAAAAGAAATCGGCCATCATCACGCCGGCGATTGCAGGGTAGATCAATGCGGTCATATAAAGGAAATCCATGAAATAATCCAAGATTCCTGCAAGAGCGATGATGATTGCAATGATGGTGCCGCCTAGTGTCAATAATGCACGCCCTTTATTCGAATTGACATTCAACATATTCGCAAGGGCCAGCCCCATGCTGTAATTGTTGACTAGTTGACTTGTCCAGGTTGCAAACCAAAGGATCAAGAATCCCCAGACAGGAAATCCGAGATTCATCATGACGTTCACGATATCTGCATCACCTACTCCCACGGACATGATTGCCCCCACATAGAACAAAGGGAATCCTACACCGATGATCCCTAATGGAATCAGGATATTGTCCTTGACTTTAGGTTTCGCGTAACGTGTATAGTCTGAAGCAATCACCCATTGGGAAACATTGACGCCGATGATCAGGCTAACCGCTCCCAAAAAGGTCATCGATGGCTCAGGCTTCCAGGAGGTGATTGTTTCTAACCCGGTGTTCTTCAATGCGTAGAATATTCCAGCGATGATCAGGATCAGGCCGGCTGGCACAGCGATATAATCTGTCCATTTCATCGAACCGTATCCGATAATGGAAGGAATCGCAAACAACAGGCCGACGATGACCGTGACAATCCCCCAGGAAAAAATCTGGTTTTCATAATCAATCCCGATCATCGCGGAAATCGCGTTTCCTGCAACGGCTGTTTGCAAAGCCCACCAACCTAATGAAACGATGAAGATGGTTAGCCCGACGATGAATCTCGCCTGCGAAGCCCCGAAGCTGCTCCTGGCAATCACGGAAGAAGAACGACCAGTCTTCGCGCCGATATAACCTGAAATTGCGTTCCCAAGCCATTGGAAAACGAATAATGCGACCAACAGGATCCAAAAGATGGCGGACATACCGAAAGCGCCTGCAAGCGTCGCCCCGGCCATCAATACCGGAATCGTGAATTCCAGTCCGCCGAAAATCATTGCTGGAGTCAACCAGTGCTGTCTTTTATCCTGTGGAATTCGAGCAAGAGCTTCATCCTTACCTACTGAATTCGTATTTCCTTTTTCATTCATGCTTCTATCCCCCCAATACTTTATTTTGGTAAAAACGAAGTCGGTTACTTATCCGACTAGAACGAATACGAGTTCACAAGCCTCGCTACCATCGTTGAATGCAATATGTTCCTCACCAGCTGGTATGAATGTTGCTTGCCCGGCAGAAACCCGAGTCTGTTCATCCTTTATTTCAGTAAGGATCGACCCTTTTACGATGACAGAATATTCATTTTCTTCATGGTTCGAAACACCAGCTAGAGGCACTCTTTCACCAGGATGGATCGTTACTGTCCCGACTTTTACGGTGATATCTTGTTTTTCTTCTTCAAACAGGGTCCTGAGAGAAAACGCCCTGTTTTCCTGAGCAGCAGTTTCATGGATGTCCACAACCATCATCAGCGTTTCCTCCTCAGTTCAGTAACGCTTTCGACATGGAAGGTCTCCCCATCGACGATGACACCGAACTTTTCTTTTGCTTGTTCGACAGTGATGTACCCATTTTTCACATCAAGTGCAACTTGTTCGGCAGGACGGTCTTCCGGATTCCCGTAACCTCCACCAGTCGCAGTCATCAGCTTGACGACGTCTCCCCTATTCAATGGATAACGTGGATAGATTCCGAATGGACCATCAACCTCACCATCCGCCTTTTCGATGATGAATTCGTTTGGTGAACCATCTTCTCCACCATTCGTTCCCCAAGGTACGAATTTATTCCTTCCAAACGTTGCGGAAACCATCTGACTATCCGTCATCGCCCGATAAGAACGAATCACTCCTGCGCCACCGATATATTCACCGGCACCTGCTCCGTCTGTCCGGAGACTGTATTCATCAATCATGACTCCATACCGTGTTTCGGCCACTTCAACCGGAACGTTGTACGTCTCACCGTCTCCGATACAAAATTGCCCTCTGGCACCGTCTTGATCTTTTGCTGCCCCCCAGCCTCCGACAGAAGGTTCGACGATCAGGAATGGTTCGTCCGTCTCATGGTGATTCCCAGCTAAGATGACAGCGCAGACAGACAATAGATGTCCGGCAGATAAACGTTCTGGAAGCTCCGGTGCAAGAGCTTGCCAGATCAGGTCCGCTCCCGCCAACATGCTTTCCCAATAGATCGAGACTGGGGCAGGCCGTTCTGCCGCTAATACCGATTTCGGATCTGTAATGATTTCAAGCGGTCGGAACACACCATCATTCACGTCCTGGGATGGGTTGGTAATCGCCAGAAAAATCGTCCGAACTGCTGAGACGAGTGCTGTATAGGAGCAGTTGATTGGCCCCGGAACTTGAGGATGGCTACCCCGGAAGTCGCATATGAATTTGTCATCCGTTATGGTGACCTTCACCTGGATCTTGAATGGGCCGTTTCCAAATCCATCGTCATCGATAAAGCTCTCCGCATGGAACGTGCCTTTTGGAAGTTTAGCTAATTCTTTGCGTGCCATCTGTTCACCGTGATCGAGGAGGTGATCGACAGATGCGCGCACGACATCCTTTCCGTATTTATCACAAAGCTCCCTCACCCGTTTTTCACCTGTACGCAATGCTGCGACCTGAGCCCATAGATCTCCAAGTGAAAGATCAGGGAATCGGACATTCGATTCGATGATATCGACGATCGGTTGATTAAGCTTCCCCTCGTCAAAGAGCTTGACGCATGGGAATTGCAAACCTTCCTGAAAAATTTCAGTCGCATCATTACTGAAAGATCCGGGGTCTTTTCCGCCGACTTCCGTCCAATGCGCCTTGTTTGCGGAAAAAGCAACGATTTCACCTTCATGGAAGATCGGCATGACCAGGCCCACATCAGACAAGTGCGAGCCGCCTCCGCCATAAGGATCATTGATGATGACGATATCACCCGGCTTCAACTGATTTTTTCCTCCGAATTTTTCAAGCGTCTGCTTGACCATGAAGGTGAGCATCCCGATGAAGCCGGTTACGCCATTCCCCTGAGTCAATAACTGTCCTTTCGAATCGGTGAGTCCGCTCGCATAGTCCAATACTTCATAAATGATCGGACTCATCGATGTCCTTGCCAACGCATAGAACATTTCATCTCCAGTTGCGATCATTGAATCTTTCACAATTTCCAATGTAAACGGATCGACTTTCACATTTGTTGTAGTCGTCATCTCATTCCACCCCCGTATCGATGATTAAGTTTCCATAAACGTCCACTGTCAATGTCTGGCCAGGATATAAGACCGTGGTAGCTGAAGGTTCTTCGATGATCGCGGGTCCTACCACCTTCATTCCCGGTGAAAGCAACTCACGATGGAATACGTCGGTCTCCAACCATCCTTCCTCTTCGTAAAACACGCTCCTTGTTTCTTTCAGGGCAACTTCCAAATTGTCACTGGAACGTGCGAGCTTTTGTAATTCCGGTTTCTGGACCCTTCCAAAGGCTGTCAGGTGAAGATTGACGATCTCAGTCTGCGCCTCCTCCAATTTGAACGTGAAATTCTTTTCATGAAGTTCATGGAACCTCCGGATCACTTCTTCTATCGATTCCTTCGAAAGCTCTCCTTCAGGAACCGGTACCTTCACTGTGTGCTCCTGACCGAGATATCGCATATCAGCAAAGCGAGTGAACAGGACCCGGTCAGTTGTCACATCTTCCTCTTCATATTGCTTTGTCGCCTGGTCTTCCAACGTTGTCCACTCTTCATTCAACCCTTCTAAATCAATTTCATTCAATCGTTTGATATAAGTCTGTATATAATCGTGTCGTAGGTCAGTCATAAGCATCCCCCACGCTGAGAAGACGGATGATGCGACAGGGACTACCACTTTCTTGACTCCAAGGTCCTGAGCGAGTGCAGGGGCATGCATCGAACCCCCACCACCGAACGCGACGAGTGTGAACTCCTTTGGATTGTATCCTTTACGGACTGAAATAAGCTTCAAGGCGTTCAGCATATTCGAGTTGGCGATACGGATGATCCCGAGTGCCCCTTCCTCTGTGGATAATCCAAACCGGTTCGATACTTTTTCATCGATCGCTTTTTTGACATGATCGAGATCAACTGTATAATCGAAGTTTTCTGGAGATAAACGACCGGTGATCAAATTCGCATCCGTCGTTGTCGGTTCAGTCCCGCCTTGTCCATAGGCGACAGGTCCTGGGACTGCCCCTGCCGATTGGGGACCGACTTTAAGAGAGCCACCTTCATCAATCCATGCGATGGACCCTCCTCCGTTCCCGATTTCAACAATATCGACAACCGGAACTTTGATCGGATAACCAGCGCTCCGCTGGTTTTTTTCAATATAATAGTCCGTTGAAACCTTGACTTCCCCTTTATTGATCAGTGAACATTTTGCCGTCGTCCCACCGATGTCGAACGCTATGATGTTTTCTTCCCCGATCATTTCTCCGAGGACTGCGGAACCATATATTCCTGCCACAGGACCCGATTCAACCATGTTGATCGGTGTCTGTTTAGCTTGATCGAAGGTTGTCGTTCCGCCATTCGACTGCATGATGTAATTATGGCTATCCGCATCGTTCTCTAGAAGCTTGTTGTTAAGCCGATCCACATATGAAGCAGCTGTCGGCTTGACATACGAATTCAATATCACGGTGCTTGTCCGCTCATACTCCCGCCATTCCTTCGTGACCTCATGTGAAGCAGTGACGGCAACTTCCGGCCAAAGCTCCTTGATCAACTGGACCGTTTCTTTTTCATGCTGCGGATTGTTGTATGCATGTAAATAAGCGACAGCGATCGCTTCTACGCCTTCTTTTTGAAAGTAATTGACGATCTCCTTTACCTGGTCTTGATCGAAGGGAGTAATGACGTTCCCGTTATGGTCAAGCCTTTCATCGACCTCTCTTCTCAAGTAGCGATCAACAAAAGGTGCAGGTTTTTGATAACGTACATTGAACAAGTCCGGCCTGTTTCCCCTTGCGATTTCCAGTACATCACGGAACCCTTTTGTTGTGATCAGGGCTGTTTTCGCACCTTTCCTTTCCGTCAATGCGTTGATGATCACAGTCGTACCATGGATGAACGTTTTGATGGCTTTCTGGTCGATCTCGCTTTTTTCGATGACATCTACGACACCCTTTTCAAAATTAGGTGGGGTGGTATGTGTCTTAGCAATCCCGACTTTTCCATTTTGGTCTACATAAACCAGGTCCGTAAATGTCCCTCCGATATCTGTTGCTACTCTCATAATGACCACCTTTCTTCTCTATGATTTTTAAAAAATGTTAGGCGTTAAAACACATAGAATAGTAGATTCCTCATTCAAGGGATTTTCCCAAAAGTGAGGTGCGGTTGAAGGAAAATGAATGGATTCACCTTCCCTTACGAAGTATTCTTTTCCATCTACGTTGAACAGGACGGCTCCATGGATCACATAATAGAATTCCTCCCCAGGGTGACTTGATGTCTGTGTCTGGACTTGCTTTGGCGACAATGTGACCATCAGCGGTTCTAGGGATCTGTTCGCGAATTCACCGTTCAACCGTATATAAGTTGCTGGGGAACCCTCGATTTTGAATGGTTTCCTGCTTTCCTTTTTTACGATGTAATTGTAATTCGTTTCAGTCTCAAAAAATTCTGTGATGGGGACATCGAATGCATCTGCGATTTTTTTCAAAGACGTAATGGCAAGTGAAGATGAGCCACGTTCCACTTGAGACAGAAAACTGACGGAAAGCTCCGTTTTCTTACTCAGATCCTTCAGGGTATACCCATTCTTTTTTCGAAGACCCTTTATTTTCTTGTGAATTTCATCCATAACATACTTCCTTTCAATGCAACAAAAAATTCTAATTATACAGTAATTAATTAAAGCAATACTGAACTTTTTATCATCTTATAATATAAATTTTTGAATTGAAAGAATATTTAATAAATTTTTGAGATACAAAAAAGGACGCTCTCTTCAGCGTCCTCCATATATATAAAGATCCTGCTATTTTCCTTTGTTTAAGCGATACACGTTTTCGCCGACTGTCCGACAAGACGAAATACATGTTATATAGATGTTTTTCTCTCTGTTTCTATGTATCCTAAATTCTTCCTTAAACATTCCTGGAATCTCATTTAATACCCATTATTTCAAATAAGATGGATATTGACGTTTAGATTATTATTAGTTCTATCTCTAATAATGAAAAATAGAATGTATGATAACGTATAAATCATTTAGGACGAGGTGGAAAGGTGTATTTTTTCAAACCTATTTCTGATGAGGTTCGTTTATCTCAATTAATAATGAATAGATATAAAAAAACGAGGATACTTATTTTAGGGTCTATTTTTTCCTGTATTGCTGCTATTCTGCAGGCCGCTGGCGGATTTTTACCAGCTATAGGATATTTTATAAGTCCGCTAGCCACTGCACCTATTCTGTTATGTGCGATGTTTTCCATTCCATTTGGAGTAATGTCTTATTTTCTTACAATCATGTTGTTATTCATCCTACAGCCAACTGAGCTATTCATATTTCCTTTTACAACAGGTTTGTTAGGGGTTGGCATAGGGGCATCGTTTCACTTTTTCAAGAGGAGATTGAGTATTATTGCTACCGGTACGATTCTTTTAATGTCAGGTATTATGAGTCTACTATTTATTTTTCACTTTCCAGTTTTAGGTCCTGTCGTCTCTTATTCCTTTTCATTTCTTACGTCTGGAATGATCTTTATATTTTCTTTCCTTTATAGCTGGTTATGGGTTGAAATGGCTTTAATCATTTTTACAAGATTGAAAGGGATTATAATTTAGTGATCCTCAAATCTTCAAGGTTCATGGAACGATTTCAAAAACAATACCCTGGTTAAAATCAGTCACTTTCATAGAGCCATAAACCCCTAAATATAATCTGGAGTGATTCAGATTCGTTCCCAAACCGACAAAATAGGCTGATTGAGACCCAAAATCATAATCGGTTTGAATCAGACTAAAATCATTCTGTCTACCATCAGGTCTTACGCTGGTATAAGCTAAAGCCCCTCTAACCTGAGGCTGGGATTCCTTCCGGGCAAGATCGGTAAACACAACCCTTCCTGTTAAATCAGGGATTCCATTCCCCATATAGGACTGTACTCCTGTAAGCGCAGTTCCTCCAAACTTATCTGGCCTGTCATCTTTATGAAAATAACTAGTCAAAGGCTGAAGTCGACTCCCTGAAAGAGTCACTGCTTCATTATAAAAAGCAATTGTTTTCTCATCCAAATCCGGATCTTTTGTGCAGCCTCTTATAACCGGAGTTGGAAAAGCACCTTCCCACCCTCGCCAGCCAAAGTTGATGAATCCTTCGTGGTCAAGTTCAGAATTCATGAAAGAAGCCTGAATAAGCTGAGTGACAGGTATTGGTTTATATTGGACGAATGAATAGATCGACTCGACCAGATCCTGTCCGACAATACCCGCATATTTAATATACTGATTATAAAACTTTTGATATGAAATGCCCGGTATATTGCGAACCCCTTTGGCCATTACTGTGAGCGTTCCCTGAATTGTTGGTGGAAGTTCATTAAAGCGTGTGGCAATAGGTGGTTGATTGATGTTTGTATTCTTACTTACATCAATTTCAATTATTTTACCAGCGATTTCCAGATCGTCTTGACTTAAGTTAAATGGATCATAGCCTGCTCCTCCATCACCGGTGGTTAACACAAGTTTTCCTGTTTCAGGAGAAAAGTTCAAACTATTGAAACCATTATGATTAGAAAATGGTCTTCTTAAGTTAAGTAATGTCCGTCGTTTTTGAGGGTGACCACTCGATTGTAAAATCCATTCTTCAACTGTATCAATATGATCATATTGCGTTTCTCTATTCACCCATCTTAGGTTTAAAGTTTCAGGATCACATGGGTCAGGATTGAAACTTTTAGAGGGAGCACCTGGACCTTGTGTTCCAGCTACTGAATAATGAAGGTAAAACAGACCGTTCTGATAAAAATTAGGATGAAACGCAAGCCCCAGCAATCCCCGTTCATCATATCCGCCACTAGAAACTCCTAGTTTTATGATACGCGGGCGAATATCTAAAAAAGGTCTGATAACGCCGTTCCCTATGGAAAAGATCTCTCCGATCTGGGTTGCAATAAATAATCTTTCCATTGATTCGCCTGGAAGTATAGTGGTTTTCAAAACAGTGGGTAAATTTATGTTACTTACAAGAGGCTGTAAACCAACTTTAACTTTTTTCAACTAACTTGACCTCCCTCCTATTGATTTCTTTTATAAAAGCAGCTAGAAATTGATGTCTAAGTAAAGATATGAATCATTTCTGATCGTTATTCAAGAAAAGGGATGATTGATGGAGAAGGATTACAGATGGGTAATGGACAGGGGTAGACTCGGTATGCTGACACAAGCTGAAACGCAAAAAACACATCGGATCATCGATGTGTTTTTAACAACAATCGCTCTATTTCCTCTGAAGGAAGATGGAGACGTTTACCAGCTGAGAGAATCGAATCAACCGCTTCCGACGCATGTCGATCAGCAGATTGTTCCAGTGTTTTCAACTCCTTCACATCAAAGTGGCCTTCATGCTCTTCGATGAGTTTTTTCGTAGTCTCCATTTCGAGTTTTCTTAAACGATGCGATTCTTTTATGTTTGTTAATGCAGACTCAAGTTCTGCTCGTACATCTTTTGGAAGATCAGGCGGAACTCCCAACTCCCAGAGGGCTGAGATCGCTTCGGTGACGAAGGCATAGGCATTGTCAGCTTCATCATATGCGGCATCGGCATTTCCAGATTCAAGCGTTCTTCGATAGTCGGCAACGGCTTTATCAGCCTCACCATTGAGGGAAGCATAATCTTTTACAAAGGATTCGAATGCTTCTTGTTGGTTTCTTTGGTAATAAACAAAAGCACAAATCAGCACAATAAGAATAACAAGGGCGACCGCAATAGAAGCTTTCTTATGCTTCACCATCTTCATCTCTCACCCTTCTCTTTCTTTTTCTTTGTAATAACGAATAAATTTCGCAAAGCGATACACCGAAATAAGATCGGCATCATTTTATTACTGGATTTAATTTTCAACCTGGTTTAGTAAAACTACAAAACCAGGCTGTTTCTAACAAGGAACCTTCCATTGAAATGAATAGGTACACCTTCTCCATCTTTTTCAGCATGTATATGTAAATGGGGTTCACTTGTATTACCGGAATTTCCGACAAGACCAATTTGTTCTCCTTTTTCCACAACATCCCCAGCTTCCACTTCCACACTTCCCTCTTGCATATGGGCAATATAGACGTTTGCTTCCTTCCCTTCACATTTTAGATTGACAAAATTCCCTTCTGGTCTTTCGGAATCCGCTTCCGGAGGTATCATATCAGGAAGATGGTCACGAGCTTCAAGGACTTCTCCGGAACACGGGCTATACAACTCATCTCCGAAAATATCGTACTTATCGAGTTGTTTCGGATATATTCCAGCAGCCCGTGCTCCAAATGGATTAAGCTCGACAATGTCCAGCGCGTATCGTTGTGGAGGATATTCATTATGGTAATTGATCTGTACCTGGTTACCGCCCTGACCGATATAATAAACCCCATTTTTCAACGGAAAATCCAATTCAATCGCTTGTTCATCGGTTGAATATCCACAGAACACCAGCACATTATAAATGCCGAAGACCACCAACAGTACTCCGTAGATGCCGAGGGACCATTTTTGTTTAGAATCATATTTGATACGAGTAGGCAAGGATCGTGCTTTTTTCCATGACATATATATCCCAAGTAACAGCAATATCGGCCATATGAACCGCAAGTAGTAGCTGAACCAATCCCATGGTGATGAAAAGAATATCCAGGATATAAAAAACACATTAAAAATCGTCTGTACAATCCAATCGAGCTTACTATGAAAAGACCCTTTCCATAGGGAAATAATTAACACGAGAGGTAAAATTAATTGCATGATGATTAATTGAATAATTGAAAATATCATTAATAATTGCTCCTCTTTACATTTTAATGACCCTAGAACACCACTGCCGTGTTAGGAAAGACACGCTCAAACCTAAACGCATGACGTCCGTCTTTGTCATGTAGTGTGCCATATTCATTCATGATAGGTCCTCCTTACTAAGATCAAGATCGACAACTATTAAGCAAGAAGCCCAGTCACAATATGATATTCTACAAGTCATCACCAAATCCTGTATCACTCTTCAACGCTTTTCCTGGAATATTACGGGTTTAGCTGTGTAGTTTTTGTGAGTTTAACTTTGAAGCAATGAGTGGGATAGAAAAATTCTAAAATAAAGCGAAGGTAAGGATAGATACTATAGGGTTTTCGTGGAGGACGTGATTTGTAACAGTAATATACTTGCATTTCTTCTGTTTTAAAAAAAGAAGGTATAGAGTCTATCATCCTTTGCGGACAATACCCGATACCTTCTCCCATGTGAAAATCTCTGATTAACGATTCACTGCTTCAATATCATGAATAAGTTCAGGCAGATCACCTTGGAATAAATGCCCGTAGTTCTCGAAGATCCTTTTCTTCGCGTTTGGAAGCTTATAGGCATAGTGCTCAAAATGTGAAAAAGGTACAACTTCATCATTGCAGCTATGATAAAGATAGATTTGTGAGATTTGAGGTAGTCTTGCAGCAAAATCATCGGAGAGTTCAAATTCTTTATATCGCCAATCATCAAGGCCCCAGTATGGTGATCCAATCACAAACAAACCAGAGATGGATAAATCACAATATTCTTCTGACAGGTACTTCAGGAGGACAGAGCCACCTAATGAATGACCGATCAGAATAACCGGGGAACCCTTTAACTCAGAAAGTTGCGCTTGCAGTTCGTTCTTCCATGGATCATATCTCGGGTTATCTGGATCTGGCATTTCAGGGGAGGAAAAATGGTAATCCGAACGAAGCGATTTTTGTAAGTATGCGATCAGTTGACTACTCCCTTGCTTCCCTTCCTGGGGTCCTGCGCTGTGAATAAACAATACTTGTTTTTTCAAATCATAACCTCCTTGCAAATCTTATTTATATCACTAAGGTCTGCAAAATTCATCGATGATTTGTTTCTTCATCTCTTCTATGGGAAATTGCTCTGGATAAGTTGAGATCATCAGCATGGTTCCTTGCAGAGTAGAAGAAAAGTACAACGACCTTTTCCGGGGGTTCTCTACTCCCATCTTTTCAAAGATCTCACATTGCACCTCGAACAGTTTTGCGTTTTCTTCCACCAGCTGCCTGCTGTATTTTATTAATTCTTCATCAGCTTCCGGCTGTGTCTGCAGGTGCAAATAAAACCTGTGTACTTCAGGATTTTGACAGACGTTATTGATCGCTCCATTGATAATGTACTTCAGCTGTTCAGCAGGGGTTTTATAATCAGCCGTTCCTTCCAGGACTTTTGCGATCTCCTAGATCCGAACCTCCACCATTCTCGAAAGCAGCTCTTCTTTCCCCTTGTAATAGTTATAAAGCAAACCTTTCGAAATCCCAGCTTGACTAGCAACATCACTGATTGAAGTAGCGTGATACCCCTGTTTTATAAACAACTCCATTGCAGCTGTATGGATTTTTTCCTGGGATATTTTCCGAATGCGTTCCTTCTCTATTGGTGTTCGTGGCATGTTGACATTCATCCTCCATGAAATCAGTAATAAGGCATGATAGTTCTGCAGGGTGGGTCAGCGTCACCATATGGTCGCTATCCTGAATTTCAATGACACGCACTGCCGGATTCTTTCGAAAGCATTCTGCCACTCGCTGATTATCCACAATTCCTTTTCTCCGATAATAAATAGCGTGTCTAAGTCAGTTCCGTTAACCTTTCAAACGTCGGTGGCTGTGGCCAAACCATTACAAAATGCCGGCCATTGGATGATCCGGTTCAAATAATCCATTTGCATTTGAACCATCATATCGCGTTGCGGCCGATCAAAACAAGCTTCGATACTCTTTGTGGATATTCCAATGTAAAATCCCTTGCAATCTGGCCACTGACCGACAAGCATGTCCTTTTCCAGTTGAAAATAATCAAGCAGATTCTTCAGGTCTTCTACATAATTGACTTGTACTGATGGGTCTGGTGAATTTCCGACACCACGTCCATCAAAAGTGATGACCTTAAAATGCTTCGATAACAGAGGCGTAACGAACGTCCAATCACGCACATCTGCACCACCACTATGAAGGAGTATAATAGGTTCGCCGTTCCCACTTACTTCATAATGTAAATCCATCGTTCAACCTCCAATTAAAAAGTCACTTTTATCCATTATTTCACTTTTGAATCAACGTTTAGTCAATAGAAAAGGATTAATCAAACGTCTTTATACTTTAAATTGCTTTCACTACACAAAAAAAAAGCTGCCCTTATAGGAGACAGCGATCTATCTTTCAAATGATCATTCTTTTTTAAATAAGGGCTGCAAGATGTTTTTGACGATCATAGTATTCCAAGGGCGTCCCCTTTTTTAGTGCATAATGGATTTAATATGAAATGGATAAATTGGGATAGACTGCATTCTGCAATCTATCCCTTTTTTGGATGTTCTGTTTTTTGAAGTTTCGTCTTTATCTGTTCAGACAATTTGATCATCGAGGCAGCCAAAATTGCGACGCCATTTTTCAAGGATGATAGATTGAATTCCATGTTCGGGTGATGCAGACCAGGGGTCAACCCTGTACCGAGACCGACCATGGTGGCTTGGATATCCGACTTGTTCTTCGAATAAAAATGAAAGTCTTCTCCTCCAGGTGTAACAGGAGGGGAGACTAACGCATCCTCACCTAATGCAGCGACGATCGCTTCTGCCACGATCTTTTCCATCGTGGGATTTGGAATGGCCGCGACCATCTTGGCGGCAACCTCTACTTCAACTTCACTGCCATTCGCTTTCGCAGCGTATTCGACTGCGGTCATTACCTTCTCTAGCAGCGTTTCCATCACTTCATTCGTCTGTGCCCGGACATCGATGCCGAATTCGGCTTCATCCGGGATGATATTGACGTTGTCACCGCCGGCTTTCACCTGCGTCACTTTCACCGAACTTGCAATGGTCGGATCGACTTTTACGGCATTCACAGCAGAGATGATCGCACCAAGGGAATCAACGACATTTATACCGTAATTCGGTCTGGAGCCATGTGCCTGCAGACCTTTCAGCCTGCCTTTCAGCAAGGTTGTCGCACCATGATGGATGGCAGGTGATGCCTCCCCGAAACGCATCTCTATTTCAGGTCTGACATGGAGACCTAATAGATAATCGACATCCTCCAATATCCCTTCCTCAATCATTTTCATCGCACCCTTCCCAGACTCTTCGGCGGGCTGGAAGATCAATTTCAGGTTGATGCCTTTCGGGATAAATCCGATTTTCTTCAAGCATTGAAAGGTATGAAGCACAACTGTCATATGGGCATCATGTCCGCAGGAATGGTTTGCATTCCAAACTCCGTCCACGTTTTGCCAAAGCGCATCCATATCGGCACGTAATCCGATTGTCGGACTCGGACGGTCTCCCGTTTCACTTTTCCAGTCGACGACGACGGCATGATGGTTTTCAAACATTTGATAGGAAAAGCCCAAGTCTGACAGTTTCCTGCATAGGTACTTTTTTGTATTTTCTTCTTTCCAGCTGACCTCTGCCAGGTCATGCAATAGGGCATACGTATCGAGAATCTGCTCCTCATTGTCGTTTACCCATTGTTTTATACTACTGATCAATTGCATTCCTTCTGTTCTCCCTTGATTGTCTATTTTGAACCAGCACGTAATGTGCGATGGATGGGTCCCTCAGGATCCCGACAACCTTATAGTCGGCAGCAAAAGCCTTTTGTGCTGCGTGACGGATCATCATTCGCCAATCCATGACCACATCTGGCGCTGATTCTTTGATCGTTCTGTGATTGGCCGGCACTGGCAACAAATGACCCGGTCCATCCCCGATATGATTCAGGGAATCCGGCACTGGGATTCCATCCTGCCACTGGATGTTGACTAACTTTTGGTAATCCTTCCATTCGATTTGAACGTTCCTTTTCCCGTTCGCTGCAGCGGTTACAGTCGGTGAATGGAGATCCCATTCGACGTGGAACCGATCAGACGGGATGCCGATGTTGACCTTATCCTTCATCTCACCGTAAACGGATTTGATGTAAGTTTTGGCATATGCACCAAGTTTGCAAAGATTGAGGTAAGCGTTGCGGGCTTCTAGCGGGTCGAACGTCCAGACGATTTTTTCATAGCCATATGTTATCGCCCACTTCCGCTGCTCGAACTTCAGCTGTTCACCCAACCCTTGATTTTGATAGTCAGGATTGATGGCCATCATATGCGAGCATAGATACGGTTTATCGCTTAGCTCACTGAACCCTGGAAATCCATAGCAGAATCCAGCCATCCTTCCCTTGTTATCATCGAATACGGCGATGACGACCCCGCCATTATGGTTAGCCGCCACCATTTGCGGCAGAGAAGTGACGACATCTTCTCCCCAGACCGCTTTCTGCAAGGCTACGATTTCTTCAAGGTGGTCGAAGTCCGTGACGACATCATACCTGAACTTTGCTTGCTTTGCTGCTGTGCTCACATCTGATCACCTTTCCGGCTGTTTCTCCAGTGAAGATGCCATCCTTGACTGCGACCGCTCCGTTGACGATGACATGCTCGATCCCTTCCGGCTCCTTCAACGGTTCATCGTAGGTGGCATTGTCAATCACGGTATCCGGGTTGAACACGACAAGGTCGGCAGCGTACCCTTCCCGTATGATTCCCCGATCCTTCAGTCGGAGCAGCTGTGCCGGGGCTCCTGTCATCCTGCGGATCGCTTCTTCCAGAGTAAGGGCTTGCTTTTCCCTGACGAACCTTCCAAGCACGCGAGGATAGGTTCCATACAATCTCGGATGCGGTTTCCCACCGAAAATCCCGTCCGAGCCGACGATCTGCAACGGATGCCTCATACCGAAGATGACATCCTCTTCATTGCCCCAGTGGACGATCATCGTGACACCGGCATTTTCTTCGATCAACAGGTCGAATGCGGCTTCAGCTGGCTCTACATCCCTTGCCTTCGCTATTTCCACCATGTTTTTTCCTTCCACCCAACGGTTTTGTTCGGTGGATACGGCGGTGATCGTGATATTTTCCCAACCGCAATTATACGCCCAATTCTCATAATCTACTTTATTGGCGAGGTCCTCCTTGATTCTTTTACGAATGGCAGGGTCTTTCAATCTCTCAATCATCTCTTCGGTTCCGCCAGAATGCATCCATGGCGGCAAAATGGCGTGGAAGACAGTTGATCCGGCTGTGTACGGATATTGGTCGAAGGTGATTTCGATCCCTTCACGGCGCCCTGCATCCATTTTTTCAAGAGCTTTCTCAAATTTATCCCGATTGATTTTACCGGCCACTTTAAAATGGGAAACATGGAGCCGGACCCCTGATTGCCTTGCGACATCGATGACTTCGTCAAGTGCTTCGAGGGAAAGATTGCTCTCATTGCGGATATGGACGACGAAGCAGCCATCATATTTGGCAGCCCCTTTACAGATCGCGATCAGCTCTTCTTTATCTGAAAAAACGTTCGGCGGGTAGACGAGCCCTGATGAAACACCCACTGCGCCCTGCTTCATCCCTTCTTCGACGAGATTGCGCATCTGTTCCATCTCATCTTTGGTTGCTGTCCTTCCTTCAAACCCCATGACAAGCGTCCGTACAGCACCATGTGGCACAAGGTACGTCGCATTGCCGGCTATCGTCGACCGCTCAAGGAAATCCAGGTATTCCTCTACCGTTTCCCACTGCCAATCCCCGATATCACCGTTCAACCCTTTCAACTGCTTCTGCCATAACGGTTTCGTTTCCTCTGAGACGGGGGCTACCGAAATCCCGTCCTGTCCGAACAATTCGGTTGTGACACCCTGTAAAACTTTGATTTTATGAATCTCGGGCTTCGTACATAATAAGTCGGAGTGGACATGGGTATCAATGAATCCTGGCGTTACAGCGAGACCGTCTGCCCTGATTTCCACTGCAGCCTTTTCACCGCTCAAGTTCCCCAGCTTCTCGATGACACCCTCCTTGATTCCGATGTCATAGTTCGTCCACGGGTTTCCTGTTCCATCAAATACCTTTCCGCCTTTAATGATCAGATCGTACACGGAAATTCCTCCTTTATTGGATTAAGATTGCAACACGTGGTCATTCTTGATGACCGATTCTTCAACAAGGTATTCTCGCAACGCTTCCTCATCAACCTGATAGCCGATTCCGCTAGATTCAGGTACAGACAGCTTTCCTGGTTCTGTAAACGTGACTTCGGGTTTGATGATATCCCGCTCCCAATAACGGTTCGATTCTGACGTATCCCCAGGGATCGTAAAGTTGGAAAGAGATGTAAGCGCGATGTTATGTGCTCTGCCGATTCCCGCTTCAAGCATGCCTCCGCACCAGACCGGAATCCCGTTCTGCTTACAGATATCATGGATTTTAATTGCCTGTGTCAATCCGCCGACACGGCCTACTTTGATGTTGATGATCTTGCAGCTCCCTAGTTCGATCGCTTTCCGAGCATCCTCGGCCGAATGGATGCTTTCATCGAGGCAGATCGGTGTCTGGAGCTGCTTTTGTAAGGTGGCATGTTCAATGATGTCGTCATGGGCGAGCGGCTGTTCAATCATTATCAGCCCATACTGATCCAGTTCCTTCAACAGCTCGATATCATCCAGTGTATAGGCGGAGTTCGCATCCGCCATCAACGGGACACCCATTCCGAATCGGTTTCGGATTGCTTTGATGAGCTCGACATCGAAACCTGGTTTGATCTTTACTTTGATTTTCTTATAGCCGTCCGCCATGAATTTCTCGACCTTAGCCAGTACATCCTCAATGGAGGGTTCGATTCCGATGCTGACGCCGACTTCAATTTCATCCTTTTTGCCGCCGAGGGCCCTGGCAAGTGGAATCCCTTCTTGCTTGCTGTATAAATCCCAGACGGCTCCTTCGAGCACAGCCTTTGCCATATTGTTGCGCCGGATCGGGCTGAAAAACTCATCGACTTCTTCAGGATGGTCGATCTCCTTTTTTGAAAACAGTCGGGGAATCAGAAATTCCTTCAGCATGTACGAAACGGTTCCAGTCGTTTCTTCGTTATAGACCGGATATGGCAGTGATGTACTTTCGGCATAGCCTGTCAGGTCGCCGCAATGGACACCGACTACGTGGAAATCCTTGAACAACAATCGGCCGAAACTGGTTTCAAATGGGTTTTTCAAAGGCATTTTAAGTCTATATAAACTGATTTGATCGATTATCATAGTCTGTTTCCTTTCCTATCAGTAATAACTTTTCCGGTGATCATTTCTTATGAAAAGGGAAAAATTCCTGGCTGACCTGTTCATACTCATTGATCCGCCTCCCGACATCCTTCCATTCAGAAGAAGCGACGCCGCTTACCAGCACATTCAATACCGAGAATATAGGGGTCATACCATTCAGAGCCGCTGGAGAAGGGGTATCCACCTTGATCAACCAATCGCTCAGAACCCCGACAGGTGAGAGTGGATCATCAGTGATCGTCAACACCTTCGCCCCCTTCTTTTTCGCAGCACTTACAAAAGAAACGGTTTCCTGTATATATCGCGGGAATGAAAACGCGATCACCAGACAGTCCTCATCCATCTCAGTAAGCATATAGATGGCGTCATCGATTTCTCCCTTGTAAAGGGAGGTATCCCCTTTTACGATGTTCAAACTGAAATGCAGCCAGGTGGCAGGGGCGTAGGAGCTCCTCAATCCGACGATGAAACGCTTCTTGGACTGGAGGATAACATCGATGATTTTTCGATACATTTCTTCACTTAGATTACTGAATGTCTTTTCAATCGAAGCGATATCCTGGTTCATGATGTGATGGATGAGGTTGTCCTTCGCACTCAGCTCCCCGGTCGATTCCCGATACTTTTCCAGGGGATCGTCACGATTCTTCTCAATCAAAAACGTGTTCACTTGCTTCTGCAGTTCACTGAAACCCGAAAACCCCAGCGTATAACAAAGACGGATCACAGTCGTTTCGCTCGTTTCCGTATTTGCACCGATCTCCTTCGCGGTCAGGGTGGCAACCTTATAGGGATGATCGATCATATATTTTGCGACGAGCTTTTGTCTGTTCGTCAATGTATTGAATTTCTCTCTTATCGTTTCATTGATGTGATCCATCTAAAACCTTTCCTTTCCATTACACGCTTATCCAATCGATCTCTTTTCTTCCAATTGCACAGTCTCAGCTCCCCAGAACTTCTGTATGATTTCTTCTGATGGTTTCGGCGTTAAATAGCTGACGATGATCATCAACAGGAAGGATAATCCCATTGCGGTGGCAATCGTGTGCATTCCGAATGGATTCGGGAAGTATTGGGCGATGATCAGATAGGAAATCAACCCTGAATACATGGAGACGATCGCTCCCCAGGTCGACGCCCGTTTCCAATAGAGGCCCAAAATGATCGGTGCGAAGAAGGTAGCCTCAAGACCCCCGATCGCATATAATACGATCAATTGCAGGTATTCTGGCGGCGTCAAGGAGATCAATACGACCGCAATCCCGATCGCCAAAGTCGTGAAATAGGAGATCTTCGAAACTTTACGATCACTTGCGTTTGGATTGATATAGTTCAGATAAAGGTCTTTTACGATGGTCGAACTTGTGACGAGAAGCATCGAGTCGACCGTAGACATGATGGCAGCAAGTGGTGCAGCCAATATAAGGCCGGCAACCCATCCAGGCATGATATCAAGGATCAGAAATGGCAACGCAAGATCTGCCACCTCGAGATTTGGATATAAAACCCTGACCAATGGACCGATCGTCACGAAGCCGAACGTCAAAACCCCCATGATGATTCCGCTCAGGATGATTCCTTGATGCATCGACTTTGAATCTTTATAGGTCATGCCACGGACGGAAGCATGAGGCAGACCGATCGCAGCAATCCCGAACATGAGGAAGTAGGAAAAGAACATACTTGGTGTCAGGTCGGCACCGCCTGGCAATGTCATCATTTCAGGATGGGTATTGGCCAGTTGTTCATTCAATACCGCAAAGCCGTCCGTCTTGATCATGAATACGACCCATAGGATGATTCCGCCAAGCATCATTACGATTCCCTGGATCGCATCTGTCATCGCAACTGCCCGGAAGCCTCCGTATGTTGTATAGATGACGACTGCAAGACCGAAAATCAACAATCCGGCTTGATATGGAAGGCCGGTGATCGACTCCAGGATCCGTGCGCCGCCTGCAAATTGGGCGACCATATAGGCACTGATGAAGATGATGATCCCGAGAGCGCTACCTATGACGATGGTATGGCTTTGATACCTTTCTTTCAGGATGTCGATGAGTGTGATCGAGTTCAATTTCCGGGCGACGATCGCAAACTTTTTCCCGAGGATCCCCAGGATATAGACTCCCATCGCAAGCTGTGTCAGGCCGACGAGCACCCAACTGTATCCCATTTGATAGGCTAGACCTGGTGATCCGATGAATGTGCCTGCACTGGCAGCGGATGCCAGCATCGTAAAAGCCAGGACTACAGGACCAAGACTTCTTCCGCCGATAAAAAATTCCTCCTGGAAGCTGGACTTCCTTTGCTTCAGGAATTTATGGAAGTATCCTCCAATCAAAAACGTGACCACTAGATAAAGGAGGATCGGTATGAGGACATCCCATTTCATTTATTTTCTCCCCCTTCTCCTGCTTCAAGGGACATATCCCTGAAAAACAATTTGACCATGAAATAAGCACCGATGATGAGCAGGAACCAGCCTACGATCCCTCCATAGAAGAACCAATCAGGAAAGCCCATCACGATCTTGACTTCAGATACCGGTTTGTTATAACCAATCCATAATGAGATGCCGCCCGTTACAAGGAGATTGAAAATGAAGAATAGAACGGTCACCCACATTTCCTTCGTGCATTGACGGAATCGACGATCTTCCTTGAAGTTTACCAACTTCGTAACCTCCCTTTCTTTTTAAAAGCTATACATTTTCACCGGTTAGTGTCTTAGCTTGTACGACCTCTTCTTCACGGTCTAATGGAAAGATCGGCCTTTTCAATCGTTTATAGTCGAAGGATGTAAAGTCGATTGTCGATAATCCCGGTGAATCGACGGTGATGATCTTATCCGCAATTGGCTCGAAGGCCGCCCTGAAGTGCTGGCTGGATTTCAATGCGACGATTTTATACTCATTGACGTCGATTCCATGCAATTTGAAAATTTGTTCATCAAGCACCTGGGATTTCACGGAACAAACGATGACATCGACCCCATTTACGACCAATCGGGCAGACTTCCCGAGATTGACCTTCGTCCCCTGCCACATCGGCGAGCTTTGATTGAATTGGCCGTCTGATAGGCATTTTACATAGGCGTGGAGCTTCAAAGGCTGTCCATGCAGATTGTCTGTCTTCCCACCCAATTCAATATCGATGTATCGGCCGGCACCGATTTCGTGGGCTTTCTCTGCAACCTCAGGGTCAAAGATATAACCGAAGCAGGCTTTTTCCAGATTTGATTCGATCATGGCCTCAAGAAGATAGGTCCCATCCCCCGGCGTTCCTCCCCCAGGATTATCAGAGGTCTCGTTAATGACGATCGGAGCTCCAGATTCCGCAAGAGCATGCTTGATCCCATCCTTTGGAGAAATAGGTTCAGGAATGAATTCTTTGCGGTGCTCCCATAATTTCTTTGCCGTTTGAGCGGATAATTCTTTCGCTAGTTCAGGGTCATCATTGGTCGTCGTGATGATGGACACACCGACATCAGGAATATCGGTATATGGAAATCCATGAAAGAAGGTACAGTCGATGACGGATGGAAGCTTTTCTGCTTCCCAGCAGTATTCATTGATCGTTTTGGCTGGAGGCAGGTTCGTTGTCGAGGTTGGGATCATCATCGGCAGCTTCGTCAGATGGGAAGTCGGCCTCACTTCGCCATTTACGATTTGGCAAGCGACATCTACAGCCTCGATTCCACGTTCATACGAATCGGTATGTGGATAAAAGTTCACCCCTAACAGGACGTCCGAATGGTCGACCATCTTTTGGGTGAGATTGCCGTGGAGATCCAATGTGACGACAAGCGGGATCTCGTCTCCGATTTCAGTACGGATCATTTCCATCAGCTCGCCTTCAAGGTCATCAACGCCATCCACCGTTCCCGCTCCATGCATAGCGAAACAGACAGCATCATAATCACTGTACTCCCGGATCGCCTGAACCAGTTCTTTTTTAATGCTCTGGAAAGCTTCTTGCATGATCAAGCCTGATGGATAGGTGAACGCCGAAAAGGTCGGCAGAATCTCGATTTCCAACTCTTCTGCACGATCGACGATCCCGCCCAGATAATCCCTTACCTTCCTGTGCTTCTTGACGATTTCTTCCTTATGATCCCATTCCCATAGCTTAAAGAGCTCTTTTGTCGTTTGGACATTCGCAAAGGTATTGGTCTCATGTGAAACTTGCCCGGTTAAAATTCTCATAAAATTCCCTCCTGGTTATGAATTGGTCCATTATTGAGAAAGATTCCAACATACCAACAAAAATGAAGCATTTATTTTTGAGAGATTCATAGATGATAAGAATTAGCAAAAGACAGGGCAAATGATGAGTGAATGACTGTGAGTAGATGGACTGATGAACAGTAGAGAGTAATACACTTCGTGGTGTTAAATTATTTTGAAGTAGAAAATGAAGTTCAAACTTTATTTTTTAATGAGATTGAAGTTTAAATTTCTTCACATTATAATCACATAAACGAAAGATGTCAATAGATTTTAAATTTTTTGTCAATTAAAGATATATAAAAAAAAGGCTTTCTCTCAGGATAGCCTTTTTTATATATTATTTATTTACAAGTCACAAAGTATATGGAACAGAAATCGCCTACGAAGCTATGCACGGGAACGTAGTACGATATTCTGTTCCTGTATTTCTATTGAATATCCAACATTCCTTTCAATTCCCCCTCATAGTGATGGTCACCTACCTGGATGTCGATCGTTTGTTTACCTGTGAATGGATTTACCTCATCCATTTTGATAAGTACTGGTACAGTTTCCGAGTTTTTCAGTTTCGCTGTTCCTGTAAAACTTGCCCAGCCTTCATAGGTTTGAAGCAATCCGATGTCCCTGCTCTTGATGTATAGTCCATTCTTTTTATCGATCAGGCGGAAAGTCCCTTTTGGCTTTGAATCATGTTTTCCTTGTTCAACCTTAATATGAACAAACGGGTCTTTTCTTTCTTCGGTCTGATCAATTTTACCAACCACTTTCACTTGTTGCTCCTCATTCAAACTCATTGGCCGGCTTGGCATATCCCCGCTTCTTTTCAAAGCTTGTCCAACCTGGTTCCCTGTCAATTCCCTGTCTCTCAATGCAAACTGGCCATTCACCAGTACATGTTCGATTCCCTCTGCATATTGCTTCGGATCATCAAAGTCGGCTTTGTCGATAACTGTTTCTTCATCAAAAACGGTGATGTCCGCAACCATTCCTTCCGCTATAAATCCACGATCACCATTCCAATGATGTTCGCTGGCAAACCTGTCATTTTCATGACCGCTTCCTCCAGTGATAATAAACCGTCTTCCCGCACAAGTTTCCCGAGCACTCTTGGCTGGGTCCCGTATCGCCTTGGGTGTGTACTATCTGATTCCGTCGCACCTCCGTCGGAAGCGATAGCAGTCGTCGGATTTTTTAAGATGCGTTCAAAATCTTCCTGGTGCCCGAAGAAATAGATTGTCCTTAAATTCCCATCATCTTCAAGGATCTGCATGGTTGCCTCTCCTGGTGAAACGCTTCGTTCGTCCGCAATGTCCTGTAGGGTTTTTCGTTCGGTAGGAAAATAGACGTCATTTGCATCCTGGACGCGGCTCCTGATGATTTCATGGATTTCCTCTTCAATTTGCGGTCTTAATTCGGGATCAGCGAACCTTTCAAGCATTGCTTCTCGGCCACCATTTTGCACCCATGGCGGTACAATGGCGGTCAATCCCGTCTGGCTCGCTAGATAAGGGTATTGGTCTGCTGCAGCAAACGTCCCCCTTTCGTTGGCTTCTTGAATCAATCGGATCGTCTCTTCGGATTTCCCCCAGTTATTCGGTCCCATCACCTTCATATGAGTGACAACCGGAACTAAACCTGCCTTTGCACTCGACTGGTCAACATGTGGAACACCTGCCAGTAAGATTCCTAGAAGCAATGCCACCATTAACAAAACGGTTACGCTTTTTTTCTTAATGAATACACTGAATTGCCTCCTTAGAAATTCGATTTGCACAGGTTTTCAAGATTACCTCCTTTTTGTGCCCGTTCTTTAGAGTTTATTTTATCGCAGAAAAATACATATTTCGCACTATTCTGAAAAAATGAGCGTATATATCCAATTAAAGAAACAATTTGAGACCCAGTGATACCAGACAAACAGACCTTTTCAGCAAATTTGCACTAATCATTTTGTAAGACTCTTGATTGAACGTGTTGATGAATTCTCTATGGAAAGGAGTGAGTTCGAAGTGATGAAGACACTATAATTAACCTAAAAAAACAGCGTCTGACCGATGCCAGACGCTGCTTTCTCGTTAAGATCCTTATTCACCCTTCATTTTTTTTACTTTATCCGGGTTATTCTCAATCCACTCACGGGCTACCTTCTCTGGGTCTTTCCCGTTCTCTTCAATCTCTACAATCATTTTTTCTACTTCATCAATCGAGATGTTCCAGTTGCTTAGGAATTCATACGCTTCCGGTGCTTTTTCTTTAAGATCTTTATTTGTAATGACGTGCACAGAAGATGCCCCGAAGAATCCTTGATCATTCTCTAACACTTTCAAGTCATACTTATTGAACATCGTATGGGGACGCCAGCCGTAAAAGACAACAGTTTTTTCTTGGGACATTAGCCGAGCAGCTTCCGCGATCATACCGCCTTCGGATGAATTGACTTGTTTCATGTCCAGATCATACGCTTTGATGATTTCGTCCGATTCTTTTGTTGCACTTGCCCCTTCTTCAATCCCTAGCATTTCGTTATTAAACTCGGCTTCTTTTCCTTTTAAATCGGAAATTTTATTGACATCTTTCATATAGGTTGGAACCACCCAGCCCGTCTTCGCCTCTGGATAACTGACAGCTGTATCTTCTACACTGCCTTTGAATTTATGCAGGTGAACCTGGTGCATAGGAAGCCATGCGTCCATGAACACATCCACATCACCACGGGATAGTCCCATGAAAACACCACCGACATCCGTTTTCGTTTCTTCTACTTTATATCCCATGTCCTCTAAAATAAGCACAGCGATTTTCGTCGGAGGAACAGTACTTGTCCATGGCGTAACACCAAATGTAATGGTTTCATCTTTACTTGCTTCACCACTGCCTTTTTCGTCTGAAGAGCAGCCGGCAATCAGGGCTGCTAGTGACATGATCATCAATCCTGTAAATATAATTTTTTTCATATAGATCCTCTCCTTTATTATACTTTTCTACCTAATCCTTGTGTGATTCGATCAAGAACGATTGCTAATACCACGATTCCTAAACCTCCAGTCAAGCCAAGACCGACATTAACGGTCGAAATACCCGACAGCACCGTTGAGCCAAGACCAGGCGCACCGATCATCGACGCAATGACGGCCATGGAAAGAGCTAACATGATCGTTTGATTGACTCCAGCCATGATCGTTGGCACAGCCATCGGAAGCTGTACTTTAAAGAGCAGTTGTCTCGGTGTTGACCCAAAAGCTCGTGAAGCTTCGACCACATCGGCTGGCACTTGCTTGATTCCTAGAGTCGTCATCCGAACAGCAGGTGGTGTAGCGAAGACAAAGGTCGCAATGACTGCTGGTACGCCACCAAGACCGAATAACAGGATAGCCGGTATTAAATAGACAAAGCTTGGCAACGTTTGCATAAAGTCAAGGATCGGACGAACAATTTTGTCGACAATTCCATTCGTTGCACTCAGAATTCCAACAGGCACTCCGACGACAATGGACAGAATCGTAGATACAATGACGACAGCTACTGTTTGCATTGCACCGTCCCAAAGATTGACAGATCCTAAATAGATACAGCCGATAAGGGTAAACAAAGCCACGCCTTTACCTGCAAACCTCCATGATAGCAGGATGAAGATCAGCGTGATGACTTCTGGAGGTATGACTAACAGCAAATCGGTCACGCCTGAAATGAATGCGTCCAAACCATTACTGATTTGATTGAAAAAATCACCCATGACTGGAAGCAGCCATTCATTTACAAAAGCATTGGTCCACTCTTCCAAAGGCAGATAGAAATAGTTCATGATGCTTCCACCTCCTCTTTTTCTTTACCTAATACAAGCCCTGATAAAATCGATACCCTTGAAATAATACCGATCAGCTTACCTTCCTCTTCTACAACAATCGGATACTTCGTTTCAGCCGCTATTCCGAGTAAATCATTAAGGGGGGTATGTTTAGACGTCGAATGGACGTTCTCGACTAAAACGTGATCAAGTGGAATATCGTTCTTATAGGCTTCTATCGCATCATCAATCGTCAACAGCCCTTTGAAATTATCCTCTTTATCAACAACAAAGATGCTTGATGCTCCTGCTTCTTCCATCTTCCGGACAGCCATTCTTGGACCATCTTTATACGTTGTCAGCACTTCTGGCTTTTTCATGACCTGATGCGCTTCGAGCACTTTTGATCGATCGACGTCTTTCACAAAATTCGAGACATACTCATCCGCTGGGTTTTCTAATATTTCCTCTGAAGTCCCGATCTGGACAATGCGGCCATCCTTCATGATCGCGACCCGATCTCCCAGCTTCAAAGCTTCATCGAGGTCGTGGGTAATAAATAGGATGGTTTTCCCCATTTTCTTCTGTAGGTTCAGCAATTCATCTTGCATCTCTTTACGGATAAGAGGATCAAGGGCACTGAATGCTTCGTCCATCAATAAAATATCGGTATCATTCGCGAGTGCGCGAGCTAAACCTACTCGCTGCTGCATCCCACCACTAAGCTGATCAGGCCGGCTGTTCTCATACCCTTTCAGTCCGACGTCCTCAATCGATTTCATGGCCTTCTGTTCTCTTTCTTCTTTCTGCATTCCTTGAATTTCCAACCCGTATCCCACATTGGCAAGTACCGTACGATGAGGAAACAGTCCGAATTTTTGAAAGACCATCCCTAGTTTCTTACGGCGTGTTTCAATCAAGGTAGCTTGCGACATTTTTGTAATGTCTTCTCCATCAATGTAAACCTCACCCGCCGTCGGTTCGATAAGACGATTCACCAAGCGGATCAATGTGGATTTCCCGCTTCCTGAAAGCCCCATGATGACAAAGAATTCACCTGGTTGAACAGCAAAGGAAGCCTGGTTGACTCCTACGGTCATACCCGTATCTGTTAAAATTTGATCTTTCTTTTCTCCGTTTTCTAAACGCTTCAATCCCTGCTTAGGCTTGGATCCGAAAATCTTCGTCAGATTGTTGACTTCAATCTTATTCATCTACTCAGTCTCCTTTCTCGTTGCGAATGAGGGATGGTTAACGTTTGATCCCTATTTGACGACCTGCTTGTATGGGTTTTTCTAATGAATGGTGGGCTTTTCGTAATTCAGCCACCTTTTGAGCGATCGGTTCAGGAAAATGAGCCGGTCTGCCTTTTTCCGTATCGATCCCCATCAACATTTGCTCGCTAGTCGCCACGATTTGATCATTTTTATTTTTCATGACAAAAAAAGGATGAATCCGCTTGGCGTCAGCATCTAGTAATTGGACGGACACGTAGATTTCTTCATTCTCATGCGCCTCTTTCAAATAACAAAGATGGGTTTCCAGCGTGAAAATCGTATATCGATGCCTCTCACGGGCTTTTTCATGTAAACCGATGTATGCCATGAAATGGTCAACAGCATGGCTGAAGACAGCCGCATAGGCTGCATCATTCATATGACCGTTGTAATCCACCCACTCTTTGTGCACATGATCCTCGTAGATAAAAGCTGGTTCTGACATTTTCATCCCTCCTTTTTAACTGTTTGCAAGACTCCTAGATTCAGGCCAATACTCGTCAACTAAATCAAGCAGTTTTACAAGAAATTCATTCCGTTTACGCTCAAGATCGGCTACCGATTCTTCACCTGCATAACGTTCACAGCCTTCGATGACTCGTTCTTTCAATTCCTCTGTCAGTTCCGGTGCTTCTAATTTTGTCCAGGGCAGCTTAAGTGCTGGGCCAAATTGTTCGAGCATATGGCGCATGCCTTGTTCTCCGCCAGCTAAATGAAAGGTAAGGAATGGTCCCATTTGCGCCCACCGTAATCCAGCTCCGTAAATGATCGCTGTATCGACTTCCTCTGTGGTAGCTACTCCATCATTCACGAGGTGAAGGGCTTCACGCCAGAGAGCTTCCATCAGACGATCCGCTACATGACCATCGATTTCTTTATGAATCACTAGCGGTTTCATGGATACACGTTCAAAAAATATGCAAGCCTTCTGGATGACAGAGTCGTCGGTAGCCTTTCCACCTACCACTTCTACAAGTGGTAGTAAAAAGACTGGATTGAACGGATGGGCGACAATAAACCGCTCAGGGTGCTGCAAACCAGCCTGTAACCTGCTCGGAATGATGCCTGAAGTACTGGAAGCAATGATTGCTTCTGGCTTTGCATGCTGATCGATCGTCTCCAGTACAGTTTTCTTTAATTCTTCACGTTCAGGCACGTTTTCTTGTATATAGTCGGCATGAGCGACCGCTTCCTTGATCGTAGGCATGAAATGCAGTCGGTCCTGGGAAGCTCCTTCCACAAGTCCTTTCTCCTCTAATGACCTCCATGCATGGGAAACCGCCTGGCTTGTACGATTTTCCGCTCCTTCTGCCGGGTCAAAGGCAACGACATCATATCCTTGAGCTAAGAAGCGGGCGATCCAGCCATTCCCGATGACGCCGGTTCCAATTACGGCAATGTTTTGCATCGTTACGCACCCCCTGTATGAGGGGAGCGAAGGCTGAATTGCTCACGTGCTTCTTGCGGCGTCACCGGTTCCAGCCCTTGACTGTGCAACAGCGTGACTGCTTTTTCAACAAGCTGGTCATTTCTCGCCATAACCCCTTTTTTCAAATAAAGATTATCTTCCAGACCTACACGGACATTTCCACCGAGCATTGCTGCTTGGGCAGCCATCGGCATCTGCATTCGCCCGATTCCAAAGGCTGACCAATGCGCATGATCCGGCAATCGATTTTTCATATAGAGCATCGTCTCAGTGTCCGCTTCCGCTCCCCATGGAATACCTAAGCAAAATTGAAACATCGGATCGCCATCGATCAGACCTTCTTGGATCAATTGTTTCGCAAAACGAATATGACCAGTATCGAAGCATTCAAGCTCAGGCTTCACGCCGCTTTCCTGGATAAACTTTGCTTGTTGACGCAGCCAATCTGTCGGACTTAAATAAATCATATTGCCGAAGTTTGTACTACCGCAGTCCAGTGTACACATTTCTGGAAGCAGTTCTCCTACTGGTTGATGACGTTCGGCTGGAGTCTGCATATCTGTTCCGTCTCCACCAGCTGCAGGGGTTGCAAGACTAGGGATAAAATCGCCTCCGCCGCCTGACGTAATATTAATGACCACATCTGTCTCGGATTCACGTATACGATCAACAATTTCACGATAATGGTCGATATTGTGGCTGATCCCGCCAGTTTTCGGGTCACGGGCATGTATATGGGCAACAGTAGCACCTGCTTTAGCCGAAGCAATAGCTGATTCAGCAATCTCCTGAGGTGTAACTGGAACATGCGGATTCTTATCAGTGGTATCTCCTGCTCCTGTAACCGCTGCAGTTAACAACACTTTTTGTTTCATCTCATTTCCTCCTTTAGTGGTTCTTTTCTCCATAATTTCACTTTACCATCCGGACGGTTTGTTAATCCAATACAAACTGTACCATCCAGACGGTATTGTTTCAAGGGGCTGACTTAAATTATCTGAGGAAAATGACCTATTCGTTTGTTCTAAATCGAGGCTCGAAGCCTACTCGCCGTTACAGGGAACAACTTCATGAATAACCACACCAAAAGACTAACAAAAGATCTACAGTAAAACATAAAGAAAACTTGGCTTTGCCAAGCCACTGGCATAGGTTGAGCCTTAGTTGCTAGAAAAATATAAATATTTTCTTTAAATAAATAAAAAACTCCACCCATTGGATGGAGAGTTCTATTCTTATTGGTTACATTTAAAGAAAATATAAAATACTTTCTTCAATATAAGGGCAACAAAGGCTCAGCCTACGCCAAAGGCTTGGCTTTGCCAAGTTTTCTTTATTCTTCAGTCCATGCTTTTAACGTTCTGTAAACCTCATCTTTTTTCTCTTCCTCTATTTGATAAATATCAAAGAGTTCGGAAAGCCAAATTCCATCGATCGCTAGTCGGATGATCGTCGCTTTAACTGGATCCAGTCCATCATTTTCAATCTCATGCTGCCAATTGGCATAAGCTTCCCGAATCGGTTGTAATAAATCCGAATTGACTGCTTTTGCTGCCAACAGTCCGGCGTTCATATCTTTATTTTCATAGCTTTGGTTAAAGGTTACATCTAAAAAAGAACGTGTCCATCTGCCATTCGACCCTTGATCCATTTCGGCGTTATGACGAATTTTTTCTTGATAATTTCGGGCCAAATGCTCCACCATTCCCTGAACTAAAGCTTCTTTACTAGGATAATGATAAAGCAATCCGCCTTTGCTGATCCCAGCTTCCTTGGCTGCTGCTTCTAACGTTAAATTAAAAATACCTTGTTCACTGACAACTTTGGACGCAGCATGAAGAATTTCAACTTTTTTAGAATACCTTCCCATGTTTGATCTCCCCTACTATTAAAGTCAACATCACAACTATACTATCCAGACGGTATAGTTTGCAACTCATTTTTTCATTTCCCATACAACATTTTCGATTCGTTTTACTTTATCGGGAACAGAAAGTGCCGCTGAAGTAAGATCATGGGTTATTAATTTTTAAAACAGGATGTAATTTACCGTTAGGAAATCAATCCGTTCAAGTTATTCCTTTCCAAAGGTTTCCCCATACGACGCACGCAATTCCTCTGCATTGTCCGGCCATTCAATCGCATTTCCCTGGATGATCTGGCCAAGGACGTCCAGACATCTGTGCCATCCGGTGGCGATATAATGCGCATATGTTGCGTCATCAAACGTATGGATGAAGACCATCCCGACGCCGTTGTCCTCTTCTGTCAAGTTAATCTCAATCAGATCATCCACTTCACGGAAACTGAATGTATGAGGGTTCTCTAACTCGGTGATGACAGCCTCATATTTGGATCCTTCACCATCATCAAACTGGATTTTACCGCCAACTTTAAGATCCATCTCCCCTGTCGCAAACGGATACCATTTGACGAACTTATCAGCATCCGTAATGACGTGGAACACCTCTTCAGCCGTGTAAGGAAAGACACGATCAAACCGCAAGGCATGACGTCCATCTTTTTTATGTAACGTACCATATTCATTCATGATTTGGTCCTCCTTTTATTTCGATAACGCACTCAACAATCCGATTCGTCAATATTTTTTCTGCATTCATCCATATGTAGCACTTCTCTGTCAACAACCGTTTTCCTTTTTAGAACCTTTTGTATGTTAATCAAATCATTCGCGAAATCAAACAAGGCATTTCAACAATTTTATCTACAAAAACCGACAATCTTTATCACACATTAAAAGAAAATACATATCCACTTCACAATCTTCTCTTAGAATAGATAACGCCCGTGGAAACTAAATAATGTATAGGAGAGGATTCTATTGGATTTCGAGAAATGGTCGAATGATTTAAAATCGAAGAAAATGGATCGAAAACGTTTTCTTGAAAGTACTGGGAAGTTTGCTGTGGCAACCATGGCAAGTCTTTCAATTCCATCTATTTTAGTAAAACCTGAAGATGTTGATGCAGCCCCGACATTCACTGATCATCCATTTAAACTTGGTGTTGCCTCAGGTGACCCACTTCCAGATAGTGTTGTGTTATGGACAAGAATTGCACCAAATCCTCTTGCAGGTGATGGGAAAGGTGGAATGGGAAAAAGTTACGTCTCTGTTCGCTGGGAAATTGCCGAAGATGAAAGTTTTGAAAATATTGTTCAAAGCGGTTCTGAAGTTACAGGACCTGAGCTTGGACATTCTATTCATGCAGAAGTATTTGGTCTGAAACCAGATACAGTGTACTATTATCGATTTAAAGTGGGCAAAGAGATCAGTCCGGTCGGTAAAACGAAGACAGCCCCCAAAAATGACGCCAATGTAGATCGTCTATCGTTTGCAATTGCCTCTTGTCAGGCATGGGCCGGTGGTCGGTATGCTGCTTACAACAATATGATAAATGAGGACCTCGATTTCGTCCTCCACCTTGGTGATTACATATATGAAAAAGGTGATACAGAAAACCTCAGTGATTACCGACTTCTTCATGCAAAATACAAAACATCACCAGATTTGCAGGCTGCACATTCAAAATTCCCATTCATCGTTACATTTGATGACCATGAAATTGATAATGACTGGTCTGATGATATTTCTGATCCAAATTATCCAGACGGTGAACAGGAGCGGTTCCTTGCCGTACGTGCGGCAGGTTTTCAAGCCTATTATGAACACATGCCATTAAGACGTAGATCAAAGCCGAACGGTCCCGATATGCTTCTTTATCGTAAGTTTACCTTTGGAAATCTAGCGGAATTCAGTGTTTTGGACACGCGACAATATCGAGATAATCAAGTAGGAAGCGGATTCCCTGGCGGACCGCTCGACCCTGAAGCATCTAACCCCAACCGGACCATCATGGGATCTGAGCAAGAAAAATGGCTCATCAAAAATCTAGAACATTCAAAATCAAAATGGAATGTCATCGCTCAACAAACCATGATGGCTCAATATGACTATGACACAGGAGATGGAATTAGTGTCAATCATGATCAATGGGATGGTTACAGCGCTGATCGAGACTTTCTTTTCGATTTCATTAAGAAGAATAATCCATCCAATCCAATTGTAGTCAGTGGTGATTGGCACTCGAGCTGGGTAAATGATTTGAAGGAAGATTTCAACAACCCTCAATCGGCGACATTAGGGACTGAGTTCGTCGGGACATCGATCAGCTCTGGTTGTGGATGGAAAGATCAAATAGAAGCAGCGCTTTCCGTAAATCCCCATGTCAAATTTTTCGATGGAGATTACCGTGGATACGTACGCTTCAAAGTGACACATGAATCATGGCAGTCAGATTATCGAGTCGTGTCTTCGGCAAATAATCCTGATGCTGTCGCAGTTACACTTGGTTCATTTGTTGTGAATAACGGGAAGGCTGGCGCTCAGCGAATTGGAGGAATCGATATTACCGGCATTGAGACACGTACCATGTTTGCTGGACAATCAAACCCAGTTTCAGTATCTCTAAGCAATGGTACGAACAAAAAAGTGAAAGTAAATGTAAACATTCCAGTTCCTAATGGATGGAAGAGTAAAAGCGTGGAAACGACCCTTGAACCTGCATCCTCCGCTACGGTTGAAGTGATGGTAACACCACCTGACTCAATACCAGCTACTGAAAATTTGAAAGTAGAAGTGAAGACGGATCCAAGTAATATTACCGTGTTTGGACCGCCGCGAGATGTTCAAGTGGTCTCCGCACCATCCGGTGACAAGGCTCTGATCGCATTGGACGGAGGTGGTGCGTCGCCCCCACTCTTTTCCTCTTACGAAAGATTGACTCCAGAAGATACATGGGAGGCTACAAAGGGTTATGGATGGGTTGGAGGTGCACCATTCTCCAGAGATAGAGGTACACTTGATGCGTTACAGCGTGATTTGATTGCCTCGCGCGAAGAACGGAACACGTTTAGATTGTTCATACCAGCTGGAATTCATAACGTTTACTTCCTGACGGGGGATTCAGTGTATGGATCGCCAAACACCATCATCCATTCAAATGATCAATTATTAGCCGAAACTGAGAGGGAGCTATCACCAGGTGAATTCAAGTGGCTGAGCTTTGAACTTGATGGAGGAACTGAAGGAAAGGAATTCGATCTCCAACTCAGCAGTGAACTTGGAGATGGTGCGTGGCGTCTCGTTTCACTTGTGGTAATGCCATAGTATATTATTAAGTAATAGAGGTATACCTAAATTGGAACTGTTTCTGATAACTTGGAAAAAAAGATTGATCAAAACTGTCTCAACAATATTCAAATCGAGTGGTTTGAAAGAAAAACACATGTGATTTTTAATAAAAAATCGCATGTGTTTCCTTTTGTTAATCGTCTATTTCTTCCTAATGAATCAATTGATGCTCTATCGCCTATTTTTCAAGCATTTGTTCGAGGCTTTGTTGCTGTTTCTGCCGAATAAATAAATGACAGAAGATCTTTTGTGAGGCGTTCTGCATGAGTGATGTATAAGCCATGTGGAGCGTTTTTGTACACGATAAACTCGTTGTTCGGTATGAGCTGTGCTGATTTATCCCCAGTCATCTTAATAGGCATGGACTGATCGCTGTCACCGTGAATGATTAACGCAGGAACATCGATTTTACGCATTTCATCTCGAAAATCAGTCTCCATTACCGTTTCATAACAATCGAGGACAGCTTAAAACGAAGTGTGGAGCATATCCCACCTGGTCCATTCTCCGATTTGCGGTGTCACGTTACACCCAGGAAGCCCCGCTCCAAAGTATGGTGCTTCAGCTTCCGAGAGCCATCGGGGAAAATCTCTTTTCCATGCATCTCGCATCGATTCAACAAAGCTTCTGTCCATGCCCTCGCCTATCATACGCGATGCAACGAAACCCTTCATCGTTCATTCGACCATTTGATATTCCCACATCCGAGAACTTATCGCCCAGCTTGAAATGAAAACGATCGGTTTACCGTTGCCCCAATCCTTATAGAATAGCCTCCTATGATCTTCGGTTTCAAAGAATGGCATTAGACATGCCTCCCTACACCTTTTGATATTGAAGTACTTTTAATAAACTTGAAATCGAAGAAAAGTGCATCGATTCATGGACAGTTGCAAAGTTGAACACCTCTCCAAATGTTTCAAGTTTCAGCGGACCGAGATCTATCGGTGGATCCATTTGTTTGTCGAATACGCTTGGGTCAATATCAGAATAACTGGAAAGCTGCCTTGTTAAATTTTGAAGAAGCTCTTCTTTCGTCGGAGGGATGTCACTCCAATCATCTGGCTGTGTTCCTGGTTTGAATAATTGTGCGTAGTGATCTGGAAGTCTTGAATCAATGGATAGACCTAATGAAAGAAAGTACTCATTGACAAAGGCGATATGTCCAACATTCCATCGAATTGTATTATTGAATGGGTCGGGTTGGACATCGAACAACTCCTCGGGAATCGATTGAACCTGTTGAATAACCATTTGGCGGACTGATGTAGCCATACTCAATAATGCATTAGACATAGTGAAACCTCCATTCTTTTTTCGAAAAATTCAAACAACTGATACAACACAAGTATATCTAGCCCCCAGAAGTTTATCAATGCAGTGTTTCTTATCATTATGATAAGTTATAATTATGAAAAGATTTGGAAGGGGCGTTAACATGGAATTAAGGCAGTTGGAATACTTCATGGTCATCTGTGAGGAGCTTCATTTTTCAAGAGCAGCAGAGAAAATCATGGTTTCACAACCTAACCTGAGCCAGCAGATCAAGTTACTGGAAAGTGAGTTCGGTGTCCCCCTCTTTAATCGCATCGGGAAACGGATTACGATTACAGAAGCGGGTGAACGATTATATGAACAGAGCAAGCACATTTTTTCTCATATCAAACAAGCTCATGAAAGTATTTCGGAATTGAAGGAATTGAAGGGAGGCTCTCTTACCATCGGAGTCTTGCCTGGTGATGCCGATCTTATGTTCAATTCGTTGCTTTTTGATTTTCATAGTACCTACCCGAATGTTTCCTTATCCCTGGTTGAAACAAGCAAAGTCACGGACCAGGTCATTGACGGTAAAATCGATATTGGTGTAACGACATCCCCCAATCCTGATGAACGGATTATCCAAATTCCCCTTTTCCATGAGGAGTTCTCCTTAGCTATCTCGAAAGAAATGACACTTGCAAAGAAAAAGTCAATACAACTTGCTGATTTGCAAGAGATGAAAACCGTTTTGTTCCCTAGTGATCATCAGTGCCGCCAATTAATTGATCATCATTGTCAAGAAATGGGGTTTCGAATACAACCGAAAATTGAAACCACAACCTTATCATCATTGATCACGATGGTTAAAAAGGGAATTGGTGTAACCATTCTGCCAAAACTCCTGCTAGAAAATCTTCAGAATAAGAACATTCAACTCATAAAAATAACGAACCCTACACCAAGCCAGGATATTTGTCTCATCTATCGGACTGATAAATACTTAGGATTTGCAGCAAAAACATTTATACAAATCGTCCAAGACTATATTGAAGGTGCAAAGAAAAATGAGCGTAATTCTTAAACCTTTATCTCCAAATTTGTCCGAAACAGAAATGGACTGAGGTTCAGCTTGCGGCTTAAGACGTGGGAGTGTCAATTTGTGGCTTCACTGTTCAGATCGAGATCCCATCGTTCTTCAATCAACTTCGTCCCCGTCCATTCTTCATTCGGTTTTTCTTCGGTCAATTTGAAATCATATTTTTGGTAAAGGTATCGAGCCGCATCCAACGTACTTACCGTCCAGAGGAATACGTGCTGATAGTGTTTTTCTTTACAGAAGTTGAGCGCTGTCTCCATAAGTTTCTTTCCGATGCCCATTCCTTGATACTTTTCATCTAAGACGAACCATCTTAGCTGTGCTACCATATCACTGGACTTCGTAATGGCAATCGAACCGACCAATTCACCATTCACTTCTGTAATCCATAGCTCTCCTCCATCGGTATCAATCATGAATTCAGTCAAACCCCTCATGACATAGTACTCAAACATTTTACCGAACTTGTAGGTCTCGTCGTACAACCTGCCATGTAGGTGTGCGATATATCCAACATCCCCTGCTTTAAAGGGACGAATGCTCACTCCCGGTTGTTCAGATCTTTCCTTGTATATCGATTCGATCGTATGCATTGATGCAACCAGCTTGGCTAGTTCCGCTTCTGATAAATGTTGGATCATTTTCGAAACACCACGATTGGCATGATCAACCAATTCGTCATAGATTTTTTTGCCATAGTCGGTAAGATAAAGTGAATACTGACGCTTATCCACTGTCGATTGTTTCTTTTCGATGATCTTTTCATCCTCAAAACGTTGGACAATCCGGCTCATATAACCTCGGTCAATCCCAAGGTTTTCTCTCACTTCCGTTGCCGTGCAACCATTCCTGTGATTGATTTCAGTAATCACTCTTGCTTCTGTCAATGGAAATGGTTGATTATAGATTTCCTGATCGATCTTACCTAGAACATTTGCATAATAGCGATTGAACTTACGAATTTTTTCTACATATTGAGTCGATTCCATAGAGATCCCTCCAAGTATTCTGAAAATTCAATTTTAACTCAGTTTACTATTGTTAATTGACTGAATCAACTATTTTAACAAAGTCTAATATAAAAAAGATTGTGCCTATTGAATAAGAAAAGCGCACCCAATTTTATTCGGGTACGCCAACCTTTTATATTTTCGAGGGTTTATTCTTAAAGCTCCTTTTCCACTTAACCCATTCATCTCAATAACTACCAAATTTCAAAAAACATTATTATCCATGACTTACTCTTTAATGCTGTCCCTGCACTTCTTTTAGAACGTTGATATCGATTTTTTTCATTTGTAGCATTTCCTTCATCACTTTTTCGGATATTACCGGATCCGAATGGTTTAATAGCTCTGGCAGGCGCTCAGGGATGATTTGCCAGGATACTCCGAATTTATCCTTCAACCACCCACATTGCTGTGCCGATTCATCTCCTCCCTCAGATAGCTTTTCCCAAAAATGATCAACTTCTTCTTGATTGACGCAGTGGACGATGAAGGAGATTGCTTCATTAAACTTAAACTGCGGTCCCCCGTTCAATGCCACAAAGTTTTGACCTTCCAGTTTGAAATCTACTGTCATGACAGCCCCTTCTGCCATCCCGTGTATTTCTTGCCCGGCATTCATGTAACGGCTGACTTTTATAATTTCTGAATCCTCGAATATTGAAGTATAGAACTGTACCGCTTCTTCCGCTTGATTATCGAACCAAAAGTTTGGCGTGATCTTTTGGATATTCCCCATGATTTTTTTCCTCCTCTTTAAAATTTGCAAACCAAAGAAAAGATAATTGATGATTCCGTCCATTGTTCGTTTTTAATTATTATTTCCGCAAAATCTTCTCCATTGCTTTTCCCTTTGCTAACTCATCGATTTGCTTATCCAAATAGCGAATTTCCTGCATCGTTGGTTCTTCGATATCTTCTACTCGGACGCCGCAGACTACACCTTTGATCAAAGCCCGTGAAGGATTCAATTGGGGAGCTTCCGCAAAGAAGGTCTCAAAGTCTGTCTGTTTTTCCAGTTGTCCTTCTAACTCTTCCTGGCTATATCCTGTCAACCAACGGATGATTTCATCGACTTCTGATTTGGTACGCCCTTTTTTCTCTGCTTTCGAAATATAATGGGGATAGACTCTTGCGACACTCATTGTATAAATCTGATGTTTGGCCATGATACATCCTCCCTTAATTATTAAAGTACTCATTTTGAAATATCATCTAATACAATACCTACCTTCTATATTCGCTACCTAACAACCTAAAATCCTTTTTAACTGCTTTTACGATTTCATCGGATAAAAGATCTAAGAAGTATTCGCCCCATTCTGGTTTTGCTTGTCTCGGATCGCCTAAGATACCGACTTCTGTAAGACCGACAATCCCATTTTCAAAAAGCTTATTTAAAACGTCTTCTGTCATCGGACCGATATATCCAGGTGTTGCTTTATCCATATCTACTTGATCAGGGGCAATATGAAGCATGACAGAGGTTTCCATTGCCCCTCCATGTCCGCAGCTTCCTTCAACTAGTCCAAACTTCTTTTCAAATTGTGTCATAAGCTCCATCAATCCCATTAGAGATAATGCACTGCTAAATTGTATCTCTGGATGTATCTCTTGAAGGTTCTTAACAATCTTCTCATTTTCATTAAAGTTTCCTCCATGCGAGGAGAAAATAATAACCTTTTTGAAGCCGTGTCTTTTGTAGCAGGTGACATAATCTTCAATGATCCCCCGGTATACTTCCGAACGAAGCGTCAAACTTCCCACCATTGGAATATGGTGCTCCGACAGGCCTGGACGAATAACTGGTGCAACAAGTGCATTACCAAGCTTTTCTGCCACAAGAATTCCAGTTGCCTGACCGATTATTGTATCCGTCAGTTCGGATAGGTGATAACCATGCTGCTCAACAGATGCTGTGCAAATAATGACTGTATCCATCCCAGCTTCCATTTTTTCTTTTATAGTTGGCCAGTTCATCTGTTCAAGTAAGTAATCATGAGCTTTCATTTTGATTCCCCCCAATGTTACATAATTTAATCCCTCACATACCTAAAACAGGGAGGATAGATCCCCAGTTCACAGGGATTAGGTACAACATTTAATCCAAGTGTTCTAGCTGTTGGAATGCAACGTCAAGTTATACGGAAGCAACATTCTAGGTTGTCTATGATCATTGTTGTATTCAACGAATTCTTATACCTGAAGAAATTTTAGTATATATGCCAAAAGACGACTTGGGTCATCTTCCTGAACCAAGTGCCCCGCATTTGGAATTGAAACAAATTCTGAAGATTTGATCATGCTATGCAATTTGTGTCCTTTTTCAATGGGAATCCACGTATCTTGTTCACCCCACACAATTAAAACAGGAGTGTTTATTTCATTGTAAAGACACTCAACTTCATCAGTATACTTCTGGCTTGCCTGTGCAATTTGGCGATAGAACGCACTCTGTCCTATTGAACCTAGCCAAGGACTGATGATTCCTTCTAATGTTTCCTGATCCATTGATTTATATTTGGCACCTTGGACGTATGTGGAAACGATCGCTTTGTGAATATATTCAGGAATCCCTTGAAAAGCTGTTTCATATTTATTTACATGTGTGAAAAATGGAGATCCCCAGGGCGCAACAGCTACTGGATCTATAAGTATCATTTTTTCAAATTCTTGTTTTTCCAATAGATGTGTTCTTAACACAGTGGCCCCACCAAAATCATGTCCAATTGCTATAGGATTTTGAAGTTCCCAATAATTGAGAAGTTCAGAAAAGACCTTATTTTGGATACCCAGTGATACATCTCCTTCAGATTTTTCTGACTTTCCATAACCCAAAAGGTCATAATAATAAACCGTAAACCATTGACTAAGGGCAGGAATGATATACCGCCAATTATAGGAGGCCCATGGTGTTCCATGTACAAGAACGATAGGTGGTCCTTCTCCTTTGATATCGTAATTAATCTCTCCAAATGATGAGGAAAAGCTTTTTGTCAGTTCATATTGCTCCATTTTTAACCTCCAATTTTTGTGGATCTCAAGATACCTCCTTGAGTACCCCAAATTCGGTTCTTTGCATTAAAAAATACTCATAATCTCACTATCATAATAAGGTTTCACCATCAGAATTTCATTAAAAAAGAACCCTAGATTTAGGGTTCTTGTAGTTACACTGCACAAAAATACGATCTATTTCGCGTTCTCATCCGGTTGATGGATTCCAAAGATATTTCCTTCTGTATCAATATAGTATCCCTGCCATGCCATTCCAGGCAGAGCATATTTAGGCATTGCAACCTTGCCTCCGTTATTGATAATTTTAGATTCAATAGAATCGTAGTCTTCCACGCCCATTGTACAAGCATAGCCATTCATAGCCTGGTTCATTTCTGGAGGAGCACTTTGCCTCTGCATCAAAGCGCCGTTAATTCCAGGCTCTTTTTCATCGCCAGTTACAGCCCCGAAATAGGGCATTCCAGCATACTCACTCCAATCTTCAAATCTCCATCCAAAAACCTCTCCATAAAAATTCTTAGCCCGTTCCATGTCGTCTACATGAATTTCAAAATGAACTAGTCTTCCCATAATTTCCTCCTAAATTTTAAATTCGATGATGTTATTTTCTAGTATGTATCCATCATTTGTATATTCTCATAAGAAACGATATACTCCTTCTTTGATTTAAGCTTTTGTTATCCTTTTTTGTTGATTTTTGCAAAGTTTACTCCCTTTCCCCGTAAGCGCTTTGCAAAAAAGTGGTTACGTCCACCCACATCACATCATTGATTACCGCCAAAAAGTTGGACACTCTGCCTTATCCTGAATATTAAATTCAATGATTTTCTCCAGCAATTTGTAATTTACCGGCTGATTCCAGCGAATTCGAAACAAGCCTTTTGTAGAGCTGTACCCAGCTTGTTCAATGTCCTCAGAAAAGTTCTTCATGGCTATTTCTTCTGGTGCGAAGCTCATATGATGCTTCGCTGTGTCAATACCGATGATAAATGTACCATGATCGGTAAACATTGGTGTATTCCACTTGATTTCCTGCTTTAATTTTGGGAATTTCTTTGTCACCCAAGCCAAAACTTCTTCCGTTCGGTCCCGATGTTCCGGGTTATCAATATTTGCTACATATTCTGTAAAAGTTTCCATGTTGTTCCCTCCTATAATATCGTTCAGAGAAGTTCGTCCAGGATCTGCCACTACATAATGTTGGTCAGTGATGCTTTTTGTTCAACGATGGGATGGCCAGGATCCTTGCATTTTTCGGATTTGAATAATTTGACCCGTATGATAGGCATCGTGGAGAAAAATGTCCAGCAGCTTCTCTTCAAGTGAATTACGATTAAGCTCTTCATCAGAAGTTTTACTCAGCAACTCTCGCAAACGAAGATGAGCATTCTCGGCACGTTCAACGATTTTGTTCCATTCTTCATCATCGTGGGTTTGTTTGGTGTAATTAAAGGTTTCATCACCATCGAGATTTTGTGTCCACTCACGTCCCGCCAAGTTTGCAGCAAGCCGTTCTTTATAGTACATGAGATGATTGACGTTTTCCCAGATTGATTTTGTCGCCTCTCCAGCTGGTTTCCAAATGGCTTGTTCTGCTGTGATTCCTTCAATTGCATGTTTGAACGGTGCATACCAACTTTCCTTTTCAAAGGTTGAATCTAGTACGTTTACAATCAAGTCCTTTTGAGCCACCATCATGCACTCCTTCTTAATAGAATTTTATAACCATCCCTCTGTCCATTAAATACAGTCACTGGTTCAACAAAAAAAGACATTCTCCTTCTTCGAGAACTAGCTTACTTCTTAACGTTGAACGAAAGAAGCTCTATTCAATTTTCATACCAGACTGTTCTGTTATGGGAAAAGACAATTTTATCGTGGTTCCTTCGTTCAACTTGCTCCAAACATCTATCGTTCCATTCATGACATAAACCAATTTAAAGACCGTCATCATTCCTAGCCCCGTCCCATTCTTACCTTTCAGGGAGAAATAAGGTTCGCCTAAGCGGGTCACCTGTTCTTCGGTCATACCAATTCCAGCATCCTTGATGACGATGAATAGATTGCGATCTTCTTCATAACTGGTGATCGTCAATATTCCTCCTGATTCCATCGCTTCAATACCATTTTTCAAAATGTTGATCAATACTTGTTGGAATTTATTCGGTTCACCTGTGATCGAGTGTTCGTGCAGTAAATCTACCTCAACCATGACACCGTGATTGAGTGCAAGCGGCATGACGATCTCCGTGGATCTAGTAATCTCCTCGCTGACATCCAATTCCATTTTTACTTCAGGATGGGGTTTCGCGAAAGTCAAGTATTGGTTGATGATGTCTGTAGCCCGATCAATTTCACTCACAGCGACCTTTGAAAGATCTTGATTCGTTTGAGCTTCCATTGGACTTTCATGGATCAATTGCAAGAATCCTTTTACAGTCGTCAATGGATTTCTGACTTCATGACTCATACTGGCAGCAAGTTGACTAACAACATGCATTTTTTCATATTTAATTGATTCTAATTGAAGGATATAGGTTGTTCGTATCATTTCGTATAAATAAAATACAAAGAAGGTTGATCCAGTCAACGTGCCTGAATAAATGAAAAACGAAGTGAAATCGTGAAAGCCATAAAACATGGAAGGAATCAAAAAGGCAAGGATTGAGTAACAAAACGAAAAGAATGTAAACCAATACACTCTTGTCGTCCATGGTTTTGATGTTAATTTAGGAGCAACATACAAGATGACAAAACATGACAGTATCGTAAGGAAAACGGTGACGATAAACCCGGGTCCTAAAAGCGGGAGGCGGATCAATATCAGTGCCCCAGCTAACCCGAGCAACACCCTTTTCCCTCCGTATACCCCACCTAACAAAAAAGGTATATAGCGTAAATCATAGACAAATCCATTATCTAGTTTTATGGATAATGTAAGACTTAAGAAAATGAGAATTGCACAAGTGATGAAAATATGAAAAGGATGGAACGGTAATTTGGTAGTACCTTGTTTCGATAGCGTAGAAAAATTGACTAACAAAATAATGATCAGTATGACAAGGAGGTTGATAAGTAAGACATAAAAGAAATGGGAATTGTCCATTAGGAATGCCTCCAAAGCATAATACTTCTTTATTTAAAAAATCTTTAATTCAAGATAAATTATAAGCCTAATCACCACTCGTGTATATAGAAAAAGAATGTCAACGTGATCTAGAACAAGTACTTGTATAGCGTTCACGTATTCTCCAATTTTATCATATTATGTTAAATCTAAGTAGTTGGACAATCCTATTGGAGGTAGAAAAATGTCGATGATCGATCCCAAACGACGATTTGCAGCAAACAAATTAATCACACCACCCATCCCACTTTTTGCCGATGAGTTTCCAATCCTATTTTTTTGGAGTCCAAAATGCGGCTGTACTTCACTTCTAAAGTGGTATCTCTATCAAATTGGACACCTGGACAAGGCGTCGAATTATGATATTAATATTCATACTTATAGATTGAATGTGATTCAAAAACAAAAGAACCATACATTGAAGATTCGAAAACATCTTTTACTTGAGAGTAAAGATGTTTATAAACTCGTCCGTAACCCTTATACACGAGCGGTTAGTTCCTTTATCCATGCAGTTAGGAGCCACGGCCTTTTAACCGACATCGCTCCAGGTATGGAAGATGGATTATCGTTCAAACAATTCTTGTATCGAATTAAAAATTCGGGAGTTGAACGAGGACAAATCAATGGACATATGGTTCAGCAATATTTGGATGGTGAAGAACTGTTGGTCCATAATTACATTAAATTAGAGAACTTCAGTACGTCGATAAGACAAATCGAAAAATCTCACAATCTTCTACAATCCCTTCTAAACGACATCATTAAGTCACCCCATCATGTTACCCAAAAAATGAATGAGAATGACAATCGCAATTTCGCTAATATGAAAATGTCGAGTAAAACTTTTCCTCAATCTTTACCACCCTACAAAAATTTCTACGATCAAGAAACAATGGAATTAGTGAGAGAAATCTATAAGATGGATTTTATACGGTATGGCTATAATCAAAAGATCATAACCTGAGTTTTAAGTGTAAAACAAAATGGATTTACCCATGGTTACAGGTCCTATTTTCGAGGACACACAGTATAAATCACACATAAAAATGCAAGTGGTTTCATATACGAATCACTTGCGTTTTTTTGTTCTTTAAGGAGTTTGATTGAAAACTGTTCAAACATACCCAAATTCATAGAGCAGGAAAAAATTTATGTTAGTTAGCGTGATTCTTCTGTGAAATGTTTTGTGCTTTTAGGTTTGAATAACCAAGGGAACTAGAAAAATATATCAAAATTACATATGAAACTTTATGGTCGTTTTTCAAAAAAAGTTTAATTTAATAACAAATATAAGTACATTGGTCCCATGGAGGATTAATGTACTTTTTTGTTGAATTACATTAATAGCAATTTAAATGAATCTAAACTAGAGTTAATTATATAAGTTTCATTAGGTCTTAATTTAAAGTTTTAGAGAGGGGAAATTATATGAATCCTATTTTAATAGATGTTCCGTTACAAATAGAAACAGACAGACTAATTCTTCGAGCACCACAAGCTGGTGACGGGAATGTAGTAAACCATGCTATTAAGGATTCAATTAATGAGTTAAAGCAATGGTTAAATTTATTTCAGGAAATTCCTACTGTTGAAGAAGCAGAAATTCTCGTGAGAAACGCCTATATATAGAATTTTTGAAAAGAGAAAGCTTTCGCTATCTTATCTTTCGTAAAGGTACTAATGATTTTATTGGAACTGCTAGCCTTCACAGAATTAATTGGAAGATTTCTAAATGTGAAATTGGGTACTGGATTAACTCGCAATTTAGTGGCAATGGATATATGACAGAAGCAGTAAGTGAGTTAACTAACCTTGGCTTTCAGCAACTCAAATTTAGAAGGATTGAAATAAGATGTGAATCATCAAACTCTAAAAGTCTTTCAATACCAGTAAAATTAGGTTTTGAATTAGAAGGAACCTTAAGAAATGATGATTTATCTTCAGATGGTAGCAAGCTAACTGACACTTGTATTTATTCAAAAATAAAGTAAATTTTGTGAAAGAGAATTCTACTTAAAATAAATGAAGAGATTTCTTGTTATTTATATGATGAAGAAAACATAAATTCTATAAGACATTCTTTAAGACTACGATTAAATACATATATACCACAGAAACGAAAATCAATATTACAAATAGAAATAGTATCTACTAATTCAATACTTGTGGACTTTTGGTTTTATGAAGCTGATACATTAGATTTGAGTATGAAATGTAAGAAAACTAAAAATGCAGGCTGTTTTCGCAAACTTTGTTACTCTTGAAAGTCGTTGATTTCCGCTCCAGGATGCTCGCTTTCCGGGGGTGTGCGGTGAGCCCACTCGTCGCCTTGCGACCTAAGGAGTCTCCTTTTCAAGGAAGCATTTGTGCTCCTGCGTCTACAAGAAAGTCCTGTCGAAGCGAGCTTCCTCGTCGCATGCCTTGCGAGGAGATTACTCAGGAAGTAGTCACGCTGATCCCGCAGGACAAGGAAAGCTTCGGCAGCGTTACATCGCACGAAGAGAGGAGTCTCGCACCTTGCTCTCCAATCGACTTGCACAAGATGATTCTTTACAAAACTGACTCAAAAGCAACAATCTTTTAGAAAAGAGCCCAAATGTAAAAACAGATAGGAGTTAAAGACGATGATAAAAGGTTTCGGAGGAATATTTTGGAGAACTAAGAATCTTGATGTTATTAAAAAATGGTATTGTGAAGTATTGAAGATTGAAATAGAAAATTGGAACGGGACTGTGATTAAACCCCAATCAGGAAATGAGACTATCTTTTCTTTCTTTACCGAGAATGACAGTTATTTTCCAACAGAACAACAAGTGATGTTAAATTTCCAAGTACATGATCTAAACGAGACTATTAAGCATCTTGAGCACCTTGGTGTACCTCTTGTAAAGAAAAAAGAGGTTAGTGAATTTGGAAAGTTTATTTGGATTGAAGATCCTGAAGGTCGGCTGGTTGAGCTTTGGGAGAAATAACGAGTTGTAATTCGTTTACTATTAAGCTATGGGGGCGTTTACTGCATAAGGCAGCTGATCCCCTATTTACATAAAAGCTTTCTAAGGTTCCTAGGAGGTGTACTATTCAGACAATAGTTAGTAATGTTGCATTTGGTATTTTGACAGTATTAGCTTTGGTTCAATTTAATGAAAGTAATGCGTTTGGTATTATTCTTTTGGTAAGTCTTTCTATAATTTATGATTATATAAAAAAATTGGAAAAGAAATTAAACATTAGCAAGAAGCATAGAAGGATAGGGTTATTGAGCTATTTTATTACTTCAAGCATCGGTTTCTTCGTTTTTATCCTATAATGTATTTTCAATGTTCTACAATCGTGGCCGAGAGCTGAAGATCGATATAGCCATCTCCGGCTTTTCCTTTATTCAATAACTGGTCAGTAGAGTTGAAGAAACAGTTATAACAGAAACAACAAGGGGGAGAAATATCGTGTTAAAAGTAAGACCTTTAGAAGATAAAGATTATGAATTGATTAAAGAAGCAGAAAAAGTTATTGAAAAGAATTATAGGTATGGACGACATCACATTGGTTCAGCAGTAAGAACAACATCTGGTAATGTTTTTTCAGCAGTACACGTGGAAGCGAATGTCGGAAGAATAACCGTATGTGGTGAAGCAATGACTATTGGTAAGTCAATATCAGAAGGAGAACACGAATTTGAAACAATTGTAGCAGTGGCTCATCCTCATCCACACGAAGATATAGAAAAATGTTGGGTTGTTGCTCCTTGCGGTATGTGTCGAGAGTTAATTAGTGATTACGGAAAAAATACTGATGTAATCATTTCTTATAATAATGAACTAGTTAAGTGTAATGTAATGGAGTTATTACCAGAAAAGTATACAAGTGATATAGAATAATTTGTATTAAGTAAGCTGGAATAATAGGTTTTGTGTAAGTGGTCATGAACTGATATTCAAAATTCTTTTTCTAATAGATAGGAGTGGAGGAAGAAAGATGACTGAATGGCTGGAAAACGATCAGATAGGTTTGGTTTTTATTCAAGGTGCAGGTTTAGAAAGCAGTATTTGGGAACCGGTTGTATCAGAAATGAAACGTCCCGTTTTACTCGTTGATTTTCCTGAACGACAAGGGGAAAATAAATTACGGCAAAGTTTGACTCTACAAGATTACAGTGATTATATAAAGCAACAAATTGAAGATTGGAAAGTCAGAAGATTTGTTATCATTGCCCATTCGTTGGGTGGAGTCCTTGCTCTTAATATTACAAGTGATTTATCGGAGCGGGTGGTTGGATTTATTGGAATCGGGGCGACAATTCCTAAAGATGGGGGATCGTTCCTCTCGACTTTTCCATTTGCAAAACGTTTATTGATGAATGTGCTTTTACGTGTATTTGGCACGCAACCACCTGAGTCTGCTATTCGTAAAGGTCTATGTAATGATCTTTCACATGAGAGAGCAACCGAAATAGTACGTGGTTTTGTACCGGAATCTATTCACATCTACACAGATCAAACAAAAGCGAATGTTCCAACAAACATACCTAAGCTTTATATAAAGTTAGCAAAAGATCAAGAAATGAGTCTGTCTCAACAAAATAACATGATTGCCAATCTTGCTCCACAAAAAATTGAAATACTTGAAACAGGTCATTTGCCTATGCTGATTAAACCCAACGATTTAAGGAATTCTCTAAACGCCTTTCTTACTCAATGGAACTCTATTAAAGGATGATCAGGTAGGTCAAACAGGCAGTTTTCTGGAGTAAATTGTAAGGGAGAGTTTAAATCGATAGGTGACTTTCCTGACCTTTGGCATTTATATCACGGTTAACCCTTATTATTTTAGTGGATGGTTTTTATGGTGCTTTATTCAAGGTTTTTTTAATCAGTAATCCGATTATTATTCCAGGAAAGACAAATAGCATTGGAAGCCAAACAGGACCCCATAGCACTCCATATATCCTTAAATTTGAGGAAAAAATCAATCCAACAGTTACAAAAAACACACCTAACACATATGGTAGAAAAGAATAAGGTTCTGGTTCTTTTCCCCCACCTGCATCATTCACCGCATCCCACAAAGAAAAAAAGTACACACAAGGATAAAACATCAACCACTGATAGTCCGTATGTGTGATCGCCTTACCAATTTCCCCATGAAAACTTAAAAGTATGACCTGATTAAAATGGGCTTGTACATTAATGATAAATTCAAGTATCAATAAAACTGTGCCTTTAAAATACTTACCGTTTAAATACTGTCCAAAACCAGGAAGTGCAATGCTCCACATAAGTTTTTCAACTTGACTCTTATTCACTGGTACTCACCTAGTTGCATGTTTCTATTATTTTTCTTTTGCAATTTCTTTTCTATTAGGAGCAAGAGGTGGTTGTTCTAACCATTTATTTTGCACCATAATATTGAACCATTTTTTTGTAACGGTAAGATTTTTTAGAATGGTGCCCTCGTAAATGGTTACAAGATCTGTTCGCATGGCTGAAGCTAGACCTGTCCCATGATATGCCTGTGCGGCTTGGAACAAGAAACCAATATGATACAACATTAATTTATCGGAAAAAGGAGAGTCCGTTGAAGTTGTCACTTCTGTTTCCCACGACTTAGGAACTGGCAAGTTATCCTTATGCATTATTTTTGCTAGAGATTGTATTTGTCCATCAGATGTTTTCTCGGTATCCTCTAAAAATTTTCTTACTTCATTCGTTTGAGCAACTTGACTGAATGCGATAGAAAGCGTTTTAGCCATTATACTTTTTTTAAGGTTGAAAGAAATGCTGATGATCTCTGTTGCAGTTAAACGTCTCCCTTTTCCGAAAAATCCATCTATAAAATCTTGGCTAGAAATAAATTCAGGATTCTTAGCAGGATAAAATAAAGGATCTCTTTGGAAACTTCCTTTCTCGAGCAACAACTCTGTGGTTTGATGGTACATTCTCTTCCCATCATCATCACATGAATCGTAAAAATCTCGTAAGTCCTTCCTGACAGAAACGCCTAATGAAGTGGTATGTCCTAACAATCCATGTAAAGTCATGATATGTAAATAATGTAAGCAAAATATATCAGTAAACAATCTCTCCGCACCTTTATTGAGGTCAGATTCAGTAAATCCAATTGGAACTGGAAAACCTTCATTCTTCATTAAAGTAACAAGTTGATTCTTTTGTTTTTCATACGTATTGATAGCATCCTCAAAAATATCTTTTATTGATTCATCCTCAATGATAGTGACCATATATCGATTTACAGTATCTGTCATTGTCCCGTTTACATACTGTCCCCACAGTGTTCCTATTTCAGAAGATGTAAGTTTTAAGTTATCATTATCCATATTATCACCTCCTGGATATTATTTACCAACTCATCAATAGTTATGATTTGCTATCTAACGGATGCGAACAATAAATTCGGGAAATCTGCCTGTACGGGGTGAAGTGGGGAAAACTGGAGATAACTTTGTAAAGAAACGATCTTTTCTTTAAAATTTGGAAAACCGCTACTCATAATCCACCTCATTATTCCTCTTTTCCTATTTCTAATTTGGCCATTCCTGCTACCTGGGCAACATATTTAAGATGACTATTCCGTCATAGACGCACATAATACCCCAAAATGAATATAGTGACATATGAATTATACATCGAAAAGGGGATTGGAATATGTATCATGAGACATATCTTCCACGCCAATTGCCACCATTCGGGCCAGGGGGAATCGGAGGCTTTGGAGGAATTGGTGGTTTTGGAGGAGGTATGGGGAGTGTTGGAATACCTACCATATTGCCCGGTCAATTGACCTTGCAACAACAACAGCAGGTCCAACAGATTCTACCGACGCTTTCACGACCTACCACTGCACCGCCTCAGGGTCTGATTAATCTTTTTACGACATTGTCAGCCATGCCTCAGTCACAGCTTCAATTTTTGATCGGACAACAGCCGCAGAGTGCGACACAGGTCTTCTCACTTCTCGGAGCTCAGCCGCGTCCTGATATTGAATTCAGAAATGACGCTGAAACAGACGAGAGAATTAACGGAATCTGGGGTTGTCAGGGCAGATGGACGTTGATCTTTTACCTGACACCGTTCGGCGGGATCGGCATCGCTCTTGCATGGGTAGCTTTTGTCAACTTTTTTATCACGATCGGATTCTGTTACCCGACCTTCGCCCCATGCTTCTTCTACACACCGCAAATCTTACTCGCATTATGTTAATATGAAGAAAAAGGTTGGCCATCGCCAACCTTTTTTTATCTGATAGACACATTATCCATCTTCAATCTATTCCTTTTCTTCAAATACATCATGAACACGTCTTTCACCATCAACGTTTTACCGATATCAATCATTTTACAGCCTTTGACAGACGCATACCCGCAAACCTCTTCGTACAACAGTGGTGTTCCGCTGCCAACCGTATATACTTGCTCTTCTTGTAATTGTTCTCCGTTCACCTTTATCTCTGAGATCTTGCCATTTTGATCTGTCCATGAAACTCCAGAGAATCCTAAAGATCCAATCGTGATCCCGTGTGGCCGGAACCCATTTCCGTAAACCTTCTTAGAGGTGATTTCTGGTCTCGAATGATCTTTAATTAAACCTGCAATCTGCTTCCCTTTCATTTCGATCAACACAGGGGAATGCATGCTTTTACAAATATCCAATACCTTTCCCCTCGTCAATTCGCCTTTTTCCAGCCCTCCAATAGCCGCTCCACCATACATGATACCGATCTCGGCATTCCAAAAATTCCGTATACCTTCTGCCATGAGTTGGATGACATCTTCATGTGAAAGAGGCTCTTCGGTATAAGACAATACTTCTGATAGAAACGCATTCGTTTCAGCGCGACCTCGTTCCAATATTGCAGTCATACTAGGATCACACTCGGAGTCTAGCTTGATTTCTATTAATTTGCCGATATACTTTTCTATTTTTTTATTTGCCAGATCAATTTCAAGTCGCAGCTCTCCAACATATTTCCCGTGAGATCCTGCCTGGACAATAATCACACCAGACTCCTCAATAGGACTTTCAAGAACCGTATGTGAGTGTGCGCCAACAATCACATCAACTACTCCGCTTAATTTTTTTGCTAATTCAAGGTCAGCTTCGTACCCCATGTGTGAAAGGAAAATGATCAAATCAGCCCCTTGATCATGTAAGTCGTCGACCGCTTTATTTATTGAAGTCAAGGTATCTCGATTACGAAAACCATGCTTATTTTCATAAAGATCTCCAAATTGATCGGTTGCCCCGAAAAGCCCGATCTTCAACTGACCTGCTTTTAATAATAGGGATTCTTTCATACCTCCAATGACAGATCCATCGCTTTCAGCTAAATTCAGTAATAACCAAGGAACAGTCGTTTCAAGACTATGCTTTCGAATCAGTTCTGGAGTTGAACGTAACACTTCATTATTCCCTACTGACATCGCATGATACCCAACATCTGCTAACATCTCTAAGTGCATATTGCCTTGAGTGGCCAAACACTCATTGATGCTCATATCCAGATGATCTCCACCATCTAAAAGGAGATAATTCTCATTTTCGGCTTTTAGCTCTTTTGCTCGTTTCTTTATGAATACCGCTTGCCTTAATAATTGCTCATAATTCGCGTGAAGATCATTTGTATGTAGGATTGTGATCGCCTGTTTCATATGTTCTCCCCTTTACTTTTTGTTTAATACCAATTATTTCAAAGTATCTACTCGAACTCAATGATTATTTTCATAATAAAGAGGCATATCCTGCTTCGGATATGCCCCTTCTAATACAGAACCCCTGATTGTTAAAAGATTCTCTACCTAAGCTTTATTGGTGATCTCACTATACTTCTTAAAATTGTCCAGAAATGCTTGCCAGCCTGCTTCTTGCATTTCAATAGGATTATCACTTTCCGCTTCAAACGTCTCAATGATCTTCGTCCCATTTTCTTGGCTTGCAAATGTTATCGTGACTTTTCTTCCATCGTCAAGCGTGTAGGAAATCAACTCGTGTATTTTCACTTCGTCATAAACACCACTAAAATCAAACCCAAAGCTGCCGTCCTTCGCTTCCATTCTGGTGTGGAATCTCCCGCCATCCCTTAAATCGTTTTCAGCATTTGGCGCATGCCAATCATCTGAAGCAAAACTCCATTTTGTTATATGCTGCGGCTCTGTCCAATATTTCCATACTTCCTCAACCGGTGTTTGAACTGTCGTCTCTACTGTAATTGTTACTTTATTGCCTGTTTCCATTTTCATGATCTCCTTACTATAATAAAATTTCAAAGCGCTTAGGCAGATCGATCCTCCTCTCCGACTAACGAACCTACCCTTTAGTTCAACAAGAAAAGCATTTCTCCTTCTTGAAGAAATGCTCATTTGTTGAAGAATACTGAAGCTCTGGTTTTATACAACTCGGAATGTTTAATACTTTTCCTTAAATAGATAGGTGAATTTAGGTGCCTTAGTATTTCTTCAGTAGTTAACCATAATACTTCTTCTACCTCATCAGTACTTTTAGGAAATGGTTCACCCGATTCATATTCACAAAGAAAAACAATATCAACTACATTTTCATCTCTATCTGTTACGAAAGACGTACTGTGTACATAATTTAACCTATCTTTTACGTTCACACCGACTTCTTCTAAAATTTCACACTTTACAGTTTTTTTCTAAGATGTCTGATGTGAAAGCAAACCACCAGCATGTTCCTCTTTTTTACTTCTTACAATTATTATCCATTTATCATTTTTCCTTATTGCACCTTCTACATTTACGATATACATTTTTAACTTTATATAATAAGAATTATAATTTCATTTTCAAACCTTCGTGAGATGGATTAAATCCTAGTCGTTGATAAAAGCGTAAAGCATCTTCTCGTTGTTTATCTGTTGTAAGTTGGACCAAGTGACAGCCGCGTTCTTTTGCGCGTTCAATTGCCCACTTTATAAGATGAGAACCAATTCCCGTACCACGTTGAGAAGATAAAGTTCTTACACCCTCTATAGTAGCCCTCCATCCACCTTGATGTGTGATATATGGTGTAAATGTAATTTGTTGCACCCCGAGAATTTCATTTTCGTGATATGCCACTACAAGCTCATTGTTAGGGTCAGATGTTATAGCCTTAAACGCTTTTATGTAACTAACTGGCAGGGGCTGTTCGTAAAGTTCTCTGTGCCTGCCTAGCGTATCATCAGCAAGCATTTCCACTATTCTATCTAAATCCTTTTCAGTAGCTACTCTAATCTTGATTTCGAGTTCCAAAATTAATTCCTCCTTAAATAGGATCTAAATATATATTAACTGCCAAATTATCATAAGTTAATTACAATATTTTAATGATGTACCATAAGTATTTCTTATTGATTTGGCTCATCAATGGCGGTTTATTTGTGGATGCCATGCTATACTCCTTTGTAGAGTTGTTTGTTTAGGAGCTTATAACTTACTACAAAAAGAAGGTCAGTCTCTCCTTTATTCAAATGTAATATTTTCAAGCTTTTTTACTTAAGTCGAGTAAGTTCCAAATCGCTTCGACCACTTCGTCGGGACAATCCGTGTGGATCGTGGTATGCCCAGCATTATTGAGTATACGATGCTCCCCACGCGGAACTGAATTTGCAAATTTTGTATAGATTGTATTTTTCACATTATTAAATGGATCAATCGTCTCACGCAGGAATGATTTACTTGTGATTGGAGTCATGAATGGGTCGATTCCCATCGCAGTATACACGATCAAAGGGATATCCGGCATGTCCCCTCCTTTACGGACTTCGTTATAGACTTCGCTGTTCAAGTTTTTCCTTTCCGTCATCGTTTTCGATAATGTTTTGAGGTGATAGTCAATCAAAGGTTCACGTATCGAATCTGGCCATTCTGCAAACATCCGATCGAATAAACCACGAAAAGTCTGCTTGTATGTTAGGAGTGTACGAAGGATAGCAAAACCCTGTTGAGGTAGGTAGCGTTTCTTTAATTTTGGTGTATTGGTGAGAAAGTCCTCGTGAGGGGGTTCTAGCAGAAGCATCCCTGCCACTTCATCTGGAAATCGTTGGGCGTATAGGCGGGCATATATTCCACCCAACGAGTGACCGACGAACAGATAGGGAGCTGGTACACCAGCAGTATGCAAAAGACTCCGCAATTCATCAGTGACCTCCAGGGCACTTCGAGGTAGCTTAACTTGATCGCTCCACCCCGTTCCCGCTCGATCATAAATCACTGATGTTGTACGTTGACTAATTTTATTGTGGATATTTAGATAATCAAGTCCGACCATACCTGCTGCCGGTATAAATACGACTGCTGGACTTCCAGCTCCAGAACGGTCGAGGAACAAGTTTCGCCCTTCCAAATTGTAGAAACGCCCAATCGGCACTTTATTGTCTATGGACTGATCCTCTTGGTTTTTGTTTTCATCATCTTTCATTAATGTCTCAACACCTCTCATCGTTTTTCTTGAACTTGACACCACAAAAAAAATATTTGGGCAACATATCCTTAGCTTCTGCTGGTGTTCTCCATTTCACATTTTTATATGCTGAACATTCTTTTCTATTTATAAAAGGTTTTCCTGAGTTCATTAAGGAAATCATCAAGTTCTGCAATAATTTTGTCATATTCCAATTCATCGCTTTCTGAGTTTCTGATTTCCTCCAGTATCTGATTTGTAAAGCCAATATTCGACCAATAAATAATTTGTTTGGATTTTTCAATGTCCAGTCCTTCTCTGAATTTAGATTCATCAACGATATCAAACATTGTCATCTGGCATAATGATTGTTTGTTGTTAGTTCTTTCTTCCAGCTTCTTATTGATTTCATCAGACTTAGTAATGCCAGTGATTTTTATAAACTCAAAAATCCAAGGATACTTTTGCAACAACTCAATTTGGAGAAGATAAGATTGCCTCAGCCTTTCGAATAGATCTGTTTCGTTAAAATTCATTAATTCAAGATATTCTTTATTAACCATGTCATGGCAGTAATCGTAAAGGAATAGAAAAAGGTCCTTTTTGCTATTTACATAATGGAACATTAACCCCTTAGAAATTCCAGAAGCTTTTGCAATAACATTTGTCGAGGCATCATCAAATCCCTTTGTTGCAAATTCCTTTAATGCTGCATTTAAAATGACGTCCCTTCTTTTGGGGTCCAGATTCAAAAATTTTGAAAGCATTCTCATCACCTATATATTTATTAACCTATCAGGTCAATGTTATTGTAACTTCGTTTACCTGTTAGGTCAATGATATTCTTAAACATTCATATCTTTTTTCTTGTCCATTTTGTTGATGTGCCGATTGGTATTATGGATAGTTTCAAACCAACAAAAAAGTCTTTGCCCCACGTGAAGAAGTACTTTCTTCATATGGTTCAAAGACCCTGATGTTCTACAGAAAGACCCACTAACGAGAGCCGATCTCTAAATTTTGAAAAGGACATTAGAGGATTCACCAAATCACGGTATTTCCATCAAAAGTAGTAGATGACTTCATACTATTCTCTGAAGCTATTCTTAAGCATCTTGTTTATGATAAAGCAAGAACATGTTATAACAAGGAGGTTCTACTATTATGCTGCCTGGTACATTATATGAAACACATGTTAAAACAACAAATTTGGAAGTAGCAATCGATTTTTACAAAAAGATAGGAATGCACCTCGCTCATATGATCGAGGAGAGACGTGTCGCATTCTTCTGGTTTGATAAACATAATAAAAAAGAACAAATGCTTGGCGTTTGGGAGGTTACTGAAAAAGAATTTAACAAAAGCCATTTTGCATTTAAAGTTTCATATGAAGATATCGTTAAGGCTAAAGATTGGCTTCATGAAAGGGGGATAGAACCCAGGTCTGCATTTGGTTTGGAACCTGTTGAACCAATGGTACATACCTGGACTCCTACTGCGAACCTATATTTTTATGATCCTGATGGAAACTCATTAGAATTTCTTTGTTTACTCCCGGAAAAGAAAAACGTAAAACAAGATGTTCTATACTTAAGTGAATGGGAAAGAATGTGACTAATTGAAAATTTTAAGGCTTGATCGGAAACATGGATATCGAATGTAAACATTGGTTGATTATTTAGGCAACCTCGTTACATGGCACAAGACCTCCGTTACCAATTGCCCTAATTGCATTTACTCTACCGTTGATTTTATTTCTTCATTCCTGACTTCTAATATGTATTCTTTAAATACGGTCTCTTTCCCGCCATGTCGTTGATACCAGTCTTGGACACGTTTAACATGAGCTTTATCATTTCTTACATTAGATTCTATTTCTTTAAAGTCTTCATAACTATCATACTCCCAAATAGCAAAGATTTCGGTAGTATGATCGTCATTCTCCTTCATCCATCGGCCAATCAATCTCGCACCATGTTTTTGTTGATTATGTAGATTTGTATTATTGAAATGTTCGTTAAATACTTCTACAAATTCATTTTTTACAATATAAAATTTTCTTCGGTAAAACAAAAATGTTCCTCCTCAATGATTCGATCCTCAAGTGATCGAGTCCATATTTTTCTTCTGATTATCTTTTAAAAATACCTCATCATTCATTTCATCTAATATCTTTAATAATTTGAAAAGCTGTTAAAGGGTTATCATCTTCAAGTCTCTGTTGTATTTTGATCGCACACTCTTCTACGCTTAACAGTGAGGTATCGACTTCCAAATCATAAATCCCTGGTTCATGGACTGCCTTTTGCCATTTTCTCACTGGCGATGGAACTGAACCGTCTTTGGCATAACCGGAATTCCAGGTGTTGATACGACGTTCCATAATAACCTCGAGTGGACAGCGTACTCCCACAAATAATACAGAAAGACCAGTTAGTATTTGAGCGCATTTTGGTAGAATGCTAAGAGGAACAGAATAAGAATCATGGTGACCGACATCCACGACTATGTTTAAACCTAAACGACAGTGTGCGGCAATCGTTTCATACATCCCTTTGTACATTTGCATTATTAGAGGCTCAAGATCAGGACGTTCTCCTCCAGGTCGTAATCCTATCCCTGGTAAATATCGTTCTGGAGTCATTTCCATGGTCTTATCAACACCTATGTTCATCCACACACCCTCAAATGTATTTTGGATTTCCAGGGCTATGCTTGACTTTCCAGATCTAGGTGCCCCATTGAGGATAATGATTTGCCCGGGTTTCGCTGAAACTGTCATGAAAGTCCCCTTCCTTTTGTAACTATGTAAATTACAATAAATTCATGTTATTAAATGCAATTTCTATGAAGATAAAGGGCTTATCCTATTTCTGGTAAGCCCTCTTATATTGAATGTATAAGAAGCAGGCATATTATTGTATATCTCGCATACTCATATATTTGGATGATTGTAACAATGAGTTAAAAATTCTTTTTATTTACGATGTTGTTGTACGTAGATACGGTTAAGAAATAATATCCGATAAAAATCACAACAAACGCAACCATTGCGGTAATGATTGGTATGATGAGACTAGCTCCAATCAGATTGGACAAGAAATTGCTGATGAAATTCATGATGACACTGCTATGGATGATACCGATTGTAAGCGGCAGTCCAAATACAAATAACATCTGCTTACGAATCGTTTTCAGAATGTCCTTTCGGCTCACCCCGATCTTTCTTAAGATCTCGTAGTTGCCTTTGGTTTCATTCGCATCCGTCAGCTGTCTGAAGTAAATGGTACTCCCTGTCGCTGCCAAAAAGACAAGTCCCAGGAATCCAAAGATGAATAAGTTCAGTGCACTGCCTTCCTTCCCCTCTTTATATTCTGTATAGAAAGAAGCATTTACTTGAAAATCATCCTTAATCATCGTATTCAGTTTATTGGACGTTGCTTTTGCAGTGATTTCATCTTCTACCTCATAAGCTTTATAAAACTTCGGGGATTGTTTTTCAGCGATCCCACTGAATAATTCATCGCTGATAATCACAAAGAAATCCGGATAATCAAATGGCAGGATGCTCCCCTCTACCATATCGACCAGTTCTAATTTGGTTATATCTTGAAGCTGCAAGGATATGTTTTTTCCTTTAAAGTCAGATGAGGTATACTTGGTCAGCCGCGGCTTGATGACCACCGCCTCATTCTTTGTCAATTGTATGTTTTCATCACGATCCAATGCTTGTGCAGCTGTATTGTATGTCGTTTCAGAAATCAGTTTGATCGGATTCAATTCATAATCCATCGAAAACGCCGTCTCTCCGGTGGCTTGTATCACCGGTATATCGATTTGTGCCTGTATCGTGTGCGCTTGATCTGAAGCTATGATCTGTTTGATCTCAGCATCCACTTTCTCTCCTATTGACTCGTGGGTGAAGCTGAATGGGACATCCTCCCTCGTACTTTTTTCATTCCCATAATACCCGCTGTATGTGGCAGCGAAAAAACTGATGGTCGCAGCGCTCAACAAAGCAATGGTCGTAAATGTACGTGCATTCCCTTTGATCCGGAACAGCAGTTGGGAAACATGAATCAGATTCGTCCCTCTGAAATATCTTCTTCGATTTTTTTGAGAGAGCTTCAGCAAGTAGATGGTGACCGAACGGAAAAACAGATGCGTGCCGATCACAAGTGCAATGAAAGCTACCCCGTAATTTTTCAACAGATAACTGCCTGTCAATTCTGAAGGAAATCCCCTCAGGATCAGCCCATAACTTAATACAAGCAGGATCACCCCGATGATGGCTGGAACAAAAGAACTTTCCGGCGCCTGTTCCCCTTTTTTCTCAGCATGGAACAACTCAATCAGTTTGAAGCGATATATTAGGCGATATCCTTGGATGGACGTAAATAAGATGAGGACGATGAACACCATACACGTTTGCAGTATCGCTGGAAGTGAGATGCTGAAGTCGATCTCCACGGTTGATCCCATGAGCCTGATCAAAATCATTGAAAACAATTTGGAAAGAAAGGTGCCTAGGATTATACCAATGACGAGCGCAAGCAGACCCAACATGAGATTTTCATAAAACAACATTCTTCCAATTGTTTGTTTTCTCAATCCGAGCATCGAGTAGAGGCCGACTTCCCTTTTCCTTCTTCTCATAAAGAACGCATTGGAATATAAAACAAAAATGGCAACAAACAAAATCAGGATTGCAGAGGAAACCATGAACATAAAATCCATTGCTTCCGACAGTTCTATACTGCCCTGGATCTTCTCACTGTACTGCAAAGACACGAACGTATAATAGATGATGATACTGAAGATCAAAGAAACAAAGTAAATCAAATAATTGTTCAGATTTCCTTTTATATTTTTCTTAGCGAGACTAAATAATGTCATTCGACCCACCTCCAAGTGCGGATAAGACATCCAGCACTTTGTCAAAGAACTCTTTGCGGGTCGACTGGCCTTTAACAAGCTCTGTAAACAGTTTACCATCCTGGATGAAGAGTACGCGCTGGCTGTAACTTGCGGCATACGCATCATGCGTCACCATCAGAATTGTCGCTTTATCTTGTTCACTTAATGATTTCAGGGTTTCCAGTAAATCGGTCGCTGATTTCGAATCGAGCGCCCCTGTTGGTTCATCGGCAAGGATCAAACTTGGCTTTGTCACAATCGCCCGTGAGGCTGCGGTACGTTGCTTCTGTCCTCCGGAGATTTGATACGGATATTTCTCTAAAATCGGACGAATTCCAAACGTATCCGCTACCTTTTCCACCCTGCTTTCAAGTTCCTTTATATCCATTTTCGCCAGCGCTAACGGAAGAATGATGTTTTCCTTTACAGTCAAAGTATCCAGCAAGTTGTAATCTTGAAAAATAAACCCCAGTTTATCCCTTCTGAAAGCGGCCAACTGCGCCTCTCCCATATTCGTGATTTTCTCTCCATCTATGTTGATCTCCCCAGACGTAGGTTGATCGATGGTCGCAAGAACATTCAGTAAAGTTGACTTCCCCGCGCCTGAAGGTCCCATAATACTGACAAATTCCCCTTGCCGGACCTTTAGATCGATATTGTCCAGCGCAGTGAATACATTGCCTTTCCCGCCATATATTTTTTTGATCTGATTGGCCTCTAAAATTTTTTCCATTTATTTCGCCTCCATTACAGTTGAGCATTCTCTGTTATGGCTACATTGTACAATAAGGTGTGATGATTCAAACTTACAATTAAGACCGTAAACCTTACATTTTTGTCACCATGATGCAGCCCTCTAAATTTTCAGATAAGATATAATCAACAAGTCTCAGTTTTAGACAGTTTGGAGGTACGAGATGAAAATCATGATTGTGGAGGATGAACCGACGATACGATGTCTATTATCCGAATCGATTCGGAAATGGAACTTCGAAGTCGTAATGCTAGATACATTCAATCATGTATTGGAGGATTATCTTAAAGAACGACCCCATATCATCCTATTGGACATTAACCTGCCAACCTTTGATGGTTTTTATTGGTGCAGTAAAATCAGGGAAGTTTCCAAGGTACCGATCATCTTCATTTCATCAAGGCATTCACCGATGGATATGGTGATGTCCATGAATATGGGTGGGGATGATTTCATCCAGAAACCATTTGATTTCGATGTCCTGATGGCGAAAATCAATGCCCTCCTTCGCCGTTCCTATTCCTATCTTGAGACAGAACCGAATGTGATTGAACATGATGGTGTCGTTTTGAACCTGAATGATTGGGATGTCTATTATTCTGAACGAAAAGCAGAATTGACCAAGACAGAATTTACGATCCTGAAGCAATTAATGCAGCATAAAGGGACGGTCGTCAACAGAACGAAGATCATGCGCAATCTATGGAAAGACGAGAGTTTCGTCGACAATAATACCTTGACGGTGAACATCACCCGTCTACGTAAGAAGCTCGCGAACCTCGGGAAGGATGATTTTATTATGACAAAAAAAGGAGAAGGTTACATCATCCAATGAGCTTCCTCGACTATTTGAAAGATAAACGTTACTTCTTTTGTTTTTATTTGCTCATCATGGCATTTGTCACGTTAATGATGTATCTCAGCCAACAAAAAGGGGAATGGACGAACATCATCTATACAAACGTCAGCTGCCTCCTATTTCTAGTGCTCTATATCGTGATCGGTTATTTTTACCGGAGAAAATTTTACACTGGAATGAAGCAGAACTATGAAACTGATCAAATGGAACTTTTGTTGATACCGGATCCACAGAATAACACACAGAAGATGTTCCTTGACCTTTTGGACCAACTGCATAAAGATTACTATCGACAGCTTCAAGGATTGTATGACGAAAAGCGGGACCAGCAGGAATTCATCCTTTCCTGGATACATGAAATCAAACTTCCAATCGCCGCTTCCCGTCTCCTCATCGAAAACAGTGACGATATGGCGAAGTACGCACTCGTGGATCGGTTTGAGGATGAACTGGACAAGATTGATGATGATGTGGAACAAGCGCTCTATTATTCAAGAATCGATTCGTTCTCCAAAGACTACTTCATTACCGAAATCGAAGTGAATAGTGTCGTGAAAAACAGCATTAAAAAATATGCAAAACCATTCATCAATAAAAATATTGAATTTCAAATGGATGAACAACCATTGTGTGTTCATAGCGATAGCAAATGGCTCGGATTCGTCATTGACCAAATTATTGTGAATGCACTGAAATACACGGAAGAAGGCGGGATGATCTCTGTCTCATTTGAAGAAGACCAACAGGAAAAAAGACTTTCGATTGAAGATAATGGGATGGGAATCAAGACGGAGGACCTCCATCGGGTCTTTGAAAAGGGATTTACCGGGACGACTGGAAGAGACCATACGAAATCGACGGGAATGGGATTATATCTTGCAGAACAACTGGCGAAAAAGCTTGGCCATTCCTTGTCCATTGACTCGGAAGAGGGACAATTCACCAAGTTGATCATCCATTTCCCTAAAATTCGAAACTATTACCATTTTCCTTGAATAAGTCCGTTAAGATTTCGTCCTGTGACACTTATAATGTCATTTTAAAGGTTATGCACCCTAAAACGGAACCCTTTACTTTTATATACCCTCATCGCAATATTCCGTTAAATGGCACGTAAATGAATATGAGCGCTATCCTTATTCCAGGATAGCGCCTGATGATTGAATAACGTAAAAGCTAACTATCATCACTCTACGCCCTATTTTAGAGACCCTCCTGAGTTATAGCTTGTTTTGGCAACAGTGTAGGAAGATGGCCTAGGTGCCGAGATCGTCGGAGCGTCCGGCTTCCAGGCGGGACCATTGGGCGGTAGGGCGGCCGTCCAGCTGGAACTGACCACCTTTGGAACCCCAACGCTGTGGCCAGCCCTCGGGCGAATCCTCCCAGAACTCTTGCCGGCCGTAGATAGTCAGGTCCAACAGGCCGTATGATGGTGCCATCCGTTCGTTGCCGCGTCCGGTGGTCCAGTAGGTCTCGTAGACCTTGTCACCGTCTCGGAGATAACTGACCAGGATACCGAAGTGCCGGTCTGCGATCAACCGCTCTACGGCATCCTGGGGCACCGAGTACCAGGGAACCGTCCAGCCCATGAAGTCGCGATAACGCGAGCTCTCTTCGTACGGACCCTGGCAGAAAGTCGCGTAGCTCACGTCCCGCGAATTTAGATAGGACAGCTCGTTGATGTGGCTCGTGGAAAAGGTGCAGCCCTCGCACTGCTCCGCGGCGGGTCTGCCGGTGTGCCACATGTGAAAGTACACGACAAGCTGGTGGCGGTCCTCGAACGTCTCCAACAGTGTTACCGGGCCATCCGGGCCAATCAGCGGGGTAGTTGAGTCCACCTCGACCATCGGCAGCCGACGACGGGCTGCCGCAATTGCGTCACCTTCGCGAGTATGCGCCTTCTCTCGGATCCGCAACTCATCCAGTTTAGCCTGCCAGGTGGACCGGTCGACCACTCTAGGCAGCGCAGAAAAGTTGTTATTTTCATTCATGGAATTATCCCCTCTCGTTATAGTTTACTTACACACCTATACTTTCATATCACGATATTCCTACTGCCTGTAACTCTATTATTTTAAGTTGAATATCCCTTTTCCAGTTTCCATATTTATCGGTAATGATGAATGTTGGTGTGTTATGAGCCAAGACTCATTTACTTTTTTTAAGCCAAATGTAAAACGGTTTGTCATTTGACGAAGTTTCTCTCCTGATTTTTCTCTATACGCAGCGAACGTAACAGCACAATGAACAAATGCAACATTCGTATTTTCCTCAATAGTTAAATCATTAAAATCTACTTTTAGTAAATCTCCGTCTTCCCTCAATCCATTAAACCAATTAACAACGTTTTCTCTCCATGAAGAAATACCCTTAGATTCCCAGTCTCCCCAGCAATCATAAATATGTACATCAGGAGCAAATATGGATAGGAATTGATCAACATCCTTTTCATAAACTCCATATTTGTATTTTTCAAGAACGTCCAGAACCGTACTAATATTAATTGTCATAAATTCATCTCCTTTATAAGAAAAGTTAAGTTAGTTTTTAGTTCACTATTAAACGCTTTTTTCCTTTATCAGTTTATAACCCGAGTTTTTGATCCAGTTCATACTTCTGACGCAGATGATGACGGAAGTGCATCCCGACAAGAGCAAACCACTCCTGGGCATTCAGCCAGCCAAAGCCCCCATGTTCATCTTTGTAGTTTGGATTTATTTCATCTACTTTCATTTCCAATTCCTTCATTCTTTCCATTAGTTGATCGAGCTCAAGCATAATGTCCTCTTTACTTTTTGTATTGTCAGGTGGGGTATCAAGTTCCTCCGGCAATTTAATTTTAATTGGCGGGAATCCACCAATATTAAATAAATATTCGCCAAACTCCGTCTTTCCCTGCTTTTGCTCTCCAACAGGTGTCGCACAAACTTCAACACTATCAAGATACTCGTGAGCTACGACAATTAAATGGTCATACATTTGACCGATCGACCAAACCCCTTGCTCAGGTATATGTCTTAGTTGCTCCAGTGAATAATTATGTAAAAAGCTTCTATATGTTTCAATCAATCTCAGATCACTCATGTTAAAGCACTCCATTCCCTTAAATTTAGAAATCCATTATTTCTAATCGTTAGTTTACAGGGTGAGTTATCTTTATTCCTCCCTTTTAAAAATTACTTAGCTACAGGCATGTAGAACAAATCATTCCCATTTCCGTCTCTAGTTGAAATACAAAACAGAACAAATGTTCAGAACAAATGTTCCTGTCCTAATTAGATTTTATAACTATAGTTTGAAAATATTAAAAATATTCTGTTAATTAATTATTAAATGAAACTCTGGGGACGGCTTAATGAAAACACGTCCCCATTTTTGATGTTTAGTGTTCTTCATTAATAATGTCCATCTGCTTTAAGGTCGCCAGGACAATATTTTTAGCTTTGGTCCCGGTTCCGTCGAGATTTACCGCAAATACCCAGGTGTCTTTTTTTGTGGTGATAAAACCGACATACCATCCTAAACCAAAATCTGAAAGTCTTGTCCCCGTTTTCCCATGAAGTGTGTACTCATCTTGTTCATCCTCTATCATCATCCGTTTAACCGTTTTCTGATGTTTCTCTTCAAAGGGCAGTTGTTCTCTTACTAATTTTTCAGTAAAGTCCATTTGTTCTCTAGCCGTAATTTCAAGGCTGCTGTCCAGCCAAAACGTATCGATTCCGCCAGAGATATCCTGATTTCCATAGTTTATGAGATTTACATACTGTTCCATTCGTTCTTCCCCGATATCACGGGCCATATCTTGATAATACCAGATCACAGAATGCCTCATACCTGAACCAAGGGTATGATCCCGATTCCAGGCTTCAAATTCCCTGGTTATGCCATCCCATCGTTTAACATCATATTCATCTCTGACTGCCGATGTTTGGAGCCCGATCAATGCGTTCGGTACTTTGAACGTCGATTCAGGAGTGAATCTTTCTGTACTTCTCTCCTGGTTGAATACAAAAACGTTATCATTTTTAATGTTTTTCAATACCATCGTCCCATCTTTTCCGTTAAACAACGCCTCGATGTCCAACTCTTTTTCATGCGTTCCTTTGGCACTCGTGTCTGTTGACATCCCTGTCCAGACGAGCATGAGTGAAAGTAATAAAAACAACCCTATACGAAAAATCTTCATCTTCTTCCTCCTAAATTGGTAGTTTTACATGATAGTCACTTTCTGGTTGATAACTTATACTATACTCATTAAGTTCGAGCGCAGAAAGCAATGTTTTAGTCATCTGTACCCTTACAGATTCGTGTGGGAGGAAGCAAAAATGGAAAAGAAGTACGAAGGAACGATCAAAGAAATCGAGGATAGAATTAACGAAGGACGCCTGAAACCAGGTGAACGTCTTCCTTCAGTCCGAAGATTATCCAAAGAACTCCAATGCAGTATCAATACAATTATTAAGGCTTACGCCGAGTTGGAGAAAAAACATCGAATTTACTCGGTGCCGAAGAGCGGGTATTTTCTTGTGGGGAGTCATCAGTCAAGTAACTCATCACCTAAAGAGCTGATTGATTTTTCTTCTGCTGGTCCTGACCGAAGCCGAATGCCTTACCGTGATTACCAGCATTGTATGAACCAGGCAATTGAATTCTATAAAGAGGAAATGTTTCATTACTCAGAACCCCTGGGACTGGAGCAATTACGACAACAGCTTTCAAAACAATTACAGGATGTACAGGTTTTTGCTCCACCTGAGCGGATCTGTGTTGTATCCGGTTCGCAACAGGCTCTTGATCTTCTCATCTCCCTTTCTTTTCCAAATGGGAAAGACGAAATCTGTACTGAACAGCCAACGCACCCTAGCTTCATACAATCCCTTACCTCCCGTAATCTGAAAGTCAGTGGAATTGAGATCACGAACCAGGGCATTGATTTCACCCGCTTGGAACAAATATTTAAAGAAAGAGAAATCAAATTGTTCTACACAGTATCAAGATTTCAGAATCCTACTGGCTATAGCTACTCCAATCATGAAAGAAAGAAAATCGTCGAACTGGCACAGAAATACGACGTTTACATCATTGAGGACGATTATATGGGGGATCTGGATACAAAAAGAAAGGCGGATCCTATGTTTGCCTATGATCCGTCCGGCAGAGTCATATATACGAAGAGTTTCTCTAAAGTTCTTTTGCCTGGATTGAGGCTTGGCGTTGCCGTCTTACCTGAAGCTTTACTTGACAGCTTTACCAGAGCTAAATTTGCAGCAGATGTCCACACGCCCGTCATCACACAAGGCGCTCTGGAAATCTATTTGCAAAGCGGGATGTACAAGGCGCACATTCAGAAGCTCAGACGATATTACAAGAAGAAAGGTACCCTCCTCAAAAAGGCTTATCTTGAACACCTGCCTCCAGAAGCTGGATTTACTGGTGGAGAATCAGGATTTTATTCTACCGTAGAACTTCCTGAAAGAATGAAAGGGAAACACCTGGCTGATCACCTCATACATAAAAATGTACTTGTACAGGATGCAACAGCTATGTATCTCCCAAAATATCGAAAGGAAAACCGGATCCGCCTGAGTGTGTCACAGGTCAAAGACAAGAACATCACGTTAGGCATTGAAAAAATTGGCGAAGGAATCCGCGAGTTGTTAGCTAAAGGGTCGTCACTAGTTTAATAAGCTTAATTGAATAGAAACATATTTTTATAGTTTTAATTTTTCTGAGTTTGAGGTATATACCGAAAGATGACTTTCTTTTCAATCATTCTACAACCGTTTAGTTGAAAGATACGCTGCATAGGAATATTTCGATGTCCGGTTGCCCCGATGTAGTATGTGGCACCTATACTTTTTAGAAATTGCAAGGAAAGTTTGTGGAGAGTTATCCCCCATTTATTACCTCGATATGCAGGAACCAATCCAAAATAAAATAGTCTGCCTTCATCAATAGTACCCGGTTCAATATGTGGAATTGTAATCCCGATCGGATCTTTGTCATGTTAAGCGATCAAACAGTTTTTTATGTAATTAGAACCCAGTTCAGCTTTCATGCCTTCAAACTCCTTCTCAATGGGAAGTGACGAAGGAGCGTTTAGAGACCCGGTTACAACTTCTTTCCAAACATTTTTAAATAAGTAATCGGTCGTTTGTTCAATAGATTTTAGTTCAATGGATGTTACCTGTTCGGTGTTCTCTAAAGAATTCAGGTCCTGTTTATAAAAATATTGTGTATCGTGCTTCAAAAAGTCGTAATCATCCAGTAAATGAAGAAAATCATTGTTCGAAGCTTCTTTTTCGTTTAAAACAATTTTGACAGATTGAATATCCTTCAATTGGACATAGTCGTATATGTCCTGCAGAAGTTTTTCAAATTGGTTCATAGATGATACCTGCCCGATATCCTCTATTACAAAATAGCTTGGTGATCCATCAAGAATTTTAGTTCCTAATCCTTTAAACACTCTTAGCCTCCGATAAACCATGGCGATTTTTTACTAAGGATTAAAAATCCTACTGAAGTTCGAGACGCATGATAACCCGTCGTTTGGTAGGTCTGGTCACCTCTGGAAAACCTGCGGCAATGAAGGCGTTGGGACCACCAACATGAAGCTCCCCCCATGGGATATCTTGTCCAGGCACCGTAATCATTGGGTACCCTTCGATGGCACAGGCACCTCTCATCCGGGCAAATTCCACAGCAGCTTTCGTTAAGGCGTAAGTGATCCCACGCCGACGATAGCCCTTACGAACAATGAAACAAGCAATGGACCAAACACCTTGGTCGTTCTTATTTTCGACCCTTTTCGCCCATGGAACCGGACTGTTCCGAAGCTTTTTGTAAGCGATTCTAGGCTCTACCGCGCACCATCCGACAGGTTCGTCATCTAGGTAAGCGACAATCCCGCTGGTAGTGCGCGACTCCGGATTCCCACAATCCGTCTGGACTCGAAGAAGGAAGGCACGTTCATTATCGTCTGTTTGGCGCCACTGGGAATTAGGGAGCTTGAACCGTTGACAATAGCACTTAGCTCCGTGACACCTGGACATACCGAGCACCTTTTCCAAGTATTCCCATGAGGCTTTATTGGCCGGCACAACCGAAATTACGTAACCTTGCTCGATAATAGACTCTCAAAATTGTAAGAATCAATCCAATGATGAAAATGATTGCCAATAAAATCATCGCAGCTGGGAAAAGACCAAACGCATCAATTATCGTTGAACTATTATCCTGTAGCGTCGGCACAACAAAGAATAACCATCCAATACCCAGGATAGGCAAAAATTGCGGGAGTAATCGCAGATAAAATCTCCAAGCTGGATGTTGTTTACGTTTATAAGACCATTTTTTACTTTGGAGAATTCCTCTGATCCCTAAAATCAAGTAAATCAAAGTGATGGCACCTAGTGATAAATCAATTATTTTAGGTACTGAAGTTTTGATCACGGGTTCTTGTCCCTCTGTCAGTTGGATAATTCCTGAACTAATCTCATATGCATTTTCTAATGTAGGGGTGAAGCTATTGAGTAAAACGGCCACTCCATAACCACTACTTGGCACGATGTCTTGTTGTGTTTGATAAGTAGATAATGCACCACTATGTGAAATGCGAGCTGGTTTTACGTTTGGAGAACTTAAGGACCAGCCTAGCCCGTATTTTTCACTTCCAGGTTGTGATGAATAAGACTTTTCCAACAATTCTTTTGATAATAATTGTTCTCCTGATTCATTTTTTCCTTCGTTCGTGTGCATAGAGAGCCATTTCCCCATATCTGATGCTGTTGTTACGACGCTTCCAGCCCCCATATTCATCGCTTCAAGCTCTGTCCAAGGTATCGCAGTTCCATAGGCTGTTACATATCCTTTAGGTAGTCCTTGTACAGGATCTACAGAGTTTACAGTCGTGAGTGATTCATTCATGTCTAGTGGAGAGAATACCTTTTGTTTAAGATAATCAGAAAACGCGATTCCACTCACTTTTTCAACTAAAAAAGCTAAAATCCAGTAATTCGGATTGCTGTAAGTGTGTTTCTTTCCGGGTTGGGATTGTAATTTCCAGTCACTAATACGTTCCACACCATCTTTTAAGGTATTCGCTGGAGCAACAATTATTGGATTCGGCACCCCAGATGTGTGACTCAATAGTTGACGTATCGTCACCTTCCTCCATCTGCTATCATTTAGTTTAATCTCAGGTAAATATTTGACTACTGGCTCATCCAATTGAATCTTTCCTTCTTCAACCAATTGTAAAATGGCGAAGGCCGTAAATGTTTTGGATACCGAACCGATTCTCAAACGTGAATGTTCTGTTAGGGGGTTCCCATTAGAATCATGACCATAACCCTTTTCGTACAGTATTTTGCCTTCTTTTACAATTACAATGGATGCACCAGGCAATCCGTTTCGTTCGAGATAATTCGTAACAAATTCATCAACATCTGCTGTATCGAACGGCTCAGCAGCATGAGCTGATAAAGGTGGGAGCCATAATTGCACGAAAACAATAATCGTAAATAGAAAAATAATACCTAATCTTTGCATATCTTAAACTCCCATCTAAAAGCTATATCTATTCTTTCTGCTCCCCAATCACAAACAATCGATAATCACCAGAAGTCTCATTCATTTTATCACGTCACTTTTTTGTCTTTACTCTATCACAATCGGTTCTACAGCCTATAGTTATCTTTGTCATACCGTATACATGACATTTGTCACTTCTATCATGATGAAAAATTAAGGCTAACTTCATTTTCTTTGCTTAACCTAACTTGATCATTCTATCCCTAATGATATAGGGCTTGCCCTATTATGAATAAGCCCCTTTTATTGAATACTATCTTTTACTGATTAAAATTTGATTTTTATATTTTGTATGAGTTAGAGGAAATCAATAGTCTTCTTAGAACTTATTATAGATAATAAAGAGAAAAGGAGAAAATGAAAAGTGAGTGATCAAATAATTCCAGCTTTCATAGCTTTTATATTAGTTTCTGTTTTATCCCCACTGTTCATTTCGATCTTAAGAAAATTAAAGCTCCTTCAACCGATAAGGAAAGAACTTCCTTCCAATCATCAATTAAAAAAAGGTACTCCGTTAATGTTTGGGATGATTCTTTTTGTGGGAATTATCGTAGCCAACCTTTTTTCACCTACGCCATTAATGTATTTCTTGTCTATTACGTACATTTTATTTAGTTTTATTGGTTTTTTGGATGATTTTTGGAAAGCTTCACGCCAAGATCCTTTAGGGGTATCAGGTAAGACCAAGCTTGTTTTACAATTTCTTTTTACTGGTGCTTTGCTTTTCTATGTGATTAACGGACTAGGTGTAGACACCGTGATTCGTATTCATAAAAATTTCTCCTTTGATCTTCCAATGGTGGTATATATCATTATCATCACCTTATTTGTTGTTGGTTCTGCCAATGCTATTAATTTTACGGATGGCTTGGACGGTCTTTTGGGAGTTGTTGCAATCCCTACATATTTTTTCTTTTTTATGATTTCAGACAAATCAGAGGTGCAACTTTTTTGTTTAATTATGATTGGATGCCTACTCGGTTTTCTCATTTACAATTTATATCCTGCCAAAGCATTTATGGGGGATACAGGATCATTAGCGATAGGGGGATCCCTTTCGTTTCTTGCCATTATTGAGAAAGTGGAAATTCTCATTCCCATTTTATTCTTTATCTATTTAGCTGAAAAACTTTCGGTTATCTTACAAGTTACTTCATATAAACTTACACGTAGACGTATTTTCAAAATGACACCGATTCACTTTCACTATGGCATAAAATATGGGTGGTCTGAAAATACAATTGTCACTGTTTTTGGATTTATTTCTTGGTTTTGTGCTTTTATCTGTTTAGCTTATTGGAAATATATTCTCCATCCATAAATAAAGAGAGAACGTTATCCTTCTTAGATTGACGCCCCCGATTGAGGAAGAATGACTCATTCATAAAACCTAACGGACACAGGAGACCTTATTTGCTCCAAAATCATCAAAAACAATATATTTTTTAAAGAATAGCGTCTCTGGTGTCCGTTAGCATCCCGAAATTAGTGTTTTTGTCACAGATAACGGCTCTCCTGTCCGTTAATGCCAAAAATCCCAGCTGCAACCCTTATTCCACAATCCTGCCCAATTCTTCTGTAATAGGATCAGCTGCTTTATGCCATAATTGCCCCCATTTCTGGAGCAACACATTTAAAACTTTGAGCTTTATAATTCACATCAACAATTTGCCATAAATCTTCTTGATATGAAAAGCGAATTTCAAACTGAAGAATAAAGATCAACCATGAATTGGTTGATCTTTTTAATACGATATTATCCTCTAAGTTGATTTTTAAAAAACTTTTTTACAACTCTATCGATGGTTTATCATTCGGTAATATATTTAATTACTGCCATTTCCTTACCGAACCTATCACCATTATCAATAAATCCTAAACTTGAGTATAAATTGTGTGCTCCAATATTTTCCGGATGATATCCTACAACAATTTTTTTCGCATTAGGCAATTTAGCCATCTCTGAAATCATTAAAACAGTTGCTGCTTGACCTATACCCTTGCCTTGGAATTCCTTATCCACCATTATTCTATATACCCAATAACCGTCAAGTTCTTCTTGAACAGAATTGAACATCAAAAAGCCAACTACTTTTTCTTCAGCGTATATAGCATATGGTTTTAATGTAGGTTCAAACTTTGACTGAGCTATTGATATAGCATTGGACTCAATGTAATCCTTTTGTTCTAATGAAACCTCTAATTCACAACATTCATACCAATTTTCTGCATTTAATTCTACAATTCTAACATTTTTCGTATTCATATTTTCCCCTTCCGTATTTCGGGGAAACGCTAAACAAAAATTAACTAGGCGTTATCCCCTTGTAGTCATTAATAATAAAAATTCTTTTATTTTTCATAATGATCGCCTCCTCTATTTTCTATTGCCTACAAATCGAATAAATTTTCAGACACTTAAATCATACTATTATTTTCTGTCTCAAACCAATATAAATAACCAAATTTTAGTTAAAAAATTCATTCCATTACAGGGGTCCTTTTGTGGATTACATCTTTTATTCCAGATAACTGCCCTTCGTATTATAAGGTCTGCCAGTCATTTCTAGTTGACCTAATTTTTTAGGTTATTCTTTAGGTAGCCGGGGGAGGACGTAACTGCCCTTGGTTTTCTTATTTCAGTACGGGTATAATTTTGGTGTAATATGGATATTATTTTTACACACAAAAGCACCAAAACAACGGGATCGTTGATTCGCTTTCAGTTTGTTTTTTGTCCACACCGACCTGGTTCAATTTATATGATATTTCCTGTTCATATTCGAAGTGGTTATGTAAGATACAGGTACTCGACTAGATATGAAATTCACGCATTCATCTTTATGTCATTAAAAATCGAATCAGTCCTAATATTGCAAAACAAAATAGAACCGTGCCTGCTCCAATACCTGTTATTGCGCTGTTAGCAACGTTCAATTTTTTAGAAAACGGTAATGAGATTAGGGCCACTCCTATAAGCAGAACCCCTAAAATATATAAGCTGAAATCATTAAAAATATTTTTTAACCAGAAGAAATGAATGCCTACAACAAAAGCAATCCATGGAGCAATATAATCTTTCTTTTTAAATTTAATTAATAAGAAAGCACCTATAGCTGATAAAAGAAATTCAATCGATACAAAAATCAAGTAATTATTGAATGCAGCGCTATCAGTTAATGTAGTTCGCTCATTCCAATTTAAGACGCTTAAGTAGACACCTATTAAACATAGTACTAGTGCTACTGCAGAGGCAATACCTATATATTTACGCCAGCTTTTTTTAGGATTCTCTTGGGCCCATCCAAACCAAATAAAACTAAACATCCCGAAAATAGCAATGTACATCGTATAATCCCTTAAATAATCTATGATAAACCTCCTCGTAATACAGCTTCCTATAGGAATTTACATCCTTAACCTATCGGATCGCTTAATTTCTAAAAAGGATTTGATCCAATTCAGGAAGACTTTCTTAAGAAGTGCAACTATATCGAAAGACTTAAAACAAGATATTTAAATCGAATGTTCACACATTCACCTTATTAGTTGGGATTAGATACCTCCTTCGTTGATGTTACCAAAAATTTCATGATACAAGTAGATGACAAATGTCATAAGATAAATGTCTTAACATAAAGAAACCGAGTACCACCTGAAAATATAGGTAGTACTCGGAATATTTCAATTCACTATCATGCAATGTCTTCATCTTTCGGGACATTGCTGTTATCCGTTTTTACGTAGTATTTACCTCTCGATGCGATCGCAAGGACGATCGTCAATACGAATGATAGGATTGCCGCAAAGAAGGCTGCTGTGTTTTGTAAAAAGGTTCCCATCACCCCGAATGCTGCCATCGTTCCTATTGTACTCGCGACGATTAATGAAGCGACACCGACCGGGTTCCACTTATACAGTTTTTCCTGTTCAATTCGAAGTCCATTGGACCGATTCTCAAAGCGCGTTTCACGATGAATGCATCCGCAATGATTGTTGCGGCCCAGGCGAATAAGAAGACATTTTCTGAATTTCTCTGTATTTCACCTTTTCCGTTTACCACAATGAGGGAAGAAGTTTTCATATCCCACTAAATGCTATTTTCTTTTTTATGAATAGAAAAAGAAGCAGCGTCTCCACTGCTTCTCCTGATTTATTTCAACCAGTGACCTGGTCTCTCTAGATAGTTTGGTATTTTAGTATGTTGATCGCCATTTGCTGAATTGATTTGCGATTGTGTAAGGAAAAGAGCACCTTTAAGGTTAGCCCCTTCCAGGTTCGCTTCTCTAAAATCAGCCCCGATAAAGTCAGCTTTCCGTAAATCACACATTCTTAAATCAGCTGCGATCATCAGTTTTCCGCGAAAATCCGCTCCTTTCAAGTCTAACCCTTTTAAATCGGCGCCGATATATTCTGATTTATTTACCTTATTCTTTTTCCGGCTATTAATATCTTTTCTATACAGTTCACTTGTTTTGATTAATAGAGCGTTAACCTTGCTTCGATGCTCTGCCACATCTATTTTTAAGATTTCTTCTGGGTGTTTTTCCGTTAATCCAACCGTTTCATCGTATACCTTTTGAAGGCTCGCTTGAAAAGACTCTGTTTCCTTTAATGTCAACGCCTGGATGAGATACCAGAGCATTTCATAAAGTTGTTGTACAAGAGGAAACACGGCAAACATTTCTTCAGCATGTCGGTGATCGCCACGCCAGTCTTTTCCCCCAAAAATGTTTTGGGAAACATGCTGACCTGCTCCGAAACAGTCATATGATACGCAGCCCTGAAACCCTCTCTCCCTTAATTGGTCATGGATTGAACATAGATTATTTGAACATAAATTTCGGCAAGGGGTACCACTATCTTTGTCAAAAGGAAAGTCTGCTGATTTTCCATAAGGCAACGCCACACAGCAGAACGCAAAGCAATTTTCACAATCTGCCTTTAATTCATTCAACATTTTGAACACTTCCTGTACGATCTTTGTTTTTCGAAATCATACACCCTCAGAGACCTCTTCTGAGTGCTTGATCTTTGTTTTTTCTGCCTCATCACACCCGTAGAGAGATTTTCTAGTCTTCACTGTCTATCGATTTCCCTCAACAAAAAAACGAGGGGACTTCTACCTAAAGTTTTTAGCAGTTCCAACAAGTCATCTATACTAGAAGTACGTTTTTTCCATTTTGTTTTATCCCAATTATTTCAAAATAAAGAATTCATCACAATAAGTAATTTCACATAAATTTACATAAATCAAGAAAACTACTCTTACTCTTATTGAAAGAATGCTATCTTCGCATGATTAAGAAGCAAAAAAAAGTGTGTACAAAAGGTGAAAAGTATTTGACAAATTTGTGAAGGAGGATGAATAATAGAGGAAAGGGGTTGAGAACATGCAATCACGAACAAAACTATTGAACGCTACCAAATTTGTTGGTGGATCAGTACTTTCCATAGGTATCATGATGTTTTTGGTCGGTTTTCTTGTAAACGGTTCCAATCTTTTGATTTCGATTGGCATCGGAACCATCACGGGTTCAGTTTTTATCTTCCTGATCGGGTTGTTTTTTGCAGCAACGGAGGAAATGCTTGCGAAAAGTGATAAAGGAATTCCTTCAAATCCACTTCAAACAAAGGAAAACACGCCTTTTGGCAAGATTTAAGCCGATTAAAATGCTTACATATGAACGATAAATTTGCAGCTTAACAACAGGCTGCAAATTTTTTTATTTCTAGAATAAAAGATTCTTAACGGACACAGGAGACCTTATTTTCCAAAATCTCGGTCATTTGTAAATCCTAACGGACACCAGCGCTCTTATTTCGTTAAAATCATAGTAAATCAGCTCATTTGTTCACAAATAACGGCCCTGGTGTCCGCTAAATTTTGAAATCCCGCCTAAAGTGACCAAATAAAGGCTCTGGTGTCCGTTACGCCTTCAGGAAAAATCCATGAATACAAAAAAGACCGACCCAAACGTTTAAGTTTGAGTCAGCCCCTTGCTTTTATAAACTTATCCCATATCCCAGACCAATGCGAGCAGTGTACCAAAGATCGTAAGGAGAGCGATGATGACGCCATAGTATACGTTGGTATAAATGGCACCTTTGTCTTCGGTTTCACCTGCGTGCATGAAGACGACGAGCTGTAGACCTGCTTGAATGAAAGCAGTGACTAGAAGGACTGTCATCCCTACCCCAAACGACATGTCAAAGTAATATACTCCTAAAGCAACTGCAGTCAGGACCAGGGAAAAGACAAATCCCATGACCTGTTTGAGAGGAAATAGTTCGCTCATATTACATCATTCCTTTCAGATAGATGAAGCTGAAAATAAAGATCCAAACGACATCTAAGAAATGCCAGTAAAGTGAGAAAATAAAGGATTTATTGCCCGTTTCAGGAGTCAAGCCGTCCCTTTTCACTTGAATAAGGATGTAAAGACCCCAGAAAAGTCCAAGCGTCACGTGTGCCCCGTGTGTTCCCAATGTAGTTAACAGGATCGAGGTGAACGCACTCGTTTGTATTCCTGCTCCTTCATGCACATATGTGACGAATTCAAAGATTTCAACGCCTAAAAATGCTAGCCCCAGCAATAATGTGACGATGAAGAACCCCATCATCGCTTTTTGTCTGCCAAGACGCATCGCATGGATACCTAGTCCAATCGTAAAACTACTTGTTAAAAGTAAGATTGTCTCGAATAACACCGGCGTAATGTGGAAGATCTCTGCTCCGGTCGGGCCGCTTCCAGTACGGTCATAGAGTGTAAAATAGGATGCGAAAAGCGTCGCAAAAAGCATGATTTCCGCACCTAGGAAAATCCAAAACCCCAAAATTTTCAAACGATTTTCTTCTGTGCTATATTCTAACGGCAGCGAGTGATCAATCTTCATTTTTACGCACCTCGCATTTCTGATTCTGTGTCTTCAATCTCTTTCACAGAAATATAATGTCCGTGATCTTTCTCAAAAGAACGCAATGTCATACAGATAAAGATTCCGATTGTGGTGATAACCGCCGGAATCCATAAGCTGAATATGAGCGAGAAGCCCCATGCAAAGAAAATACAGCTCATGATAAACGGGACACCACTGTTGTTCGGCATGTGGATTTCTTCATAATCCCCTTTGAACAACACATGACCCTTTTTCTTGACGTCCCAGTACGCCTCACTTGATGCCACTTCCGGTGTGATCGCAAAGTTATATTCAGGTACTGGTGTGTGGGTAGCCCACTCTAACGTACGTGCATTCCATGGGTCTGCACTGATGTCTCTTGAAGCATAGCGGACACTGTAGTAGATGTTGTACACGATCAGTACGAATCCGACTGCCATGACAGCCGCTCCAATAAATGAAACCATATTCAACGGTCCGAAGCCTGTTGATTCAGAATACGTGTACATACGGCGTGCTTGGCCGTCCAATCCAGTCACATACATCGGCATGAATGCTAAAAGGAAACCGATCGAAAGCAACCACGCAGTCCACTTTCCAATTTTCTCGTTCAACATGAAACCGAACATTTTCGGCCAGTAGAACGTCAGACCAGCAAGCATCGCAAACACGACACCTGGGATAATCACATTGTGGAAGTGAGCGACCAGGAACATCGTATTATGATATTGATAGTCTGCAGCTGACATCGCCAGCATGACGCCTGTCACCCCACCCAGTGTGAAGAGTGGAATGAAAAGGATTGAATAGAGCATCGGTGTTGTGAACTCGATTTTTCCTTTCCATAATGTCAGCAGCCAGTTGAATATCTTGACTCCAGTTGGAACCGCAATCGCCATCGTCGTGATGGAGAAAATGCTGTTCGCAAATGCTCCTTGCCCCATCGTAAAGAAATGGTGGGCCCATACGACGAATGATAAAAGCGAGATCAATACCATGGAACCGACCATGGATTTATAGCCATATAGATTACGGCGAGCAAAGGTTGAAATGATCTCACTGTAGATTCCGAATGCCGGCAGAATCAAGATATACACTTCCGGATGTCCCCAAACCCAGAACAGGTTTGCCCAGAGCATCGCCATTCCACCATTATCTATCGTAAAGAACTGTGTTCCGAATAAGAGGTCCATCGTCCCCATCGCAAGTGCAACGGTCAATACAGGGAACGCGAACACGATGATCACGCTCGTAATGAGAGCAGCCCATGTGAACATCGGCATCTTCATCAATGTCATGCCTGGCGCTCTCATTCTGAGAATCGTTGTAATGAAGTTGATTCCTGTCATCAACGTTCCGATACCAGCGATTTGAATCGCAATCATATAATAGTGCGAACCTACAGATTCTCCATCTGCAAGCGGGAAGTACGATGTCCACCCTGCATCAGGCGACCCGCCGACCATGAATGAGATGTTGAAAAGCATCGCACCCATGAAAAACAGCCAGAAACTGAGTGCATTCAAGCGTGGAAATGCAACATCACGTGCTCCGATTTGCAGTGGTACAACAAAGTTCATAAAGAATATGATAAACGGCATTGCCATGAACAGGATCATGACGACCCCGTGCGTTGTAAAAATTTCATTATAGTGTTGTGAATCCAAAAGTGTATTGTCTGGCACAGCAAGCTGAGCGCGCATCATGATGGCATCTACGCCACCACGGAAAAGCATCAATAACGCAGAGATAAGGTACATGATCCCAATGCGTTTATGGTCAACGGTTGTGATCCATTCCCGCCAGAGATAGCCCCATTTTTTAAAATAGGTCAAGCCGGCGACAATCGCGATCAGCGTAAGACCGGCTGCCACCATGGATGCATATATCGCAAAACTCGGATGTGGTATGGCAAATCGTTCAAAGAATTCCATACGATTTGACTCCTTTCGAGAATATCGTTAATCGGTAAAATTCGTCCATTTATTCGTTATGGTTCTTGTGTTTTTGCTCAGAGCTTTCCTTATCGGAAGCTGAGTGATGTTCATCAGAATGCTTATGTTCATCTTTTTCTTTATACTTGTCACCTTCGTGATGATGTTCTGGAGCGGGTGAGAACTCTAAGTGTGTTCCGGTGAACGTCATCCTGCCAAGATGACCTGGTTCTAGCAGTTTCTCAAACTTTTCTTCGGTGATCGGTTCAGCTGTTGTTTTTACTTCTTTCACCCAATCATCAAATTCTTTCTGGGACATAGCAGTCACGTCAAACTTATTCTCAGCAAATCCTTCACCACTGAAGTTCGCATTTCGTCCCATGTAATCTCCTTCAACATCAGCTGCCAGATGAAGCTTCGTTACATGGGCATTCATTGCGTATTTCTGCCCACCGAGCTGAGGAATCCAGAAACTCGTGATCGGTCCGTGTGAGTAAAGTCTGAATTCAAGTGGCCGATCAGTTGGAATGTATAAATAGTTGACCGTCTCGATCCCTTCTTCCGGATAACTGAAATGCCATTTCCAGTCCGAGGATGAGGCATAGACGACCAAAGGTTCTTTCTCTTCATATCCTTGCGGGGCTGATTCCACGATATAGTTACTTTGAACAGAAACGATAGATAGGATCGCAACAATCAAGACCGGAATCCCGACCAATATTCCTTCTACCCACGGATTTCCTTCAATATGAGGTGGTTCATAGTCTGCAGGTTGTTTGGATGCACGGTATTTCACCAACATGATCACAAGCCATACGAATACTGCAATCACAATTCCCGCCATCATCAACATCGTCAACATGATGTCACTGGCTAACCTTTCAGCTTGAGGTCCTTTCGGATCCAATACGGTTAATTGCTCACAACCTGTCAGTACTGTGAGAATAGACATCATGACAGCAAACAACGCCAACTTGAGCTTCATACATGTTCCCCTCTTTTCTAGATAAATCTATGAAAATAAGTATTTTTTCATCTTTCTTGGCTCCATTTTATCAGGATTTTCGCGATACTTTGTGAAGTTATGAACGTTGTCACTAATTTGCTAAAAACCTTTGACAAACCTTTGTCGATTATCTGAATATTGTCACATTAAACAAAATAAAAACGAGCCCTGGATGAATCAGGACTCGCTATTTGTGGAGAAATTCCTTGCTTGGATTACTTTTTAGGATTAACGGACATCACAGTCGTTATTTGTGAGAAAAAGTGATGATGTCAGTTATTAGCGGACACCACAGCCGTTATTTGTCTCAAAATACTATGATTGTGATCGGATTTTCCAAAATAAGGGCTCTGGTGTCCGTTAGTTCGCTTAAAATGAAGATTTTGGGGTAAATAAGGGCCCTGGTGTCCGTTAAAAGTCCAGATACGGTTTGTGATTCATTCGCATTAATTCCACTCCGCACAAAATGAAAAAGAATGGGTTCATTTTACCCGGATGACCTTGAACTTTTTTCCTGTTTTCCACATAGTCACCCTTGTCCGTTTCGAATCAAATTTAGTGGAACACCAGGGATTTTCGTAAGAGGACATACCTTTTTACCTAAATAGGTCCCTGCTCTTTTTATTGATACAATTTCATATTTACATCGTCTAACTGGATGAAAAAGGATAATACTATTTTGGAAAGGATGTTTAATGATGAAACTAGTTAGACGGAGCTTCACGGTTTTGACCATCACATTTCTTTTGTTGATGGGAACAGCACTAGGTACTGCTGCTTCAGGATCCCCACAAAGTTCACCTGACCTTTTGATCAGACAAATCATGGGGTTAGCCTATGAATCCCAACAAACGATCAATAGTGTTCCTTTTGGTGTTGGTGATTCTTTAAGAAAAGTCAAAAAAGCCTGGGGTGAACCGGATGAATTAAGCTCGGCTGCAGCAATTTATTGGGACCACCATATCCTATTCCTCTATGACAACTCGACAGGTAGAAAGACAATCACTGCGATTGAAGATTTCGATCCAACCTTGGAAACAATTCACTTATCAGAACTGAAAAATCTGATTGGTGAACCAGAAAGTGAAGAAGAAAAAGAAGGGATGTATTATGTCACATATACTGATCATGAAAATTATGAAATAGAGTTTGTTTTTGAAAGTGCGTGGGTTGATCCGAATCCTAAACTAAACCGGTACATCGTCACAGAATCAGAAGATTGATCATTATTACAAAGGGGAAATTGCCCCGGTCGGGGATTCTTCAAGATTGCCCATAAATAAAGATAGGGCCACCATTAACAATTCTGGTGGCCCATCGTAGATAATATGCCTATAGTGTTTTATTTTTATTTCCTGGTAATAGGAATAGTAATAATCCTGTTCCAATCGAAAGGAAAAGAACACAAACGAGAGAAATTATAAATGAGTGGCTTGCGGTGGTTTGAAAGGGTTGATCTACTTTCATTAACGTGAAGTAGAGTGTTCCGATAAGGCTTACCCCTGCGCCTTGAGCTACTACCGTTACTGTACTTAAAACCCCGGAAGCTGATCCTGTATCCTTATGGTTAATTCGTGAGAGTACTGTCCGGATTAGAGGAGTTGCAACCAATCCCTGACCAATACCGGATACAAATGTTGCAGGAATCAAATCTTGCCATGACAGATCGACCAATAATATGTAGAATGTTGCTATCATCATACTAACACCGAGAACCATCAGCCCGGTTCCGATACGAAGTACGTTCACCCCAAAACGATCCATTAATTTCGGTACAAGGATCGACCCGAAAAGAAAACCCATCCCTAAAGGCGTATAGGCAAATGCAGCTTCCAAAGGGTTGAATTGTAAAAATTTCTGAAGATGAAAAGCCATGATGAAAAAGGTTGCCGCGTTGCCAGAAAAGAATGCAAATACAATCAAAAGTCCGGCTGCAAACGCTCGTTCTTCTAATAATTGAAGATTAACCAGGGGCATTCCGCCTCGTACGATCAGTTTTTGTTCATGGTGTAGGAACAGAAAGAAAAATACGATCGAACCTGCACCACAAATTAACATCCATAGAGGCCATCCCAGCTCATGACCCATCACAACAGGAAAAATAAACACTGAAAGGCTGAGACCAAGTAAAAGTACACCGTTTAGATCCATTCGTCCCCTCGTTGTTGCTTTGTTGATCTGAATAATAGGCAATGCTGCGAGCAATGCAATGATTCCAATCGGGATATTGATCAAAAAAATCGACCTCCACCCGAGCTCGAAAAAATCAAGCTTCAGCAGTAATCCACCAGCAATTTGACCGATAATGGTCGCTACACCAATTACTGCACCATAGATGGACAAAGCAATATTCCTCTCCTGGTCATGAAATGTGTAATGGATATAGGAAATGACCTGAGGTACCATCAAAGCTGCCGTGATCCCTTGAAGAATGCGACTGATGATAAGAAACATAGTATTAGGTGCAATGCCACATAAGAATGATGCTAATGTAAAGCCAGCCATTCCTCCAACAAACAACATCTTCACCCCAAAAATGTCTCCCAGCCTTCCGCCAGTAATCAGTAAAACTCCGTAGGCAATGATGTAACCGACAATAATAAATTGAATTTCAGCTGCAGTTGTATTCAGATCGTTTTGAATGGAAGGCACAGCCACATTCACGATAAATGAATCAAGCATGGTCATAAAGGTGGCTGTACAAACTATTGCAAGCCCGAACCATCTTTTCGAGGAAGGACTTATGTAAGATTCCGATGCATGATAAGGTTTTGTTCCGTGATTCCCAGTCAAAAATTTCACCTACCTTTTTATTCCTCCCTTTACTTTAGTGTAAATAAGTAATAATGGAATCAATCTATTGAATGCCTTTTTCTACAACTTTAGAATGAATTAAGGTATATTAAAATGCCCCAAAGGAGAACAACTCCCTTTAGAGCATTTTATAGAATTACATTTGAGCTGAAGTGAAGGATTGGTTCAATATCTAGGGATGAAATAACAGCTTTGAAACGATAATTACGAATTTAAAAACTGCTCGATCGCCTTAAGTACGCCTTCCAATTCATCGATTAACATTGAATGACCAGCAGGCAAGATTGAAGAGGTGACGCTGACACCGTGATCTTTCATGTCGTTGATGATTTCGTGTGTCATTTGTTCTGACGTGATGAGATCTTCTTTTCCCCATAATACAAGTGTTGGAGCTTTGATTCGGCCTATGTCACCTGTACCATCGACCACACCATTTGAGACTCTGCTGATATTGAAACGATTGGCAGCATCGGCTACGTCCAGGATGTTCCGTTGTTCCATTGCATTCTCCAAGTATTTTTCATAACGCTTTTCCTCTGGTTGGTTACGTGAATAGAGCAATTGATCCATGGCTATCTTAAAGAATTGATGATCATTCCTTTTTTGTGCGTCCAACATCATGTTTAAGCCGGCATCTATTGCAATCTGTTCTTTTGTTTGGACTCTTTCACCTTCCGGATTATAGATTGGATACCCCCTTGTGGACATCGATGCTAACAATATCAACTTTTCTACGTGTTCTGGGTAATCAGCTGCAAATTGCATCGCTACTCCACCCCCATTCGACCAGCCCATCAAATGGAAGGACTTCAACCCCAGTTCATCTGTAAACAGCTTTAAATCTTTCGAAAAATCCCTTATTGATTGAATCGGTGTGTGGTACGTAGACTTGCCATATCCTCTCAAATCAACAGCATACACTGTATATCTTGGATCCAGATGTTCCATCAGAAGATCCCACTGATCTGAAGATGCCATATTTCCATGCAGCAATACTAAGTTACAAGTTCCACCTGGTCTTACTTTATACGCGAGCGTTTCCCCGTTATCCAATGTGATTTTCATGTGTTTTTCCCTCCTCATTTTCAATACACAAAAGGAATCAGTTTCTTCGTCTTCTTTTCATACGCTACAAATGCTTTTCCATAGCGTTCTCTTAAATATCGATCATGCTCAGGTATATTGAAATAGACGAACATGATGAATAAACCGAATGGTACCACCACTGACCATAAATTCCTAGTGAGCAAAGCAAACCCGACTACCCAAACGACATCTCCGAAATAATTGATGTGGATCGCATATTTGAATAATCCGCCTGTATAAAGCCTGCCTTTGTTCTGAGAATCCTTTTTCCACTGATTTCTCAATACTTCAGATAACGTATTGATCACAGATCCTGCCAAAAAAATAAAGATGGCGATCCCGTCAATCCAATCTAGTGGCTTGTCTATGATTCCGCCCAGTATGGAAAACCCAAGATAATAGATCATAAATGCAAAGACGACTCCCCATGTTTCTTCCCATGTAATTCCACGCTTCAACAAATAAACCACCATGAAACTCATTCTCACAAATATAATCAGACAAAAGATAAACAACATCACTTTTCGTCCAAAGTCGCCGTCGGATAAATGGAAAACGTTGCTCCCTTCCAAAAATAAAAACCAATACACAAACAAAAGGAAAATACATTCACTTGCTAGAATGGTTATTCGTTGCGGCAAAGACTTGTCTGCTGAACCGTACATGCCCACTCTTCCTTTCCTGATCTGCGTCAATAAAACTTCTATGTAAGCTGTCAGATCCACCCCTTCTTCTCGGCAGTTTTTATCGCTTCGATCCTGTTTTTAGTTTCTAGTTTATGAATGATTTCTGAAATATAATTGCGGACAGTTCCATGAGAAAGGAAGAGTTCCTTTGTGATTTCCTTCGTCGTCATGCCTGAAGCAGCGAGCTGAAGAATCTCTTGCTCACGTTCCGTCAACGGATTTTCTTCGGTGATGGTGGTCATCATCAACTCAGGACTGAAGACACGTTGTCCCGAAACGACTTTCCGGATGGAATCAGAAAGGTCCTCAATCGAGCCATCTTTCAGCAAATACCCATGGACCCCAGTTTTAACAGCACGTTCGAAATAACCTGGACGGGCGAATGTAGTTAGTATGATGATTTTGCATGGATGTGAAATTCCAGCCAACTTCCCAGCTACGTCAAGACCACTGCAGCCCGGCATTTCAATATCCATGAGACACACATCCGGCTGAAGGTTAACAATCCCTTCAAACGCCTCTTGACCATTCATCGTCTGGCTGATGACCTCCATATCTTCTTCCATATCAAGTAGAGAACTGAGTGCCCCAAGAAGCATCCTCTGGTCTTCCGCTACCAAAATCTTTATCATAAGCCAGCACCTGCTTTCTCTGATTTTCGCACCAGTGGAACCTTCATTTCTACTATTGTTCCATTTTGTTCTGTAATGGTTAGACTTCCGTCAATCAGCTCTAGCCTCTCTTTCATACCCTTTAATCCGTTCCCATCTGAATTTTCTTCCTTCATCCCGATTCCATCATCTTTCACAGTAACTGTCAGTTCAGTCGTTGAATGTTTTATTGTGATTAGGCAATGGGCTGCTCCGCTATGCTTGATTACATTGGTCGTAGCTTCCTTCAAGCACATACTGAGAATATTCTGAGTCAACGGTGGGATGTCTTCAACACCGTCATGATGGATCATGTCAAAATCGATTCCGGCTGCTTGAAGGATCCGTCGTATTTCAACCAACTCATCACTCAGTTTCAATGTCCTCATGTCGGACACCAGCTCCCGTACTTGCTTCAGTGCTGCCCGAGATGTATTTTCTATTTCCATGGCTTCTGACCTGGCTCTTTCTGGATCAATCGAAGCCATTCGACCGACCAACTGGCTTTTCAATGTAATAAGAGATAACGTATGACCAAGCGTATCATGCAAATCCCGCGCAATCCTCATCCGTTCTTCCCTTGCTGCATATTCATTGATCTTGGCATTGGCTTGTTGAAGTTGCTGCTCCAGGTCAATCCGTTTGCGTATCGATCTGAAACCAAATGGTGATAGCAGTAAAATGATAATGGATGGAAAAATATAACCCAGATTGTAGGTTTTTGATTCTTGGAAAGTATGATACAGGACAGGAACCACTTGGATGATGAATAACATAGCCAGGCCTGTGTAGAACGGTTTCTTCTTCGGATACCAACCGATAAAGATAGCTGGGTAAAACCCGAGAAACAAATAATCCGGCTCGTAGAAAAGACTGAATATGAAAATGATGGACAATTGGACAGACAACCAGGATGTAAAGGAACGGCTATTTTTATAGATCGAATAAAAAAGCTGGCGATAAGAAATAAGGAATAAAGCGATCATCGCATAACCCAAGATCGCTTTTATCCCAGCCTCCGACCGCATCATAAGGACTGGTATCAACATATACACGAGAAAAATATAAGGGAACATTCCGAACTGCTTTGGAAACAATCCGAATTCACCCCAATCGAATAGACGTTTCATTTTTTATCACGTCGCTTATTATTTTCTACTTCACTACTTATCGTAACATGCAAAAATGGAAATTAGCGGAGAAAATGGAGCTCATTATTTATAGGGATACTCTTTCTTCCTTCAACTAGGTTTCCGAGTACGTTTATTTACCCAGACTGGAATCCAAGCAATTGAAAGCGAAGCTACAAGCGCATGAATCGGATTTGCGACACCTGCGATTCCAGGTTCAGGCGGATAGGCCCAATCCATCCATGAAAGGAATAATGCAACTCCAATTGTGATCATTGCATAATACATTCTCGGGCTGGACGTCTTCTTTTTAAGAGACGAGTAGATCATCGCTCCAATCATATTCACGATGACCGAAGCAATCATGATGGATACAGGATTCAATTGTTCGAAGGTCACTCCTAAAAGATAGCACAATACCTCATACAATAAGATAGCGGCAATTCCCGAAACGATTCCTATTCCCAGGCCCGTCATCAAGATGGTCTTCATACATTCACCTTCTTTCTTAAGGAACTACCACTACACTATCACGTTGAGATCTCCGCACATCAGTAAGCAGTGTCATAACATTCAGATGACATTTGTCACTCAGTAGATTTTCTGTAACTTATGCTGATTGGGACAGAGTATTCCCCTTCTTCCTTTTCCATCCTAAGATCGCTAAAGACGAAATGCCATTGACCATTAGAACACCGATCATTACGTGGATTAATATGGCCATTTCTGAACCATAAGCAACGAATATATGCCAGGGTGCATCAAATATAGCAGCCAGAATTGGAATGAGCAGAATCGCGAAAACCATCGATGCTGTTGCTAAGCCAGCCCACACCTTTTTATGCAATACCTTTTTCTTGATTAAGTGAACGACCATCCAAATGGAAAGGCTTGTGATCAAAACTGTTGCTAATAGCGTGAGCCGTTGCATTTTGTAGCTCATTTCCGGTAACGGCATCACTTCTTGCTTTTCAATGATTGATCTGATTCCTTCTTTCATGTGGATCGTCTGCATGACTTCTGAAAAATTATTCTTATTTGTAAGTAATACAAAGGCATAATCTTTAGATTGGCTGATGAATAATTCTGCCCTTGTATCCGGCGTTTCTCCGCCATGGAAAATGAAAGGATCCTTGTCATTGGTGTTCATTCTCCAGCCTAAACCATAGTAGTAATCCTCTTTCCTATGGACCTCCGGGGAAAAATACATCGTTCCATAAGGTTCAGATAACAAACTCTCTCGATCTGCCAATCTTGTAATGAACGTTGTCATATCATTTATTGTAGAGGCCATATACCCATAAGGAGCGCCGCTGTCATCAAACCAAAGATCGCTTTTGACCGGCTTTCCGAACCACGATTGGTAACCAGGTTGGTAGCCTGATTTTTCCGCCTCTGAATATGTAGCAAAAGTTCGATCCATTCCCAAGCTTGCAAACACTTCCTTTTGCATATATTCTGCAAAAGAAATCCCTGACACTTCTTCAATAATCTTTCCAAGCAGCAAGTAGTTGGCAGCGCTATATTGATGGATATCCCCAGGCTCAGCATTGAGTTCGACTGGTTCCAGTACTGCCACAGCTTCTGCAATCGCTTCTTTCCCTCTCAAATTGTGATCGGCTACTTGAAGGCCTTCATATGTACCGATTCCGCTTGTGTGAGACAGCAGTTGCCTGATGGTTATTTCGTATCGACTATCCGATTGTCCATAATCAAAGGAAATATAAGTATCGATCGGCACATCCAGATTGATCTCTCCTTTTTCTGCCAGCTTCATGATACCGAGGCTTGTAAGCGGCTTACTCACGGACCCTATCGTAAAAAGTGTTTGATTTGTCACAGGCTCCCCATTTCCCTGTTCTCCAAAAGATTGTTTGAAGGTCACCTCTCCGTTCTGGACAACACCTAAAGATGCTCCAGGAATCTTGTATTCTTCCATCGCTTCTTCCATAAAATTCTCAAGCAACTCTTTTTGGGACTTTTCTTCTTCTGCTAGTGCCACATTTGGAGCAAACAAAATCAACAAAACTACTACTATTCGTAACAACCTATTCACCCACCATTTTTATTTGGTCAACCAACCAATATTGTGTAAAAATAGAAACCTATTTTTAAAAATAGATTTCGAGCATTTCTGCTAGACTTTGATAAGCACCCTCGAGATCGAAATCCTTATAGACCATTTTTTGTAGGGCAAGTCCATCGAAACATGCCAGCAGGATGGCAGCCAGCTGATCTTCTTTCCCATTCATTTCTGTATGCTGTTTCATGGGCATAGATAAGCTTTTTCTTCCATTTTCGAGGATTGAAGCCAGTTCTTCCTGAAGTTTTTCGTCTTTCAAACCAAGTGAAAATAATTCATATCGCCATCGATACCAGTCAGGATCATTTTCAACACGTGATTTGATTTCCTCTAACGTTTCTTGCAAGTTAAGCTCGTGCGTTTCCTTCCCAGCATATTGCTGCTGGTAGCTTTTTTGAATGCTATTCTGGACAGAGATCAGCAATTCTTCCTTACTTTTAAAATAGTAATGGACTAGACCAGGTGTAATTTCCGCTTCTCTTGCAATATCTTTAATGGATGCATTGTTGAAACCCTTACGAGCAAACACTTTATACGCAGCATCAATCAGTCGTTGTCTTTTGTCATCCTTTTTCATCATCTCACTCCAATAATTTGGTCAACCAACCAAATTATATTCCGATTTAGATTGATTGTCAATTTACCCCGAAGCCATTCGATTGTTGTCATTTTACAGTTGATTTTTATTGATCCGGTCGTTGACAGGTCAATTATTCAATGCTAGTATGCTCTTAATCAATCAAATCGTATCTCTTATTCAGAGTGGTGGAGGGACTGGCCCGATGAAACCCGGCAACCTATCAGCATATATATGTGTTGATTGTGGTGCCAATTCCAGCAAAGCATATGCTTTGAGAAATAAGAGAGGTGTGTATGTAAACCTCTCTTATAGAGGTTTTTTTCATATACACGGAAACTGAATATTGTAGATCACTCAGGTGTTGAATACGTTTACTGAGCTTATTCAACTTAAAAGGGAAGTCCGGTGAAAATCCGGCACGGTCCCGCCACTGTAATTGGGAGCAGCCTGCCAGATGTCACTATCTTATAAAGATGGGAAGGCGCAGGTATGTGAAGATCATAAGTCAGGAGACCTGCCTGTTGTTGATTGCACTAGAACCTACGAGGAATAGGGAGGTGTTGAGCGTTTTAACGGTATCAGTCTGTCATCACAGGCTGAGTTTGATCATGCTGTCAAAACAGGAGCTGTTCCATGTGAACAGTGTCAGACCTCCAAACCAACATTTAAATCAAAAATTTGTTGGTAGTTACGGAGAGGTTCAGACACTTACATGGGAGAGCTCTTTTTTATTGTCCAAACTATGAAATGGGAGGAATGAACATGTCGAAAGCAGCAAGTTCATCAATCGGTTATCCAAGAATAGGCGAAAAACGAGAATGGAAGGAAGTACTGGAAAAGTTTTGGAAGGGTAATATATCTGAAAATGAACTATCAACTAAATTAGAGAACCTTCGAATCCATAATCTCAAAAAGCAAAAAGAGATCGGGATCGACCTGATTCCTGTCGGTGACTTAAGTCTATATGATCATGTCCTTGATACAGCTGTGATGTTCGGCTTTGTCCCCGACCGTTTTCATCATCAACAAGGGAATGTCCTTTTAGCAACCTATTTTGATATCGCCCGTGGGAATAAGGAAGCCGTTGCATCAGAAATGACCAAATGGTTCAACACCAATTACCATTATATCGTGCCTGAAATCGGACCTGACGCAAAGCCAGAGCTTACAGAAAACCGCTTACTCCCCTATTTTCTGGAGGCTAAAGATCTTGGGATTAACGGAAAGCCGGTCATCCTCGGCCCTATTACATTCTTAAAATTAGCAAAAGGGTTTGACGAAAAAAATTTCAACCAATTACTCGATAAACTTGTTCCCCTTTACATACAAGTGCTGCAAGAACTTGAGAGCGCTGGTGCTGAGTGGGTACAAATCGACGAGCCGATCCTTGCAACTACGTTAACAGCTGAAGAAATCAACACTTTCAAACACGTCTATGAAACCATTGACAACAAACTAACGAGCATAAAAATCCTGCTTCAGACCTATTATGAGGCTGTATCTCATTATGAAGAGGTCGTCTCCCTTCCCGTTTCTGGAATTGGTCTTGATTTCGTCCATGATGGAGGAGCGAATTTAGCAGCACTGAAAAAACACGGCTTTCCACGCGATAAAACCCTTGCAGCAGGCGTGATCAATGGTCGCAATATTTGGCGGAACGATCTGGATAAAACAATAGGAGTGCTCGAAACCGTCCTTTCAGAAGTCGGTAAAGAGCGTTTAATTATCCAACCTTCTTGCAGCCTTTTGCACGTTCCAGTCACGGTCACAACTGAACAGGAATTGGATCCTGCCCTGAAAAACGCCCTATCATTCGCTGATGAGAAACTTGAAGAGGTAGTTGTTTTGACAGAGGGATTGAATTATGGAAGAGATGCGATTAAAGAAAAAATAAAAGAGCAATTACGCTGTCGAGAAGAACTGCTGAAATCACCTGCCATTAATAGTCAAGACGTCCAACAAGAAATGGAGCGTTGGAAAGGTGTAGAACCCAAAAGAGGAACACACTTTTCTATACGTCAAAAAATCCATGAAGGCTTTTTCAAGCTTCCGTTATTGCCGACAACCACGATTGGCAGTCTCCCGCAAACAACAGAAATCCGACAAGCGCGACAGAAATGGCGTAGAGGTGAATGGTCCGATCAAGAGTATAACGCTTTTATTGAAGATAATATAAATGAATGGATCCATCGTCAGGAGGAGCTTGGTCTTGACGTATTGGTACACGGAGAATTTGAACGCAACGATATGGTTGAGTTCTTTGGGGAAAAATTGAATGGCTTTGCCTTTACTAGATTCGCCTGGGTTCAATCTTATGGCTCCCGTTGCGTGAAACCGCCGATCATTTACGGAGATGTAGCGTTGACAGAACCGATGACCGTAAAAGAAATCAGCTACGCTCAATCGTTGACAGATAAACCGGTAAAAGGAATGCTGACTGGACCTATAACCATCTTGAATTGGTCCTTTGTCCGGGAAGATATAAGCAGGTTTGATGTCACGAAACAAATCGCACTGGCATTGCAAAAAGAAATCAGCTTTTTAGAAGAACAGGCGATCCATATGATCCAGGTTGATGAACCTGCATTACGTGAGGGGTTACCATTGAAAACCGAGAAGCAAAAACAATATTTGGAGGATGCCGTTTATGCATTCAAGCTTGCTACCAGTACTGTAAAAGATGAGACACAGATCCATACCCATATGTGTTATTCCGAGTTCGGGGAAATCATGGACACCATCGACCAATTGGATGCAGATGTCATTTCGATTGAAACAGCTCGAAGCCATGGAGAATTGATTGTAGACTTTGAGAAACAGTTTTATGAAAAGGGGATCGGGCTGGGCGTATATGACATTCACAGTCCACGCATTCCCGAGGTCGATGAAATCGAAAGAAACATCTTACGGGCATTGAAAGTCCTCCATCCCCGCCAATTCTGGGTTAACCCGGACTGTGGATTGAAAACACGGGGAATCAGTGAAACAACTGCAGCTCTTACGAACATGATCCAAGCAGCCAGACAAATTCGGGAGAAAGAAACTCAAAAGATTTTAGTCAATGAAAGATAAAGCATAAAAAAGCTGACCCGAAACATCCAAATTCATAGGTGTTTGGGTCAGCCTTTTTTGGTTATATGGGTTTTCGTGAAGTCGTAGCGGGCCACCAGAGACTTTATGCAATTCTCTTTCTCTGGCCCAATTAAAGCTGTTTCGAGACAGCAGATAGAGAATTTCGCGGTTCTCTGTCCCGAATTGAGCTGTTTCGAGACGCCTAAAACCTTATATTCGTTATCTGCCTTCCAATACTTCGTGGAGACGGTCCGGGTAATTCGTGAACATCCCGGTCACGCCCCAGTCGAGGAGTTTTTCCATGTCTGCTTTTTCGTTTACAGTATACGGATGGATCAGCAAGTCGTGTTCCCTGACCTTTAGTACATAAGCTTCATCAATCTGATCGTGGTTCATCCCGACACCGACAGCGTATTGTTTGTATTGTTCGAGTTCCGCGTCTGTAATTGTCGCTGTATGTGTATACCAGAGCAATTGGACAAGCGGAATTTTCGGATTAAGTTCATGGACTTTTTTCAAGCTTTCAGGGCTAAAAGACTGGATGATCACCTGGCTGGAAGGATTGTTCGGTCCTGTCAAACCATGTTCCTCTAGCGTTTCAAGGAGTTTTTCTTCCATTCCCGGATAGACTTCCGGGGATTTTGTCTCGATGTAGTAGTTGGCACTTTTCCCAAATTTCTCGATCACTTCATCAAGAGTCGGAACTTGTACCCCTTCATATTCTTCCTTCGCCATTTCAGGATACTTTTCGTTGAACCATGAACCAGCATCGAGTTGTTTGATTTCTTCAAGCGAATGATCCTTCACCAGACCAGTGCCATTAGTGGTACGATCGAGCGTTTCATCGTGCATCGCGATCAGCTCACCGTCTTTTGTCATTTGAAGATCGACTTCCACATAATCGCCCTTCATCTTTTCCCCTAACTCATAAGACGGAAGGGTATGTTCAGGCGCATGACCTGAAGCTCCGCGGTGTGCAACATTCAAAATCTGATTCGGATTCAAACCTGTTTTTTCGGTACTTTGATCAGCAGCTGTCGCCGGGGATACTAACGTCGTTCCCATACCTACAAGTGCTGCAGCCAAAACGCCATTTCTCAATAATTTTTTCATAGTTGTTCCATCCTTTCTATATGTAAATCCATTAAAAAGGATAGACCGAAACTATGAAGCTACTATTCTTGTTTTATAAAGAGTTGATTAACTATTGTTAACCTATCCTCATCAAATCCCTTTTCAATCACTTCATTACTCACATTTTCCCTCTCCTTTCCTCTTAATTCATCCCTGAGTCCCATGGTTCAACATATTATATTTGGATATTAAGGAGCATAGTCGTATAGACATCTATACCAGCTGTTGCTAGACTTTTCCATGTAAGCGATTACATAGCAAAGGAGAGGACAAATTTGAATGTGTTCAAGTTGTTGGTACGTATTGCTGTGTTAGGAATGATTTTGTTTGGGATGGTCGGCGGAACTGGAACGACATTCGCCGAAGATGCTTCCAACGGTACAGAAATGGATGTCCGTGTAATGACGTACAATATCCATGCTGGTGCAGGTTCGGACGGCGCTTATGACATCGATCGGATTGCCAATGTCATTGAGGAGTCCGGAGCCGAGATCATCGGTTTGCAGGAGGTTGATGTCCATTGGGGAGCCCGAAGCAACAATGACAACATCATCGAGGATCTTGCCGAGCAGCTGGACATGCATTACTTTTTCGCCCCAATCTATGATTTTGACCCCGTTTCTGAAGATGCCCCTAGAAGACAATTTGGCGTAGCTGTACTCAGTAAATATCCAATTGTCCAAGCCACCAATCAAGAGATTACAAGACTATCAACACAAGATGCTGAGCCGGAACCGAAGCTTTCGCCAGGCTTTGCTGAAGCGATCATCAATGTAAAAGGCGCTCTTGTCCCATTTTATGTCACCCATCTCGACTATCGAGGCGATCCAACGATCAGAACGATGCAAGTGGATGATATGTTGAATATTTTCGAGGGACAAGCTGGAGATAAGATCCTTGTCGGCGATATGAACGCCACACCGGAAGCTCCAGAACTCGCACCATTATTCGATATGTTCACAGACGCATGGGCTGTTGCAGGAGATGATTCGCCAGGATTTACATACTCTGCCCTTTCACCTACAAAGCGGATCGACTATATTTTCACGTCTGATAACATGACCGTTCAGCATAGTGAAATATCATCCACCCTAGCCTCAGATCATTTGCCTGTCATTGCGGATATCACGTTGACCCGAGGCGATAATGGACCTATTTTGAAAGGAGATGACGAATCTTGAAAAAGTTCTGCACAACCACGTTGATCCTGATCATTTCGCTCTTTCTCTTAGTCCCTGGGATGACAAATGCATCCTGGGATGATCCGACAAAGCCGGGCTGGGATGATGAGGAAGCACGGAGAGGATGGATCCAGAACAAGATCCAGCACATGACACTCGAGGAAAAAGTCGGGCAATTGTTCATGATCCATGTCTATGGCCAGACGCCGACCGACCCGAATTATGAAGACACAAATCTCAATCAAAACAGAGGGGCGAAGAACTTCAAGGAAGCGATTGAAAAGTATCATATCGGAGGTGTGATCTACTTCAACTGGACCGGCAACATTGGTACACCGATTGATTTCGAACAAGTGAATGCCCTTTCGAATGGTTTACAGGATATCGCGATGGATCAGCGGATGCCAATCCCATTGATGATTGCGACAGACCAGGAAGGTGGTGTCGTCGCACGTGTGACAGAGCCTGCAACCGTCTTTCCAGGGAATATGGCCCTCGGCGCGACCCGTTCTACCGACTATGCCCGCCAATCTTCTGAAATCATGGGAATGGAACTGAAAAGCCTTGGTATCAACATGGACCTTGCACCAGTATTGGATGTGAACATGAATCCGGAAAACCCTGTAATCGGGGTCCGCTCTTTCTCTGAAAATCCGGATCTTGTGGCAGCGATGGGCGCCGCTCAAGTGACGGGCTATCAAAACGAAGACGTCATGGCGACCGCGAAACATTTTCCGGGACATGGCGATACGAATGTCGATTCCCATTACGGTCTTCCAATCATCAATCATGATCTAGAGACGTTGCACGAGGTAGATTTGAAACCGTTCAAGGCAGCAATTGAAGCAGGAATCGATGCGATCATGCCTGCGCATATTGTCGTTCCTGCTTTAGATGATTCAGGTCTCCCTGCCACCCTATCCAAACCGATCTTGACCGATTTGCTGCGTGAGGAAATGGACTTTGACGGGGTCATCATCACCGATAGTCTTGGTATGTCAGGAGCCAATGTCGTCCCTCCTGACCGTGTGCCGGTTGAGGCATTTAAAGCTGGAGCAGACATTTTACTAAACCCTCCGAATGTACCGCTTGCTTACAATGCTATGTTAGATGCCGTCAACAGCGGCGAAATTTCAAAGAAACGATTGAACCAGTCTGTCTTCCGTATTCTCGAACTGAAGTTCAAGCGCGGGCTGTTCCATGAACCGAACGTACCTGAGGATGCGATTGAAGACATCGGCTTAGAAGAGAACCTTGCGCTTGCAGATCAAATGACAGAAGAAAGCGTTACACTTGTTAAAAACGACGATGTGCTTCCGCTTGATTCTGACCGTGAACTCTTCGTCACTGGGCCTTCGATCGGAAATACCGGATTACTGGCTGATCAGTTGACGGAGAAAGGCTATTCGGCAGAAGCGTATGCTACCAATACTAGTCCGACCGCAGCTCAAATTTCGAACTCTGTTGAACAGGCATCGGATGCAGAGACGGTGATTGTCACCGCATACAGCGCAAACTTGAATGACGCCCAACAGCAGCTGGTGAACGAGTTGATGGAAACCGGCAAGGAAGTCGTTGTCGCATCGATGCGGAATCCATATGACATCATGGCCTTCCCTGATGTCGACGCTAATGTTCTGACATACGGATATCGTGATATTTCGGTCAAAGCGCTCGCGAAAGTCATCACAGGAGAAGTGAACCCGACAGGAAAACTCCCTGTCACGATACCTGATCTCTACGAATACGGACACGGATTATCTTATTAAACTTGAAAACAAAAACAGGCGCGAACCTTTTCAAAGGTTTGCGCCTTTTATATATTATGCCGATTCTTTCTTGTCAGCAGACCCGTTAGGTAGATGATTTGATGAAACACTTCCAATCGTTTCTCTTCTGGAAGATCTTTTTGAAAGTTCTTGATCAATCCCCTGATTTCGTTGATCAATTCTTTTTCCTTATCCATCATTCCTCCTTAAACGGTTGTGTACCCCTATTTTATCACTCATTCCCATTCGAGTGGATATGTATACCAATAAACACGCAGATAGACCTAAAAATGGGAACGAGGATATAGAGGATATAGGAGAAGAAATTTGTCATAAAGAAAACTTGGCAAGCCAAGCCGTGAGCCTTAGTTCCTCGAAAAAGCAATCGCTTTTCCTTCGTGCGGTGAATTGCTTCCGAAGCCACCAGCTTGTGCGCTTATATTGAAGAAAGTACTTATACTTTCTTTAAATGTAAAGGCTCTTTTCTAAAAGATTGTTGCTTTTGAGTAATTTTAAAAAAGCCACCTTGTGCAAGTTGATTGGCGAGCAAGGTGCGAGACTCCTCGAAAATGAAAATCTCATTTTCTCCGTGCGATGTAACGCTGGGAAGCTTTCCTTGTCCTGTGGGGTCAGCGTGCCTACTACCTGAATAATCTCCTCGCAAGGCATGCGACGAGGAAGCTCGCTTCGACAGGACTTACTTGTAGACGCAGGAGCACAAATGCTTCCTTGATAAGGAGACTCCTGAGGTCGCGCAAGGCGCGAGTGGGCTCACCGCACGCCCCGCGGAAAGCGAGCATCCTGGAGCGGAAATCAACGACTTTTAAAGAAAACTTGGCGAGACCAAGCCTTTTGTAGGTCGAGCATTAGTTGCCCTTATACTGAAGAAAGTATTTTATACTTCCTTTAAGTGCAAGAGCAACAAAGTTTGCGTTAACAGCCTAAAAGAAAAAAGTGCCGGACACGGCACTTGAGGAATCATGTTTTTTCGTATTTATTAGTAATGTTTATTATGTGTGGTATGTGGGGGAATCTTTGATGATTCCATCGTGAGCAATTAGTGTGATCGAGTCTTTGATGATTCCGTCATGTGCAGCTTTTGGAGGTGAATCTTTAATAATTCCATCATGAGCTTGAGTCGTGTTGAAGAACATTGGTGTTATGACCATCGATAAAGACAATAACAACATGACAATGACTTTCTTCATACAAATCCTCCTAGCTTAATTTGTTTTTGGCGTGGATGACCAGTTTGTAATACTTCATGGCATCCCTAATATTTCTCTCTTTTTCATAATATTTCGCCAAATCATGACTGAATTCCTCTAAATTTCCCCAATATTTTTTGTCGAGAAAGAAAGAAATTTCATCCTTAAGCACGTTCATGTAATCTGAAAGCTCCATTGTATGTTTGCTCTTAAGAATCTTTAGCTTGCTAAGATATTCAGAATCCTGATTGTGTCGACATATGTCAGTGCATCGGTCTACCCAGTACAAGGCATCTGAAATTTCATCGAGGTTGAAATACTGCTTGGCCATTATGTACATGGTTTTGATCTGATAGTGATATTGTTTCTCCTCCTCCATCCACTCCAGGCTTTTTGTCAAATACTCGATTGCTTCATTCGGATTTCCCATTCTGGAGTACATCCATCCCAAGTTTTGTAGAGAAATGGATTCCGTCTCTCGACATTGGACATGCTGAGCGTACTCCAAAGCTTTGTTCAAATGATAATTCGCCTGTTCGTAATTCCCAAGGAGGATATGATTTGTTCCGAGCAAATTCTTACAATCTGCTGTTCGTAACCGGTAATGCTCATTCTGTTGAAAAATCTCTAAAGCTTTGTAAGTATGCTGGATGGATTGAAGTATTTTCATATGTTGTGAGTAAACTGAGGCTAGTTTATAGTGGAATTCCGCTGTTTCGATAGGGTCAGGAATGGAATTAAGGTTTTTCTCAGCGAAATGGAAGGACGATAACGCTTCTTCATATCGTTTTTGTTTGTACTGATGGATGCCTTTGAAGAAATGGTAGTAATAATCAATCATATCATCCATCTCATTTTTATCTTGATCAAATTGGGAAACCATTGCGTCCAGCTCTTCCAGATCATCCGACCTTGTCATCTGGTACCGGAACGTCAATAACGAATAATAGAGCAGCAGATTTTGATTTTCTTCCATATTATTGATCTTCTCGTCTATCTCCTCTTTCAAGCTTGTTGCTTTTTCTACATTGCGATCCCGAATCTCCACGTACCAAGAATTCAAAAGGTCTGTCATTTCATTGGAACTTACCATAACGTCCATCTTTAAAATCCTCTCCTTTTCATTTATCCGAATGACGATTAACTACACAGTTTTTCGACTTTTTTCAATAAGAAACCTTTAAAATTCAGATAGTTAGTTCATTTACACTAGAAGTTTCTAAAACTGGCAATAAAGCCCTAAATGGATGAACAACTCTTTCTTAAGTCCATAGAACCATCCATGTATGTAAAAAGACACCATCCATTTAGGAGAGTGTCTCATAGTTTTTTAAGTTTTCATCTAATATCATCCAAATCTTCCCCTATGATCTTACTTACTATTCAATGGTTTGTGGTGTAATTTGATTATTCACATTTTCATGGGTTTTTTAGATCTTCTGTCTGAACTTTCCAAGGTAATTTTGTCTCCTTTTCTAACTTGATTATTTCTTTCTCAAACCATAAACCTTGTTTAATTGAACTAAAACTTTTATTATAACACTATTTTCAGAGCATGTTGATTGGGAAAATAATGTGTTTTTTTAGCTCTTTAACCTCTATTCGAGACCATATATTTCCCAATATTGTTAACTTTAGGTTCATGGTACTATTAAATTAATAATAGTCTAACTTTTCTGACATACATATGCGGGCCCGGGACCTTAGCACCACGATAGTTTGATTATTATATTTTATAAAATCATGATTGGAGGAAAAGGAATGAAAGCTACATTAAGAACATTAAGTGCTGTATTCAGCCTAGTTCTAGTTCTATCATTATTGGTTGGAAACTTACATTTCTCTGCACCGTCTGCATCTGCCGCATCGGTGGACAAAGGACCGAAAGACTTCCTCGTTGGTTTTAAATCAGATATACAAACAGCTCAGATTAATAACATAAAAAAATTAGGAGGCCAGGTTAAGCATCAGTATAAATTTATGGATACTATGCTTGTTTCCTTGCCTGAAAAAGCGGCTGAAGCTCTTAAGAAGAACCCTAATGTGTCTTATGTAGAAGAAGACCAAATGGCTTATGCAATTGGACAAACAACGCCATGGGGCATTCCCCACATAAAAGCAGATCAAGTTCATGCGACTGGAAACACTGGCTCTGGTGTTAAAGTTGCTGTTTTAGATACAGGAATCGATGCTAGCCACGAAGATCTTAACGTGAGCGGTGGAGCGAGCTTCGTTTCTGGTGAGCCTGATGCCTTTTCAGACGGCAATGGCCATGGTACGCACGTTGCAGGAACAGTTGCTGGACTAAATAATACCGTTGGCGTCATAGGTGTTGCGCATTCAGCTAGTCTATATGCCGTAAAAGTATTAGACAGCTCTGGCAGCGGAACTTACAGCGGAATTATTCAAGGAATTGAGTGGGCAGTGGACAACAACATGGATGTAATCAATATGAGTTTAGGAGGCAGTTCTGGTTCAACTGCACTTAAAGATGCTAATGACAACGCCTACAACTCAGGTGTGTTAGTCATTGCGGCAGCTGGAAATTCTGGAACAAGAGGCAAACGGAACACCATCGGCTATCCGGCAAAATATGCTTCTGTAATGGCAGTAGGTGCAGTAGATTCCAGCAACAATCGTGCATCATTCTCAAGCGTAGGATCTGAGCTGGAAGTAATGGCTCCAGGTGTTAATATATTAAGCTCCGTACCTGGTAATAGCTATGACAGCTATAATGGAACGTCTATGGCTTCTCCTCACGTGGCTGGAGCAGCTGCTCTTATCATTGCAGGTAACCCTGGGTTATCAAATGTAGATGTTCGTCAAAAACTTAATGATACCGCCATACCACTTGGAGATTCTTTCTATTATGGTAACGGCGTAATCGATGTGTACGCAGCGACAAAATAATAAGTAAGTAAAAAGGGGCTTTCCAAAAAGTGTCTGACTCTCTCCGAATTTAACAACATTGTGCGAAAAATCGTGGTTTTGATTCAAAATGTTGTGTTGGAGGTGTCTGACACTTTTCTTTTAGGACAGTCCCATTTTTATTATCTCATTCACACCCAAGATTCAACTCACTACCTTTTTTCCGCTAATCGAATTGAATATTCTCAATGGTCATTAAAATTCTTTTAAACTAAAGCCCCTTTTTGTTTTTAAAAAGACTTCAGTTACTGGTCGATACTTTTTTGTTTAAACAAACGTATAATTTCAGAAATTCCTCCACCTAAAAAGTAAAGTATCCCATTACCTGCAATGACTAATCCGAAGAAAGAAGCAGCAAAAGCACCGCCTACACCGTACCCACCTGAACTTTTGTCACTTTCCACTAACCACGACCCAATCATGAATGCTAGGATAACTCCAAGAACTCCCCACTTACTTATCTGTTACCGAGTTGCTCCGCCAAACCGATTAGAAGTCCTTCGGGTCCACGAATGTAGCAGAGCCGATACGAGTCCTCATACTGAACCACTTCGCCAACGAGCTGAGCACCATACTTAGTGAGTCTGGATACCATTTCGTCAAGGTCTTCAACTGTGAACATGACGCGAAGATAACCGAGGGCGTTCACAGGAGCAGTCCGGTGATCTGATATAGTAGGAGGTGCGAGAAATCGCGAAAGTTCAAGTCGGCTGTGGCCATCTGCGGTAACCATCATAGCAATCTCTACGCACTGAGAACCCAATCCGGTTACGCGACCAGCCCATTCACCTTCGACAGTGGCTCGCCCTTCGAGGTTCAAGCCAATCTCCTCGAAGAAAGAGATTGCGTCATCAAGGGATTCTACAACGATGCCGACATTGTCCATTCTTAGTAATTTGTTTTTTGCCATAGTTTTATCTCCTAATGTGTTAAAAATTATTATCTGATCATCTTCATAATTATTCTATTAAAAAGTTACAAATTCCTTCCAAACAAAAAACACCTTGTCACAGTTCATGATAACAATGAGAAGTCACAGTAATCTTTAAAACATCACCCTAACTGTACATATTCCAACTAACCTTGATCCTCTCATTTTGAACAAGGGACCTTATGCAAAAAACGCCCCCTGATAACAGAACAAGGACGCACTCCAATATTCAATAATTGCAATTATTGAATAACTTAATTTATTTTGGTACTGAAGATATCATTATTACTGTGATGTTATGCTACTCTGTTTGGTAAATATATTAAATCAGCTGATTACTCCAATTTTTCATATTCATTTTGTCGTTCTATGAAATCTCCTAACCATGATTTCAGTTACTTTTATGTCTTCTTTCAATTCTTCTAGTTCTGGAATTTCAGCAGGACGTTCATCCGGTTGTGAATGTTCATAAACCGAAAATTTAGTCATTACTTCGTCAAGGTAATTACAATCTTCAACTTTAATTAGGGCTAATGAATGCATTTTTTGTTTGTATAGACCTACGATATCTTTTTACAACCTCATTTAGCAAATTCAATGATATATTCTGTAATTAACCCACTCAAATCACGAGCGGGTTATTTATTAGTGTTTTTTGTCTTGCGTATAGGTTGCGGCATCTGTGTATGGTGCGGGTTGACCGGGAATAGGTGTGTTATGAATATAAGCTGGTGCTTGATTCAATTTAGGAACTTGCCCCATTGCTTCCGGATTGGCAATATAGTCGAAGTTCGATTGTTTATCCATGGTTTCTCCGCTTGCCCATCTACCTTGTGCGCTTTCTTCACCCTGTGAAAAATTCATAAAAGAGTAGGAAACTTCTTGTTTCTCCAGTTCCTGAGGGAAAGTACTTGGAACTATCGGCTTTTGGTTTTGTTCAATTTCCTCGATCGCTGCCATCCATTGATTTTGATGCATTGTATCTCTGGCAATCAGGAAAGATAGCATATCCCTCACCCCTGGATCATCAGTCGATTCATATAACCTTACTACCTGCAAACGACCTTGTGATTCGGCATTGAGATTCGCACGAAAATCTGCAAGTAGGTTCCCACTAGCGATTGTGTAGCGTGAATTCCACGGGTAACCTACACTATCAGTTGGAGTCGCTCCTAGACCAGAAACGATGATATGTTGAGGATTGATTCCTCCTAAAACAGCCTCGATAACAGGATCTTTCGCAGCTTCATCTTGGTCTTTAGCGGGAGCTCCATCCAATAATTGCGCAATCATCGTAGCAATCATTTCTACGTGGGCAATTTCTTCTGTTCCGATATCGAGAAGCATATCCTTATATTTTTGCTCTCCCCGGAAATTCCATCCCTGAAAAAGGTACTGCATAAACACAGTGATTTCTCCGAATTGCCCCCCTAATATTTCTTGAAGCTTTTTTGCATAAACAGGATCCGGGCGATCTGGTTTTGCATTATATTGAAGTTCTTTAATATGGAAAAACATAATTTTACCTCCTATTGATAATCCAAACGTAACAGGTTTAGATTCAACCTAAAAAACATATTTTATTCGACCTCAAAGAATGGAATAGGATCAGGGACATTTGCTAAATATAAAAATTGAAAAAAAAAATCAATTAGGAGGATTTTATGGGAATTTTAAGTGGAAATCCACAAAAAGAACCTTTACATTATGGTGAAGTTTATGGTCTCTTTACCTACCTTGTAACAACGAATGGAATGGTGGCAGGGTACCAGACTTACATCAACCATGCTGGTGACAGTGATCTTAAGGAATTTCTTAGGGACAGCATCCAAGCCATGAAACAGGAAGGGAAACAAGTTGAAGAATTGTTGAAAGTAAATGGTATTGGATTACCTCCCGCTCCACCGGAGCGGCCAAATGCTTCTTTAGAAGACATTCCTGTTGGTGCTAAATTCAATGATCCTGAAATAGCAGCATCAGCGTCAAAGGATATTGCTGCTGGTCTTGTTACTTGCAGTACTGCGATTGGACAATCGATAAGGGAAGATCTTGCAATGATGTTTGGTCAATTCCATACAACAAAAGCACAATTCGGAGCTAGAATTTTGCGCATGAATAAGGAAAAAGGATGGCTAATACCACCTCCTTTACATGTGAAGACACCTGAGGATAAGGCTGTATAACAATAAAATTTTTACAGACTTTCAGAAGAGTATATGGAGGTAAATATGAACAAGAAAATCGTTCTATCGATGGTTTTCACAGTCACACTATTGTTTTCCTCATTTTCAATTTCAGCCTTTGCTGAAGGCAATAGTGGAAATGGGCAAATGAATATGAATCAAGAAGATGATGGCAATTATGGGGAAGGTCCAATGAACATCAATGAAGATGATGGACCATTGAGAGTTAATGATGAAAATAAAGATAATAATCGAGCAAATGTAAATGCAACTGGCGCTGAAAAGGAAAACAACTGGGAATGGTTAGGATTATTAGGTTTAGCAGGTCTATTGGGGTTGCGCAAAAGAAATAATGAAGCAGTAAGATAATATAAACTTTTTAAAGCCTCTCAAATCGAGAGGCTTTTTCAACCCTTCAAGCAACTTTTCTACCATGCCTGGAAAAAATTTCTGTGAATTTGTCTTGAAATAGTTTTTTGCGCTTTCCTGGAAGTCTCATTCACTCCATCAATCACCATCGCATATGCATATTTTGCATTAGCCATTTCGTTTAGATTATTGTTAAGGTTGAGCGATGTCAAAAACGGAAAATCACAGTATCATTAAACAAACTTACGGCTTATCAACTGTGATAGTAAAATGCAATACAAAAAAAGCAGTGACCCATAAGTGCCTGAGCCACTCCTTCTTTATTACCTTTAGAATCAATTGTATTATGCGGGGAAGCGTCAGGAAAATGCGAATATACAACCTTAAGATAACTAGTGAAAAAATCCTCAAAAGGGTATTATACAAATCTAGTCAATATAAACGATGTTATCGGTAAAAAGATCTTTCTGCTGAAAGATCCTTTTAGCTGCTTGATCCATTAAAGCGCCCTTTTGTTGAGTAATATCCTTTATTACTTAAAATAGAATTTCTACCATAATATATATAATAATATCTTAGTTTACTATAAGAGAATTTATTAGTTATTTAAACCAAAGCGTTTTTATTGACAAAAAATTTTGTTTATGCTATAATTTACAGCTAAAATATTTTTGTGTATAATAAGTTTCTCCTGGCCAGGGGAATCTTATTTTTGTTATATGGGGGAATTAATGTATGAAGAAAAATGAATCAAGTTTAACTTCCTTAATATCAGCCTTTGGTCGAGCATACCACAGTAAATATGATACACCCCAAATTTTTGATGATTTTATTGCACGAGAATTAATTACCCAAAAAGAATTTTCAGATATTCGTGAGAACATGATTAAAGGAATTCAATTCTTTAATAAAGAAATTGCAGAGACGTTTAAAGATCATCCAGATGAAATTTTAAAATGGATTACACAAGTCCAACTTTCTCCAACTCCTTTAGCACGTGCTTCCTATTGCGAAAATGTATTATTTCATGAAATGTTGCTAGGTGTGGAACAGTATGTCATTCTAGGAGCTGGATTAGATACCTTTTGTTTCCGACATCCAGAATTAAACGACAGCTTAGAAATATTTGAAGTTGATTATCCAGCCACACAAGACTTTAAAAAAATAAGGTTAGCAAATGCTAATTATCAAATTCCAGATAATCTTCATTTTGTTTCAATGGATTTCACCAAAGAATTTACTGTTCAACATCTTGTTGAAGAATGTTTTATGCCTAACAGAAAAACTTTCTTTAGTTTTTTAGGTGTTTCTTATTATTTAACAAAAAAGGAAAATGCCAACTTGATTAATAAATTATTTACCAAAGTTCCATCAGGAAGTTCTATCGTTTTTGATTATGCAGACGACAAACTTTTTGAAGAAAAAGGAATGTCTAACCGAGTTCAAAATATGGTTCAAATGGCTTCAGCTAGTGGTGAGCCTATGAAATCATGTTTTACTTATGATGAAATCGAGAAAATGTTAGAAAACGCAGGTTTACTCATTTATGAACATTTATCACCTCTTACTATTAATAATCAATTCTTTCGTAATCGTACAGACTATTTGTCTGCATTCGAAACGATTCATTACATCCATGCTGTAAAAAAATAATATTTCGGTTAATAACAGACTTACCTCTCAATCTTCCCTATGATTGGGAGGTTGTACTTATTTTTATCTAAGGTTTATATATTTTAATTTTCCTTACTAAAAGTTAATCCACAAAATGGCCCTTTTGTGGATTAAATACAGGAAGCTCTTATTCCAGATAACTGCCCTTTAATGGAACAATTAACTTAATAATATCCTTATTTTACCACATCAATGTCCGGAGAGACAGCTGATGTGATTCACTATATTTCCTTCTTTAAAAATCAAAAAGCCCTATATTGATACATAGGACTTTGAAAATACTCTTATATTTATTCCGCTTTTCTGATCACTGGGTTTAAAACCATCATGAGTACGACGATTCCACCGAATATTGCAATGCCCATGAAGAATGAACTGATGCTGAAATGCACCAATAACGCACCTGTAAGAAGGAGTGAGATCGGTTTACTTGATTCCAATAGCACTCTCATCGTACTTTGCGATCTTCCCAGTACTTCCCTTGGTACCTTCACCATGAACAATGATTGTAAGGCAATGCTTGCTAAAGGACTACCTATCCCTGCAATTGCTACGAGAATTGTCGTCAAGCTGAAGTTGTTCGAAAACGCTAAAGATCCGAACGCACCTAGCATAAGGAATAAACCTGTTACCATTGGGACGATTTTAGGGAATTTATTCATGAAGTTGATTGAAATCGATCCTACGAGAATACCGATGAAAAATGCGATTTCCACAATCGCAAGTTGTGATACATTGTCTACGAATAACGGAAATAAAATGGCAACCGGTGCCAACATGAAATTGATCAGCACTAAGTATATGATCATTCCTCTTAAGATTGGCACTTTGACGATCGTTTTGAAACCAGTTTTCAAATCTTTCCCGAATATTTTTAGATTCAATTTTTCGGTAGCCTTTTCCGATAATGCTCTTTCTTTGATGAATAAAATAAAAAGGAACGATATGAAGAACGTCGCTGCATTGAAAAGGAATGCAGTAGAAAGGCTGTATAACAATAAGACCCCAGCAAGAGCAGGTGCTGCCAGGCCGACGACGGTCTGGATGGTAGCTGAAATACTTTGAGCACGAGTCATTAAGTGATCGGGCACAATGGTTTTGATTGCGACTGTCTTAGCAGGCAGGAAGAATGCATCGAAAGTGGAGACAAGTACGGCTGCAACAATAAGCATCCAAGGCTGTAACATATTGAACCAAAACAGGAGGACCAGCCCTACTACCACGATCCCACGGAAAATATCTGCAAGAAGCATATACATCTTTTGGTTCCCTCTATCTACAAGCACCCCGGAAATGATACCAAACAATATGGTTGGAACGACTTCAGCCGCCAATACAAGTGACATGTACAAGGCTGACCCAGTCAGTAATTTCATAGCCCAGATCAGGGACAGGGCATACACCCCATCCCCCAATGCGGATACAAACTGACCCGCAATCAGCAAACGATAATCCTTGATAGCGATAAGGTTCTTGAAAGTATCCTTTTTTTCTTCACTCTCTGTAATGATTTTAGCTTCAGCCGAGGTATCAGTCATGTTTCCCCTCCAAGTCGTAAATTTTCATGCAGCTACTCAATCCCCTTGTAAAATCATTAACCAAATGACCACTACAGCTTACTTTGTAAGCTGTATATGACGTAAACCCAATCTTTTCCATATTATAATATGTCCTATGATTATATTCACGTATTTAGATCTTAAACGTTTACAACTGGTTTGACGACAGAAGATATCTCTTTAAAAAGATGTTCACCTATCGGGCTCAATCTTCCGTGTTGCTCTATCACTGTTACCGCTTCACTCAATTGTTTCTTCACAACCTCTAGCCTTTCAGAAACTTCATCAACAGGGTAGTGGTCATGCAGCTTTTCCAACCAAATCGCTACTCTTGCAAAAGCATATGCACCGTGTAAGACCCCTTTCATTGGTCGGGGGTCTTCCCGCCAAGGGGATATGAATTTTTCATCATCGTTGTTTAAAATGATCGGATCGATGATAAAGAGTTGATCCAGCCTTGAATGTGCACATTCATGAATGATATTTTCGGTCACCCATAGGAAATCATATGGATTATGCGATAAAAATACCGCATCGGGTAATACTCCAGAAGTAAAGCCCCCAAAAGCATTTGTATCAATAATTGCGATCAGTTTTATATGACCTTCTATTTCCGTATAATATTCTGGCCATATATCCCGGATAGACTTTAAACAAGTGTTATAAAACAAATGATCATTCGTTGAAAAAGAGATGCTGCGAAAGTGATCATCTTTCAATTCACTCTTTCTGATATTAAGGAGTTCTGAATTTTCTGTGAGGTATTGACTGATGAGTGAATCAGTCATTTCGAAATTGATGCGACCGTTGTTGTCACAGATCTTTTGTATCAATTGGAGATTTTTTTCTTCCATTAATACGGATTGATCGTTAAAATCGGTGTTTGTTTTGATAACTCCTATATTCATACCATTAGACAATACTGTCATTTGATTTTTCAAAGTACTAATTGAACATTCGGATGGAACCCGCTCGAGCTTGATTTTATGATTGAAGCCAGGAATATCGATTATTCCATCCTGGTTACACTCGATGGTACTTTGGATTGCCACCCCATGTTCCGCACAAGGAAGTATAAAATAACTCATGAACTTTTTGTTCAAGCTTGAGTCGCTTAGTTGCTCGATGAACTCTTCGGTCGAATAGTTTTTCAATAAACTAGTGAAATAATTTAACCCTGGGTTATAAAGATCTTTTAAAAATTGAGGATCCTTCAATGCATTTTTTATTTTTGCTGTGATATCTTCAGGGATACTTCCATATTGTTCAAACCTATCAATCACTGTATCGAGCTTTTTCGAAAAATATCTTAAACTAAGCTTATAAATCTGGTCATTTTCTATACTTGAAGGTTGAAGGAATGACAACATTATTAATTCACTCCGTCCTTTTTGATATCTGGGAACAAGGATACTGCAAAGGTATAAGGATCATCATCACTTTCCTGGTTGGAGTCAATGTCATCTTTCAGTTCATTCAGTTGTTGGATATATTCCTTTAATTTATCTTTCGGGATCCTGGCTTTCACAAGAGAAAATTCAGCTGGTGCTTTCCCTGATACAGCATTAAGCATTCCATTTCTCACTTCGTCGATCATATACGAGATCAATCTTATTTTTTCCACTTCATTGGAATTTTGATTACTTAGTTTGATCCCAAAGGAATTTACATCCGCTTTATAAGAACACTCCACAAAATCCTCTTTATATCGTTTGCTTCCAACATAAACAAGTTTGTTCTTTTCCAAAATCTTAAGGATATAGTTTACTTTTGCTAAAGGAACTTTGACCTGTCTTGAAACTTCTGTTGCTGTAAGGGAAGAAACTGATAGAAGGCTTAATACTTCCATCCCACCCTCATGTAAGATCGTATCCAGGAAATCGCTATCAGCATTAGCTATGTATTCAGCTGGTTTTGTCATATTACCACCTCTTTTTTAAAGTAGAGTTACCAGTGACTCAGAATCTGTGCCAAGTGCAGACAAAGCCATATTAGACTGATCACACATTTCTTTAGCAATCTCTCGAACTTCTTCCTTAGTTACGCTCATCAAATCAAAAACTTCAGTATCAACGAAAAAATCTTTGTTATACAATGCATAGCGACCGGTAGTATTTAAATGACGGACTGCATCATTAGGAATTTGTAATGTTGAAGTAATACGAGAAGCACGTGCACGTTCTATTTCTTCATCTGTAACACCGTTGTGTTGTATGTCATCAATGATGTCCATCACTACCTTGAAACTTTCCTCCAACGACTCTTTAGAACAATTGAAATCAATTGCCATATATCCCCCAAGGCCGTAACTTAATGCATAGGAATAGACAGAATACACTAATTCCCGTTTTTCCCTGAGTTCTACAAATAACCGTGACTTCAAACCTTCTCCCAAAATGTCGGAAAGCAGTGTCATAGCATGTCTTTTACGAGACCTGAATGATGGTCCAATAAATGTAGCTGTTACATTGACCCGATTCGCATTCCCTATTCCCAGCACACTTGGTGACACTTCCAGTAATGGGGACGGGTTACTGACTGTTTCACTCTTCCAAAAATCAAACTCTCCAGCGATCTGCCCGATCGTTTCGTCGGGATCGACATCACCCTGGATGACAATTAAGGTATTACTAGGTGAATAGAATTGCCTGAAACGGTTTTCTATTTCTTCTTTCGTAAAACGAGCAATATTTTCTTGATTACCGATGACAAATAGACCTAGTGACCTTTCACCCCAAAGTGCCCTTTCCGCAAGCTCTGTTTTGACTTTTGAAGAAGCAAAATAGGTTTCCGCCTCCTGAAGTATGATGGCTCTTTCATGTTGTACCCTTTCTTCAGGTATATTTTGAAGCTTCACGATTTCTGATAACGTTTTTATGATGTCCGAAAGGTAATTTCTCTGTGAAGTAATACAGCACCGTGTCATTTCTTTTCCAGTGAATGCTTCGTATAATGCTCCGCTATCCAACAAGTTCCCTACCATCTGTTTAGCAGTGGGATTCATATTCTCATGGCTGAATGCCATATGCTCAATGAAATGGGAAATTCCATTATTCTCGTTATTTTCATCTTTCGAACCATGATTTACATACATCCCAACGGACAAGTTCCGTGACTGTTTTGTCCTTCTCACGATTACCTTCATACAGTTTTCAAGCATCGCTTTAGAAATATATTCGTAATACAAAGTATCCCTCCTCTATGATGCTTGATTAATTGCATTCAGGGAGCCCATCCAAGCCCCCCTGAATAATAGATAGATGATTCTTATACACTGACGGAAACTGACACTTTGATCCCTTGTTCCCCAGCAGCCATCTCATCGGTTGCTTTTTCAATCTGATCAACCAATTGAGAATCGCTGATAACCACTTCGCCGTTATCATTGACCTTGAACACATCTGGCGTTAAGCTCACTTTCTTCTCTGACAAAATAATTCACCTCCTTTCAAGTCGTTCAAGCGTATACCACAGCTTCTTCATTTTGCTTCTTATTCCATTCAGAAAGACGGATAAGAGCTGCTTTTTTCGGGCTGTAAATCGAACTGTTAAGAGCCAAACTTATGAATCTACCATTTTCCTCTAACACTACTGCTTTCTGTATAAAGCCTTGTACAATTGACTCAGCTTGCTCCAAAGTTATTTCAAAGCCAGCATTTTGTACTTCTTTATGGGCATTTGATAAACTTTTGGCAGCATCCAGGGCTAAGAACAATAAACGTTCCTCATCTTTCAGAACAGTGATTTCGATGTCATCTTCTGATCTCATATCAACAATGATCAAGCCATTCACTTTATCTACAAAGAATAAATCACTGCTTGCATGACACTCGCGCCATGAAGAAACGGCTTTGCGTAATGCAACCGTATATGCTTGTGGATTACGTGGTTCTGCATAATCATAATCAAAATGATAAGCTATCCTATTAAGCGAATCCTCATTTATTGCACTGTATATGTACTTATATGGCCACATCGCTCTTACAGAAGTAAGCCCGTTTTCCTTATGATTATTGAAATATGGACTGAAGCGATCAAGACGGATTTGTGCAACGCTACCCGGTGGCGTCAAATGAGTTAATTTCTTGATCAGTTCAGGCAATTGTTGATATTCTTCGGGATCTTCTTTCGGGAATCCATATAAAATGTTCCAAATGGGTAAAACGCCATATTCTTTAGACCATTTCAACAGCTGTATATTTTGAATCATGGTTACACCTTTATTCATTAGCTTCAAGACAGAAGTTTGAAGACTTTCAATACCTGGCTGGATTGTCCTGAAATTGGCATCTCTAAAAAGTTCGATTTGACTTTTTTTCAGATTTGCTTTCGTTTCATAAAACATATCCAAGTCCAAGCCTTTTTTCTTCAATTCTGGCAAGAGACTCTTGAAATAAGCCATATCAATAATGTTATCCACTGCAGAAGCTTTGGTGGTGTAGTCTTTATATTTGTTACTCAAGTACATAAGTTCTTCCATTGCTCGGGCAGCAGTCTTGCTCCGGAAATTCATGTTTGTCCCGTTAAGACCGCAAAATACACAGTGATGTTTTTGTCCCCACCAGCACCCTCTAGAAGACTCAAAAAGAAAGCGTGTATCTTCAACTTGATCTCTGTAACTGTAACCGACGAATTGTTCGAAATAATCTGAATAATCAGGGTATGGCAGGTCATCAAGTTTTACTACTGAACGGGATCTTGGAGCTTCGTGAATTTTTACTCCTTCAAATCTATCCTGCAATACTATCCCTTCCACCTTTGGAATTTCCTTTGTGGCCTTCCATTCAGATATGAAATTTACAAATGAATCATCTCCTTCTCCAGAACAAATAGCATCAATGAATGAGAATTGTCGGAGAAGTTCTATTCCCATCGTTTCCTCACAATTCGCTCCGCCGAATAGAATGAATTTTTCAGGGTATTTTTCTTTAAGTCTCTTAGCAAGACTTATAGATGCGACATTCTGTTCAAAAACGCTTGTAAACCCGATGATTGAATATTCATCCCAATTAATATCCATCAAGCAAGCATCTAAGAAAGATTCTGCATGTGAACGGATTTCACGAATGATCTCAAAATCTTCACTTGTGTTGCCTAACTTTTCTTTTGCCTCTTCAATATAAGCATCTAACGTGTCTTTTCCGAATAATGATTTTGAGAAAACCATTTCTCCTGCCAATGCATTACTCGAAAAAATATTTCCTTCCGAAATGGTATTATATAAATCTGGTGAAACTAGTTCTGCAAATTTCAAATTCAAATAATGGATATCACAATCAATCTCATTTTTTTGTAATCCTGCTTTAAGTAAACTTAAACCTATTGATGGCCTGTATAACGAACCGAACGGCATGTTGATCAAGGCTACTTTCAAAATATAATCCCCTTTCCTATTTAGTTCTCTGATCTCTTAAAAATGATTATACAAGGATTTGGAAATAATTAGATTTTGGGTATAAAGTTCTAAATAGAGATATTATCTACTTATATTCTGTTTAACTTCAGTAATTGAGTATGGTTATAATTATAAGAATATTTTTAGTAGGAGATTATTGTTGAGAAAATATTAGAAAAGCAAAAACCTCGGAACAATTCCGAGGCTTCATATAGAGATTTATATTGTATATAAACAACACCGCAAAAAAAGTACAGCCACAAAAATTACCTCTATGGTTTTATAGAAAGATCCGGGGCAATTCCTTGTTGCCCGACACTCACTTCATCAATCTCTTTTTTTATCAAGTCAACTAGTTGAGCATCGTTCACTACTACTTCACCATTTTCTTTAATCTTAAATGCATCTGGAGTCAAAGCTATTTTCTTTTCCGCCAACGTTTTTCACCTCCTTTTAAGATATAGCCAATTAATAAATTCTTAGATCATCGCCTTATGTATTGCGCTTTAAAACCAACTATCATGAGCCAATACAGGCGAACTTTAGATATTTAGTGTTCTGATGGTAACTCTTCATCTGCAAAGATAATAATCTCTTCTACGAGTGATGTATCAATTTTTTCAATTTCTTCTAGCTGACCAACAGCACAGCCAACAAAAAATAACATTATCGTTACTTTTTTCATAAGATTTTTGAACACGAAAACACCCCCCAACAAAAAGACCTAGTTTAAATTCTATTAGTTGAATTATACAGGTAATAGGTAATAGGTACATTATATGAGAGAGCTGTTTTTGGTTCTATTTTCCTTATTTCTTATATTTTTCCTCTATGTTTTGTTACAATATATAATTATATGAATATTGTTGGAGGGAACCTTGATGCAATTTATCATGGTAGGTGAAGAGGTTAGAAAACTGCGGAAAATCATGGGGATATCGCAAAAAGAGCTATGCAAAGGAATTTGCACACAAGCTGAAATCAGTAAAATTGAAAACAACCAGACCGCTCCACTAGCAAATACTTTATATCATATAGCAAAGAGGCTGGGTGTAAAAATCGATTACTTTTTTGAAAGCAGTGAAAGCATCAATTATGAATATATAGACGAATTTTTCTACTTTTTAAGAGAAGCAGTAAGGAAAAAAGACTATCATACATTACAAAGGATGATTAAAAGTGAAAAGAACAGTCCGTTATTCCAAAATAATCTGGCGATGAAACAATTGTTGAAATGGCATGAAGGTATTTGCTTGTACCATGTGAAAAATGATGCAACTACAGCTATTAATCTACTACATGAGTCTCTTAAATTGACGAATCATAGCAAAGATAGGTTCATTGAACGTGAATTAGAAATTTTGAATAGCATTGGTGTCATATACATGGACACAGAACAGTTTGATTCTGCGCGTGATACATTCCAGATGGCAATTAATCAATATAAACGCCTTCCTTATAAAAATGAGAAAAAAGTGTTCCCTCGCCTTTGCTATAATTATTCTAAAATTTTAACAAAGTTAGAAATGCATAATGAATCAATCAAAATTGCAAAAGAAGGGATCCAATCTTGTTTAGAAAATGAAAGTTTCTATTTAATCGGGGAGCTTTATTTCCAAGTGGGCCGGAATTATCATAAATTGAATGATATTCACCTTTCAAAGGAAGCCTTCCATAAAGCGATTCAAATATTCAGTCTTCTAAATAAGGAACAGTACATCCAAATCATTAAAGATCATTACCTGTTCTTATATGAAGATACTAAACAGTTATCAAACAACTAAACCACCCTATGTGAGGTGGTTTAGTTGTTGATGAGCTGTCGATCCAATTCCCGGACTCGATCATAGGATTCCAATAGATGTTCGGGTACTACCGTTCGTCCAAGCTCCCAGGAACTAGCTTCTATTTTCGCACGCAGCACTTCTTTTTCTTTATCGTCACCATACATCAATATCCTTAAATCACGGAAGGTATTTCTAAAATCTAAATAGTAACCCACCATATGGTACAAAATGATTTTAACAAAATTTTCTTCTGTCTCTTTGACTTTTATTTTACTTTTATAACCGTTGACTTGAATATAATTGAACTTTATCGTATTTGTGGATACGTTATAGCTCATAGGTACATTCAGCTTATTATCAAACTCACAATCTATATCTAATTTGAGCTCACGCAATTCATTTTCAATGATCCTTTCGATATCCCATATATAAAGCATCTATGATTCACTACCTTTCCCGAGTTGTTCATTTATATATCTAATTCCCATGACATCGTATCATAAACGATCCTTGGTCACCCATACATTTAGTGGACCTAGTGGTACCCATCCACAGGATCGTGCATCTGTGAGATCATCACCGTTTTCATATCCTACCATTGGTAAGTCAGAAAATACAGTTGAAACGACGTGAACGATATCTGACCACAGATCCCCTTCTGTATTTCCATTTGAAAACACATTGGATATTCCAACTGTACCGGCACCTAAATTAGCTATAAATCCCGATATTCCATCATTGTTTTCATGAATAAAAATTTTCACATCATTCCGCTCTATGAGAGTATGCTTTATTACCTGTTCTGATCCGTGAGCTGAGATCCACTTTTTAAAGTCTTCTTCTTTTTCTATGACCCTCCAGGAAGCATCAACAGGTTTAGGAGTAGGAACAGGAGGATGATAAATCCACTCTGCCTGAAAAAGTCGTTTAAATCCCTCTGGTTGCAATTCTAAATTAGCAAAACTATCTTTGATAGAAAGAATATCCCTATCCCCCATGTAATCAACTACTTCTCTAGTCGTTACTTTGTTAGTTGATGTAATAATATCCGGATAAAACGGAGGTGCTTCAGAGAGTAATCTCCACACTTGTCCATTTGAAGTGTATTCTTTATGATGAGTTTCACATACAATTTCACACCAGGCTATATTATTTAAAACAGCTTTTTTAAACTAGTCTTCACTTTTTTCATCACACCACATTTCTAGTTACTTGTACTGTATTTATTATTGATTTACACCTATAGTTCAACATAAAATTCCAGTATCCTTTGTTTTAAACAGGATCGATGAGGATTAGCATAGCCCCATAGTAATAAAAAACGCACGTGTTCTCATATTTGAAACGGTGGTTACCCCTAAAAGTTAGAGTTTTTATTATGCAGCTGATTGGATGGATTGAGTTCGGTATTCGACTGGACTCAGTCCATCCAATTTTTCTTTTGAACGTTCATGATTGTACCAGTGGATATAT
>NZ_JBQQCL010000009.1:0-173512 GCF_052246725.1 Pseudalkalibacillus sp. R45 | reverse complement strand
AACGACTTTTAAAGAAAACTTGGCGAGACCAAGCCTTTTGTAGGTCGAGCCTTAGTTGCCCTTATACTGAAGAAAGTATTTTATACTTTCTTTAAGTGCAAGAGCAACAAAGTTTGCGAAAACAGCCCTACTTTATGTGAAGTCGGCGACGATTTCGGTATTTAGACATTCCCAACATGGTTTAACAAGTAGGAATAACAAGAAAAGACTGACGCAGGTCAGTCAGTCCTTTCCCTTTTATACACTTTGTTTGAATGGAAGTAGATAACTGTGTTCCAGATCTTTTGTTGTCAGCGGTTTTGAAAAATAAAATCCTTGTACTTCTTCACAATGGATGGATTTCAGGAAATTCAATTGCTCGATTGTTTCAACGCCTTCAACTACAACAGAAAGGTTGAAGTGATGAGATAAATCAATGATTGCTTTCAGCATCGCTGTATCATTAAAGTTTCCAGGCACCTCTATGATGAATGGCCTTGCAATCTTCAATTGATTCAGCGGATAATTTTTCACATAACTTAATGATGAATACCCGGTTCCGAAATCATCAATCGAAATCTGGATTCCCATTGCTGCAATTTCGTGCAATTGAGCAGTTAAACATTCCTCGTTATTCATCGCAACACTTTCTGTAATCTCAATCACTAATTTATCAGCTGGAAAAACCGCTGTCTCCAAAAGCACGGAAATTTTCGAACAAAGATTTCCTTGCGCAAATTGCTGTGGAGATAAATTCACACTAAGCCGCGGCGGGGCAATCCCTTCCTTTTCCCATTCGTTGAACTGGTGGATCGCTGTCTTCATCACAAGGTCATCAATCTGTACGATCAAGTCAAACTCCTCAGCCAGCGGAATGAATTCTCCTGGAGAAATCACACCATGTTTCGTATGCTCCCAGCGCACAAGTGCTTCGACCCCTGAGAAAGCACCTGTGTGGATATCAAATTGCGGCTGATAATACACCAGGAATTCATTGCGTTTGATGGCAGCGTGAAGGTCTGTCAAAAGCTTCATTTTACCTACAAGCTCCTGGTCCATTTCAGGGGAATAAAAGACAACTTTACTCTTTCTGTCTTCTTTTGCTTTATACATTGCTAGATCTGCATGCTTCATCAATTCCTCTACCGATTCTCCATGTTCAGGATAGATCGACACCCCCATACTTACCGTGATCGACAATTCCTTTCCTCTAATATGAAATGGCGCTTCGATGGTTTTCATGATTGCAGCCGTCAGCTCTTTGATTTCATCTTCGTAATAGAGAGTATCTATTAGAATCGCGAACTCATCACCGCCATGTCGTGCCATGAATGCCTCAGTCGGCAGACAACTTTTGATCCGTTCAATGACGTGCAACAATAGCTGATCCCCGATCGAATGGCCGAGTGTATCATTAACATGCTTCAAACGATCCACGTCCAGGAATATCAATGAAACCATCGTACGGGATTGACTAGATTCGAGGATCTTCCACTCAATCATTTGTTCAAGATAACGTCTGTTCGGCAGTCGGCTGAATGTATCATGGCGTGCAATATAATCGATCTGTTTGAAAGCATCTTCCAGATCCTTATGTGAATCCGTCAGTTCTTGTGTACGTTCACCGATCTTCTTCTCAAGATGCTGATTGAACAATTTAAGATGTTTCACAAGTGATTGGTTTTGGATGATACTGATGATGTCCCGACAAATCACGAGAATGAAAGTGGCAATCAGACTTCCAAACAATATGTCATTCGCACGATAGACAAATAGAAATTCATACAAAAGAATGAAGACACCCGCGTATTGGATGATCGGCCGAATCAGTTCCCAGTGGGCATAGGATAAAGTGAACCGGTCCTGATATTGATTGAGGAGAGGGCTTTTTTTTCGATGAAAAGCAGATGCGATCATAAAGATACCTAATCCATCTAGCAATAGGTATTTCTCACGCACTAGAGAACCGTCCAGTAGATCAAAAAGCATGAGGGTATCCGCTGCCAGGCAGATCAACAATCCAGAAAAAAGTCCATTCAGAATCCTTTGATTGATAGGCTTGTCAACAATCAAAAATAATGTGGCCAGGATGAATACTACGTAAAGAACGCCTAACGGGTAAAAGACCGTATGCATAGGCACACCATTTCCAGCAAATTTTTCATATGTCACAAATGAAATGGCTCCTAATACAGTTATCGTTATGTGAAGATCAAATAACAAATAGCTCATTTGGAAATTGGATCGTACTTTGGTCAATACAAAAACCAATCCATATGAGAGAAGTAATATATGTAAGATCCAAAACGCATCTGAAATTGGATCCAGTTGGCCATTTCCATTGAAAACCTTTATGAATTCTGATGCACCATAGAATACGAGACTTGCACTTACACAATTGATTAAAACTTTAGTGAGTTGATTCCTCCGGGCTGCTCCTCGGAATAAGATCCACATGCTTGAAAGAAGCAGTATTCCGAAAATAGCTATGATGATTGCTGTAAAATATGGTGTTGAGTCTCCAAGAAAAAGGAATAGAGAAAACAAGATGAGCAAGATTGCTCCAACACCTATCCGAACTTGTGACAGAGTCATAAACGAATGCCCCCAACATTGACCTTATAACTTCTTTACGCTTTATATCGACAAATCTCGACTTCTCTTTAGGTGTATTTTGTAATTCATTCAAATTGTGTATTTCTCTAAGAAAAAGAGAGTGATAAACTACAAGTGAGAAGAATTGGTACGGGGGTCATCCATTGAAACAAGAACCGATCATAAATCCTTATATCGCCATAGGTATTGGTGTGTTATCCGTCTCTACGTCTGCGATTCTAGTCAAGCTATCAACAGCACCTGCACCTGTGATCGCGACCTATCGCTTGCTATTCACAACGTTACTGATGCTGCCTTTCATCCTTCTCTATTTCAGGGATGATTTCAAGAAAATACATAAGAAAGATATGCTTTTCTGCTTATTCTCAGGGATCTTTCTCGCTTTCCATTTTATCTTATGGTTCGAGTCATTGAATTACACATCCGTCGCAAGCTCTGTTGTGCTTGTGGCCCTTCAGCCGATTTTCGCTTTTGTGGGAACCTACATCTTTTTCAAAGAGAAGCTTTCCTTGAAAGCATTTATCGGTGGTGCCTTAGCGATCGGCGGCAGCATTCTGATCAGCTGGGGGGATTTCAGGATCAGTGGATTGGCTCTGTTCGGGGATCTTCTTGCTTTATTAGGTGCGGCCGCTGTCACAGTCTATTATTTATTCGGGCAGACTGTACGGAAACGGCTTCATCTGATGACCTATACGTTTCTAGTTTACGGTATGGCGACTGGCACTCTATTCATCTATGATCTGTCACTAGGTTACACGCTCGGACCGTACAGCACGGAAAATTGGGTGTATTTCTTACTCCTGGCAATTTTCCCGACACTCCTTGGTCATACCATTTTCAACTGGGCTTTGAAGTATGTCAGCACGAACGTCGTTTCAATGTCGATCTTAGGCGAACCGATCGGTGCTTCGATCCTTGCGTATTTCATTTTGTCTGAATCCGTTCGAATCGAGCAAATCTCAGGCGGAGCCATCATTCTTTTCGGAATATATATATTTCTGAAGAGAAAGAAGAGATCACACCCGTTGGCTGAAAAAGGTGTGAAAAATTAATGTCTAAAAACACATCCGTATTCCTTAGCGTCTTGTTAGCATCGGTAGGACTTGGAGCAGCCTTCCAAGCAAGTGAATCGTTTTGGGTGTTCTTTCCTCTCGTCCAAGCTGGTTTATTGATTTTTTCGCTTATAAAAGGAAAAGCCAGCTGGAAGAACCTCAATAAAAAATATGCGATGGTTGCTGTTGGAAGCGGAATTTTCATCTATGGCTTTTTTGCGGTCGGAAAGTTGCTGGTGACAATCTTCATCCCTTCCTTATTCATACAACTGGAAAATTTGTACAGGGTGATTTCACCTGAAACATGGTGGCACACCCTCCTCGTATTTGTGATCATCATACCAGCCGAAGAATGGTTTTGGAGAGGATATGTACAAAATCGATTGCACGGGACTGTAAGGTTTCGGGTAATTCTATCTGTTCTGTTGTACGGAGGGGCGCACCTAGCATCTGGGAGTATCTTGCTTGTATTAGCGGCGCTGTTTGCAGGATTTTCATGGGCAATCCTTTATGAAAAGACGAAAAACATCTGGGTGCCTTTGGGATCCCATCTTGTATTCGATTTGCTGTTGTTTGTGCTCTTCCCATTGTTGTAGGCTCAGTTGTATTTTCTAGTTTTTTTGTTTGGCTCTTTTCTAAAAGATTGTTGCTTTTGAGTCATTTTAAAAAACTCACCTTGTGCAAGTTGATTGGAGAGCAAGGTGCGAGACTCCTCGAAAATGAAAATCGCATTTTCTTCGTGCGATGTAACGCTGCCGAAGCTTTCCTTGTCCTGCGGGATCAGCGTGCCTACTACCTGAATAATCTCCTCGCAAGGCATGCGACGAGGAAGCTCGCTTCGACAGGACTTTCTTGTAGACGCAGGAGCACAAATGCTTCCTTGATAAGGAGACTCCTGAGGTCGCAAGGCAACGAGTGGGCTCCCCGCACGCCCCGCGGAAAGCGAGCATCCTGGAGCGTAAATCAACGACTTTTAAAGAAAACTTGGCGAGACCAAGCCTTTTGTAGGTCGAGCCTTAGTTGCCCTTATACTGAAGAAAGCATTTTATACTTTCTTTAAGTGCAAGAGCAACAAAGTTTGCGAAAACAGCCTTTTGTTAAAATCATCCCTTTCTACGGGGCAAACGACAAACGGACGCTCTAATGATCCTTGGCAATTCAAGGGGGCAAACCCGGTAACGGACACAGGAGACCTTATTTGGTCAATTTAATGGAAATTTACAAACTTAACGGACACCAGGGACCTTATTTCGCAAATATCATGGAAAATCAGCTACTTTGTTCACAAATAACGGCTCTGGTGTCCGTTAGAATCCAGAAACAGTGATTTTGTCTAAAATAACGGCTCTGGTGTCCGTTAACTATAAAAATAGCTGCTTGGTCTCGCCTGGCTCGATTTTCCCGCTGGAGTGTCGCAAATTTCGCTTGCAACAAAAAAAGGAGTGATCGTTAGAAGGTGGTTTCCCTTCGATCATTCCTTTCTTCTTTGTATTCGTAACGATAATCTTGTTCCCATTATTGCTGGATGGTAAGAGGTAAGTACTTGTTGATTTCACGAATGGTGCCATCTTTTCGGTAAATGACATGTTCGTACCCTTTTTGCTGCGCACGGTGTTTAGCAACTTCAATTGCGTCCTGCTGTGTAAGGTGCGTACTAGAGGATCGGTAATTCCCGTCTAAAATATTTGCCCACTTCTTCCCTCTTTTTACGGTTACAATCATTCTAGACATATTCCCACATCCTTTTCCAATTATTTTTAAGGTACTTTTATCCTACCACAGCATAGAGCACCCTTGTATTGGGAAAGTATGATGAATTTCATGCCGAAAAACCGTGTATTTCATCATGGATTTTCCCAATTTATTTTGGTTGTCGAGGTCTAAAGTTGCATTTTACCAGCACAAAGAGAGCTTAATGTTAAAACACGCATCAATGTGATCCGGTTGAAAAGTGATTTGGATACCCTCTGGGTTTAACTTTGTGGAGAATTCGGTTACGACTCCAGTGGACTTGATCAAGTCGTGGACTTTCTTATTCTGACTCAGCTCTGCTGCTTTTTTCAGTTGTTCAGCAAATCCTTTCCTTTCTGCCACTGTTTCAAGAAACCCCTGAAGTTCCTTGGCGGGAAGTAGAAAACTTTTTGCTGAGTACTTCAATTGGGTGACATCATTGGAATTGGTTGTGATCGGCAATCGCGGCACCCATTTCCCCCAGCCTGAATAACCGCCATAATAATCCCACTCTGAATCCGACATACGACTCACCGTCCTTTAACCCAATCTATTCAATTGAGGTTATCCATGTTTATGGCTCCAGTCAGTATTGGTAGATGCTCAGATTGGGACTTTCATTGATATATTTTGAGTTTGAACCGATATCCCCGTACTTTGCACCGATATATTCTGAGTTTGCACCGTTAACGCCCCACCACAAGAAAAGAAACCGCCCTGCTGGACGGTTTCCTCATCTCTATTTTACATCATATCCTTGATCTTCAATTGCTTCTTTCATTTGTTCTTCTGTAACCTTGCCTTCTGCGTAATCAACGTGTGCTTTCCCTTTATCAAGATCAACTTCAACACGCGTTACTCCCTCCAACTCTTGCAACGCATTCGTTACAGCCTGTTTACAATGATTGCATGTCATCCCTTTTACATCAAGTGTCTTTTCCATGTTATTACCTCCTATAATAGTGGTGTTTATAGTTTCACTCTCTTCAATCGAAGGGAGTTACTTACGACTGAAACTGAACTGAAGGCCATCGCAGCTCCTGCAACCCATGGTGCCAACAGACCGAGGGCTGCAACGGGAATGCCTGCTGAATTATAAAACAGTGCCCAGAACAAGTTTTGACGGATATTCCTCATCGTCTTTTTACTTAAGACAATCGCTTTCGTAAGAAGTTTCAAATCCCCTCCGACAAGGGTGATATCCGCTGTTTCAATTGCAACATCCGTACCTGTTCCGATTGCCACTCCGATGTCGGCTAGTGCAAGGGCAGGCGCATCGTTGATTCCATCGCCCACCATCATCACCTTTTTACCCTGTGATTGCAATTCACGTACTTTTTCCGACTTATCTTCCGGCAGCACTTCAGCAAAGACTCCTTCAATTCCGATTTGATCTGCAATCGCTTTGGCAGTGCGTTCATTATCACCGGTTATCATATAGACGTCTATACCCATGCTTTTCAATTGTTCGATAGCTGTTTCAGATGTTTCTTTGATTGTATCAGCGACAGCAACCAGAGAAACTAGCTCATTATTGATCGCCATCAGCATGACCGTCTTCCCCTCATGCTCCAATTGTTTGATTCTGTTTTCATGCTCAGAGGTCGGGATGAGATGTTGTTCCATCAACTTCCGGGTTCCCACCAGCACCTTCCGATTTGAAAGATCAGCTATGATTCCATGGCCGGGCACAGCCTCAAAGTTATCTGCTTCAAGCATGTCAACCTGTTGTTCTTCACCATAAGCAACAATCGCACCTGCAAGAGGATGCTCTGAGCCTTTTTCAGCTGAAACAATCAGGCTTAACAAATCATCGTCCTCTTTCAATGGGATCCAGTCTGTCACTTCAGGTTTCCCTTTTGTAATCGTACCTGTCTTGTCAAACAAAACCGTATCGATCCGATGAGTCCCTTCTAAAAACTCTCCACCTTTAAACAAAATCCCCTGTTCCGCCCCTTTTCCCGTTCCAACCATAATGGAAGTCGGGGTTGCGAGACCAAGCGCACAAGGACACGCGATGACAAGTACTGCAATTGCTGCCTCCAGGGCAGTTGTCACTTCTCCTGGTGCTGCGAAAACAAACCAGATGAAAAATACAATGACACTGATCGCAACGACGATCGGCACGAATATTCCAGAGATGACATCAGCCATCCGCTGAATCGGAGCCTTGGATCCCTGGGCTTCCTCAACGACCTTGATGATGCCGGCAAGTGCTGTATCTTTTCCGACTTTCGTAGCTTTTATTGTCAAGGTGCCATTTTTATTGATGGTCGATCCAATCACTTTATCCCCGCTGTTTTTTTCAACAGGGATCGACTCTCCTGTAATCATTGATTCATCAATCGAAGAATGTCCTTTGACGATTTCACCATCTACTGGAATCTTTTCTCCAGGCTTTACAAGTAAATGGTCACCTACCCGGACCTGATCAACTGCAACTTTCCTTTCAACGCCGTTTTCAATGATCGTAGCGTCTTTCGCCTGAAGATTCAGCAATGATTTGATTGCGAGAGTCGTACGTCCTTTCGCAAGGAATTCGAAATATTTCCCTACTAGAATCAACGTGATCAGGATGGCACTTGTTTCAAAATACAATTGAGGTTCATATCCTGGCAAATAAGCCGAACGCAAAGCCTCAAGCAAACTATAAAAGTAAGCGGCGGAGGTTCCCAATGCAACAAGCACATCCATATTCGCGCTTTTGTTTTTGAGTGCCCGGTATGCTCCGACATAAAACGGACCGCCGATATAAAACTGGACCGGTGTTGCTAATGCAAATTGCAGCCAGGGGTTCATCAAGATATGAGGGACAGGAATTCCTATATCAATCGGTAGATGCCCCGCCATCGTATACAATAATGGTGCTGAAAGAAGAATCGAAAGTATTAACATTCGTTGCTTTTTCTTCAGTTCCTTGTCTTTTTTCTCCTCTTTCGCTTCTCTGTCTTGTTTAACTTCAGCACTGTAGCCCAGATTTTCGATTTTCTCAACGATATCTTGTTGGGTAACGAGACCAGGTTGGAATTCAACTTTTCCTGTTTCTGTCGTCAAATTGACATGGATGCTTTTTACCCCATCCATTTTACCGACCACTTTTTCGATACGGTTTGAACAAGCAGCGCATGTCATACCATAGATGTCTAGGTCAAGTCCTTCTGTCGGTACATCATAACCAAGCTTTTGAATACGCTCAATGATATCTGTCGTTTGCACAGCATCCTGATCGTATTTGACTGTAGCTTCTTCAGTGGTCAGGTTGACGGAAGCCTCTACACCGTCCATCTTATTCAGAACTTTCTCGATACGGCTTGAACACGCAGCACATGTCATACCCGTGATCGGTATCTTTTCGTCCTTCATAGGTTTTTGTCTTTCAAGTGCTTCACTCATGTGTACACCTTCTTTTTGTTATGACTTCGAAAACTGCCTTACGACTTTCATCAATTCCTCCATATATTCATCGCCATTACCCGATTCGATCGAATGCTTGACACAGGTATTCGCATGTCGCTCCATTAACGAAAAACCAACCTGCTTCAGAGCGGAATTGATAGCAGAAATCTGTACGAGGATATCCATACAATAACGATCGTCTTCTACCATCTTGTGCAAACCACGAACCTGGCCTTCAATCCGCTTCAGTCGATTTAAAATCCGGTTCCGTTCATCTTCTGTTCTTGGAATGATCGGGGAATCATGATCCATCATCGTGCCACCTCTTTCATTTGAATTTTTTATTAATTGTTGTATTTGAATACTGATTGAAAACTTCTTTGTATTTACTATACCCCCCTATAGTATGATAATGCAACCATTTTGTTTATAGCATCTGGATATTTATGTCTGAATTGGGAAGGTTAATAATTAGCTTATCTACACAGATGGAGTGATCATCGTGAGAAGGAAACGGAATCGGAAGTATATTGGTAAGAACAGTAGCAACCAAGAAATGAAATCCTATGAAACAAATTTGAATGGAACAACAAAAATCATGTTCGAGGATAAAGACCAGAATATAGAATACTTGAAAAATGCATTCTTCAAAACAGATGATTTTGGTTCACGAACGATCACTTTCAACAATCAGAAGTATACGCTCCTTTTCATTTCGTCATTAGTAGACAAAAATATGATCAATGAACTGATTGTCAAACCAATGTTAGAAGCACATGAAGGTTCTATCCCTGATATCGTGACGACTGCCCATATAGAAGAAACAGATGATCTGACAGATGCTGAAAGGGGCCTTATTAAAGGGCAATGTGTCATTCTTTCGGACAAAGAACCAAAGATTTACCTCGTCAATGTATTTTTGACTAAGTTTCGAAATATCAGGGAACCGACTAATGAATATGTCATCCGTGGAGCGCACGAAGGTTTTATTGAAAGTTTAGAGATTAATATCTATCTCATGAGAAAGCGTATTGAAAATCCAAATTTGATTGTGGAATATATTACTATAGGAAAAGTAACCAATACCAAGTTAGCCATGATGTATCTGAAAGATATGGCAGATCCCGATCTTGTAGAAAGAATTAAAGGGAGACTAAAACAAATCAATACCGATTCAATCCAAACACCTGGTTATATTGAAGAGTTCATTGAAGAATATCCATGGTCACCATTCCCCCAATCCCTTAATACTGAACGTCCAGACAGGGCTACCGGTAACATCATGGAGGGAAGGGTAGCTTTATTGATGGAAGGGAGTCCAACTGCCCTGATCATGCCTGTAACATTTTTCAGTTTCTACCAATCTCCAGACGATTACAACAGCAGATGGATTGTCGGAACATTTTTAAGAGCACTTCGCCTCGCCAGTTTCATAATTGCAATTGGACTTCCGGCACTATATATCGCACTTGTCTCATTCAATATGGAAGTCATCCCGATTGAACTGATTTTTTCTGTAAAAGAATCCTTGGAGTTTATCCCTTTTCCTCCATTGATTGAGGCTTTCATCATGCAATTGACATTGGAATTACTTCGTGAAGCAGCAGTTAGACTTCCAAGTCCAATTTCCCAAACAATCGGTATCGTTGGTGGATTAGTCATCGGAACTGCTGTCGTTCAAGCCAACTTGATCTCGAACGTCATGTTGATTGTCGTTGCCATTACCGGAATAGCCTCGTTTGTAGTACCTTCTAATGAAATGACGACAACGTTACGGTTGCTAGGTTTCCCACTTATGATATTAGCCTCTTTATTCGGGGTCGTCGGGATTGTATTCGGGATGATGGTCTTACTGATTCATTTATGCCGAATGGAACCATTTGGGCATCCATACTTTGCTCCATTTGCTCCATTTCACCTTAAAGATATTAAGGATACAGTCATACGGTTGCCAAGATGGGTACTGAATACCAGGCCATATGATGCTCGTCCACAGCATTATCGTCAGGTATGGGAATCTAGGAGATGGAAAAAGGATGAAGAATAAATCAGAAACGATTACAAGATTTCAGTTGACTTACATGATCATACAGACGCAAGTCGGGGTAGGTTTGTTAAGCTTGCCGTATTCTGTCAATCAAGCAGCTGGTAGTGATGGTTGGATTTCTGTCATCATAGCAGGTGTGATCATCCAAGTCCTCATCCTAATGTTATGGGGGTTAGGAAGACGTTTTCCGGATAAAACCATTTTCGGAATCGCCGAATTGGTAGCTGGCAAAACTATAGGTAAGCTAATCGGCTTTGCGTATGTGGTATATGGTATCGCCGTATGTACACTCATTCTGATCTTATATCTATACATCCTTCAACATTGGGTACTGAATTCAACACCTCGTTGGGTCCTATTGATAATAATGATTTCTACCTGTTGGTTTCTAGTGAAGGACCGCGTAAGAATCATCGCTAGATTTTATATGTTTGTCATGGTTCTAGTTCCCTTTTTGATTTTTTTTACGATCATGGCCTTCCCTAATGTCATGGAATATCGTTACTTACTTCCGGTTGGCGCCTCTGGAATAATGAGTATATTGAAGGGAGCACATGCGGTATTGATTTCAATGCTTGGTTTTGAAATGCTGCTCTTATTATTCCCTTATGTACAGGCGAATGACCGGCAAATACTTAAATCCGTTTGTATTGCAAGTGGTTTTACAACAATCCTGTACTTATATCTCGTCTTTATAAGCTTTGTGGTCTTTTCACCAAGAGAAATCAAATTAGTACCGGAACCTATTTTGTATATGTTAAAAGCAATCACTTTCCAAATTGTAGAACGAATTGACTTACTGTTCATCGCTATATGGATTGTTGTTGTGGGGACTTCTTTCATCAGTTATGTCCTATTTGCAGCAAAGGGGATGCAGCACATCCTAAAAAAGAAAAACCACAGTAAAATGCTATATATCATTTTTCCGATTGCTTTTGTTGGATCACTTATTCCCCAAACAGATTTTCAGATTGCATCATTCAGTAAAATAGTGGAGTATTCGAGTTATTTTTTTATAGTGGTGGTACCTGTAATTTTATTGCTTCTTTCTATGGTACAGTCTAAATTGAGGAATAGGAGAGCACGATAATGAAGAAATATTTACTTTGTATCATTCTGATGTTACTTCTCCTTACTGGCTGCTGGGATCAACGGATGATAAAAGATTCACGCCTTGTCTACGCTACCGCTTTTGATCTTACAGAGGATGATAAAATAAAAGCTACATCCGTCATGAGAGGATTCATAGCCGCTGGTGAAAGTGGCGGTGGTACACCCCGGAATGAACTCGTAAAGGCCACAGGTGTTAATTTAAGGCAAACACGAATGAATATAGACCATAAAATTGCCAATACATTCAACCCTTCTAAAAATAGGGTTTTCTTGTATAGTGATGAAATTGCAAAACAAGGTCTTTATCCTTACTTGGATATTTTTTATCGTGATCCAGAAAGCCCATTAAACTCTAAACTGGCGATTACGGAAGGAGAAGCAGGAAGAATTCTAGACTTGCGTCAAAAAGAAAATACATTGATTGGTGAATTCATTGAAGAATTGATCATCAGTGGAGAAGAACATACAGTCGTCCCGAAAATTGATGTCCAAACTGTATGTCCTGTATTCTTTGATGAAGGAAAAGATCCATATATACCTTTTATACAATTAAATGAAGACACTGAGAATGTAAGCCTTAAAGGAGTCGCTCTATTTGATGATGACAAGATGACTGGGTCACTTGATGATGATGAATCTAAGCTGTTACTAATCCTCCATAATAAAACACGAAAAATCACGAGAATTATTCAAAAAGTGCATGAAAACGAAGAACAGGAAATTGAAAACTATGCAAGCCTCCATGTGAGTGAAAGCAAATCGAAAATGACTGTCACACCATTATCAGATGGTTCAATAACAGCCTCCTTCCTTGTAAATATGTCAGTTGATTTAGTTGAATACCCACTCGACAAATTGACGTCCCACAAAAAAGTCGAACAATTGAACAAAAAGTTGTCTGAAGGTATCACGAAAGATGCTAATGAAGTTTTAGACAAATTGAAGGAAGCCAATAGCGATCCATTTGGTATCGGCCGTGAATTGATGGCTTTCCACCCTGAAGTATGGAGAAAACTGGATTGGAAAAAAGAATATCCTGAAATAAAAATGGACGCAAAAGTCAATGTAGAGATCACAAGTCATGGAATCATCAACTAGAGGATCATCCAGAAAAAAACACTCTATCGTGGTTTTGCAACGATTCCATTATGGACTTTCATGTAGCCATGCCGCAATATATCAAAGCCTGACTGATAAAGGTATAATCCCATTTGCCGGATGTCCATCAATTCCCGATATGTATGGTTCATCACATCGGACATGACGTGATAATACATTCTGGACTTCCATTGGTTACGAGGGGTTGTCATGATCACATATCCCCCAGGTTTCAAAAAACGGCGATGGAAATCAAGAATTTCTTCTTTATAGGCATCGGGTACGTGCTCTAATAATCCAACACTGATGACGATATCGAATTCCTTTCCATATTTGAGGTTCCGGATATCCTCAACCACATATTCGATGTCCATTTGGTGTTTATACCATACCCGTGGGCTTCCGGTCTCAGGGTTTTCTCCTAAGAAAGGGTATGTATCAGGGAATTCAGCAAACCGATTCGTCTTGCAATAGTCATCATAATCAACCATGACCACTTGACCGCCTGGATACATCGCTTGCAGCTGCATCGCTTCGTATCCTTCAGCTGCACCGAGAAATAGAATGTTCGGTTTTTCGACATCAAGTCCTTCGAATAGAGCTCTTTTCCCTCTCGGATCCCAAATACCGTCCTCGATCCGATGGGCATAATTCCAAAGAGATAAGCGTACTAGATCTCCGATTCCATGTTTTACTTCATGGAGTTTAAACTGTTTCAGATGATTTTTCAGGTTTTCTTTTGCTTCGTTTCGTTTTTTCGGAACATCCTTCACAAACCATTCATGAAATGACCGGTTGAAATATTCCCACGACGTTTTTACCGGCATCGTCTGCTTGTGTTCTTTTTCCCAATCCGTACGATCAACAGACATTTTCTTTACTTCATAGGGTTTTCCGATCTCTTTCCATGTCAACTTCGACCAATCTTTAACGACGTTCGCATTGAAAAATCGGTCTGTCCTCTCATTTCGAGGATTCCTGAGATCGATACGATAGCTGGCTAGCACATCAGTAAAATCAAAATCGTTTTCATCATAAGGTGTAATTCTCGGACGCTTTTCTGTATGAATGATGGTCATACTCGTTCCTCCGTCCCTTTTGTTTCTTATCTTCCATATTACACGCACAAGAGAAAACGAGTCAATCTATAATTTGGAATCTTCTGACTATTAACGTTTGTATCGAATGATAAGGTGGAATAAAACGAAACTTATCAACAGGATCCCCAAAGCCAGGGTTGTATTTTTAACAAGTGGAACATCAAACTGCTCGACCGCAATTCCAAAATAAGCCCATACAAAAACAAGCGGATAGACAATGTCCTCATTCTTGAGGGAAAAGATCAATGCAATCAATGCACCAACAACTAGCATGGTGACTGACCATGTTGCATCAGATAATCCCCACCTGCTCCAGTTATTATAATCCAGAACGATACTTGCATTGGATATCGTGGCGACAGATACCCATCCTAGGTATACCGAGAAAGGTAACCAATCCATCAAGCGCCGTCCGGAGGATCGCTTAATCAGCGAGTAAAGGATGATCAGTGATACCAGCAGCCCTACCATGACAGCAAATGTCCAATTGAAGTATTCATAATGCCAGAGTAAGATCCAGCTCGTATTCAACAACGAACTGATGATAAACCATAATCCTGTTTTCTGAAAAACATTGTGGTTTACACTTTTTGGAAACAGCAGATAGACGAGCCAAATTGCCAATAAAATATATATGACTGACCAGATGGAAAACACATACCCTGCAGGCGTGAATAAGACATCGAAACGGTCAGAGATCTCCTCCGTCGTCTGACCGTTTAAAGGCAGGATGTTGGCATAAGCATTCATACCCACCATTAATAGATAAGAAAGTACAGAAAGAATGTACAAGACGATGACCTTTTTATTCATTTCTTTCACCTCTACCACTTTACATACCTCTTATCAGTATGTCTTATTCTCACTTTTTCTCCACACCGTGTAAAATCATTTGGATTGTCTCTTCGATCGCCTGTACCTCATCCCATTCACTTTCTGGAAATAGGATGAACTTGCCGAACAAAAGACCGATGATTGAGGAAGCAGTAAAACGGATGATCGACTTTGGCGGTAAATCGATGATCTCCCCTTTTTCTTGAAAAGGAATAATGACAGATTCAATTCTCGATACCACTTGTTCCATGACTGTTTCACTGAAATGCTGCCTCAATTCAGGATGAAATGGGATTTCCTGCAGCAAGATCTTCACAACTGATAAATGCTCCTTGATGAACGTCAACCGATTCAGTAATAAAGCCCTAACAAATTCCTCGTAGGATTGGAAGTTCTGTTTAAAGACCTTTTGAAAGTCTTTTATAAGCAAAGGCGCTATCAATTTGGCCATCACCGGGGCTACGATTGACATGAGCAGATCCTTTTTCGTTTTATAATGACGAAAGATCGTCCCTTCAGCAACACCAGCCTTTTTTGCGATCTCTGACGTAGAAGAGGCAGCATAGCCTTTTTCAGCAAACACCTCAATCGATGCCAGCAAAATCTTCTTCTGTTTCTCTGTCATCTTTTCTTCATCCATCAGGTTAAAAAAATCATCCACCCAATTGTTCACATCCATACACGTTACTCCTTTGAAAGATAGTCAGTGTTGTTTCGTTTATTTCATCCATTCAATTTTAAAAGCTTCGGTATTTCCGTAAAGCGAAGATATTCGCAATTGAAAAGAATAACGAAAAGCCAAGTAAGACAGCTAGATCCGTTGCAATCTCTTCGAATCCCAGCCCTCTAATCATAACATCCCGTAACGCATCTGCCGCATAATAAAGCGGAGTGATTGGACCGATCCAGCTCACCCAATCCGAAATCGCTTCTAGATCGAACAGACCCGAAAAGAAAACCTGCGGCACAATCACAATCGGAATGAATTGGATCATCTGTAATTCATTTTGCGCGAAGGCTGACAGCAGCGTTCCGAGTGACAAAGCCGTGAAAGCACATAGCAACGTGACAGCTAACACCCAAATGAAGTCACCGATCATGAGCAGATCAAGGACATAGATGGAATAGAAAACGATCAGCGTCGATTGGATAAGTGTAAAGAATCCGAATCCTAACAGATAGCCGATGACCACCTCTGTTTTTTTCACTGGACTTGCCATCAATCGTTCCAATGTTCCACCCGTACGTTCTCGTAAAAATGATACTCCTGATAGCAAAAAAACGAAAAAGAATGCAAAGAACCCGATCAGAACCGGTCCGAAATTATCAAAGCTCGTCATATCCTCAGAACCATAGTAGTATTCAACTTCTGGTTCCATCACATGATTTTGTGGCTGCATGGAACGCTGCATGACCGACAGTGCCATTTGGTTCTTGCCTGGGTCGCTTCCTTCAAGGATGATCCTGGGTTGTTGATTCTCTATTGTAATCCAAGCATCGAGACTGCCATCTTCGAATTTTTGTTCTGCATCCCTTTCATTCATTTCTTCAATCGTAATATCCTGCTTTTCCATCAGATTTTTAATCGGTTCCGGAACGTGTTCAACCCCGATCGCAGGGACAACTTCCTCACCATTGAACACAAGTGAAATGATCGTCAAAATCAGTAAAGGTGCAACCAGCATCATCGCCAGCGTTCTTTTATCATGTACAAACTGCTTGATGATCCGGACCGTGAGCGCTCTAACCCTCATGTTTTCCACCTCCGTAATGTAAGAAAGCTTCCTCGATTGATTCAGATTCCGTTTCCTCTTTTAACGTATCTGGTTTTCCGGCTGCAATGATGGAACCATCCCGCATCATCGCCAGGCGGTCACACTTTTCGGCTTCATCCATTACATGTGTGGTCACTAGGATCGTCATCCCCTTTTCCTTCAGCTTATAAAACTCATTCCAAATCGATTGCCTGAGGACTGGATCGATGCCGACGGTCGGTTCATCCAAGACGATCAATTTCGGTTCATGAAGCAAAGCGACTGCCAATGAAAGTCTGCGTTTCATTCCGCCTGAATAATTTCGGACAAGCTTCTTCTTATGTTCTGTAAGATCCACCAGCTCAAGAACTTCTATAATCCGCTCCTTTTGTTTCTTACCTTTCAAACCATACATCGCTGAAAAGAACTTGAGATTTTCATTCCCGGTGAGGTCATGATAGAGCCCATCGGTCTGTGCCATATAGCCGATCTGTCGGATCAGCTTATGGGAAGGCATTTTTTCGTTGAACAAGGAAAACGCTCCACTTGTTGGTTTTTCGATACCCGCAATCATTTTAACAAGGGTCGTCTTCCCTGCCCCGGATGGCCCTAACATTCCAAAAATCTCTCCACTTTCCACACGTAATGACGTATCCTTTATGACAACTGTTTTCCCGAACGCTTTCGTCAAGCCCTTCAGTTCAATCACTGTTGACTCGTTCATGATTTTCACCTCTCTAGATTAAATATGAGTGATTACTCACTTTATTTTATTCGATATCCATCTGATGTTTCCTCTTTCTTTTATCAAAAAAAGATACGGGTTTTTCATACTGATTTCTGGAATTTTGGTCCATTTTCCTGAATTAGTAAAAAGTTCCTACTCCACACCTATACGAAAACGTCAAAACGCAAAAAAAGCACCCGCTCTCACGGATGCATTCCAAATTATCTTATTGATTTTCTACTGCAGTGTCTAAAGCCACCTCAATCATTTCATTGAACGTTTTTTGGCGTTCTTCAGAAGATGTGGTCGCTCCTGTAAAGACGTGATCGCTTACTGTTAGGATAGACAGGGCATTGACACCGAATTTGTTTGCCAAAGTGTAGAGTGCAGATGTCTCCATTTCTACAGCAAGAACTTGATAATCTGCTAATTTTTTCGCAAGATCCAACGTGTCGTTGTAGAAAGTGTCACTTGTGAATACATTACCGACTTTAACTTCCAGCCCTCGTTCCACTGCGTTTCCATATGCGCGATGAAGGAGATCAAAGTTCGCAGTCGGAGCAAAATCGATTCCGAAACGTTGCTGATTGGATGAAGAATCTGTAGATGCAGACATCGCAATGATCACGTCACGGACTTTCACATCCTTTTGATACGCGCCGCACGTCCCAACCCGGATCAGATTTTTCACGCCGTAGTTTTCAATCAACTCATGCGCATAGATTGAAATCGAAGGTACGCCCATTCCTGTACCCTGTACAGAAATGCGTTTTCCTTTATAAGTTCCCGTGAAGCCCAGCATTCCACGAACTTCGTTATAACACGTTACGTCTTCCAAGAAAGTTTCTGCAATGTACTTCGCTCTGAGCGGATCTCCTGGCAGCAGAATCGTTTCTGCAATTTCGCCTTCTTTGGCCCCGATATGAATACTCATTGAATCATTCCTCCTAAAAAATCTCATTCATTGGTGTCGTCACTGTTCATTAGGGTAACCGTTCTGAATCAATGCAATCCTACATTATTATAGTGCTTGGTCATCGACAGAATCAAGCCACTGCTCGATGTCAGCCACAACAGATTCTACACAAGTGCTTTCGAACGGTGCTTGAAGGTTAGCCATTTCAACGAGTTCTGTGAATGATCTGCTTCCACCTTGTTTGCATAGATGAAGGTACTCCGCCCATGCCTGCTCTTTATCTTCATTCGCTTTTCTCCAAAATTGCAACGCACAAATCTGAGCGAGGGTATAATCGATATAATAAAACGGCGTTCGGAAAATATGTCCTTGTTGATGCCAAAAGCCGCCCCGCTCCAAAAATTCATTCTCGGCATAATCTCGGTGAGGCAGATAGTTCCGTTCAATTTCCCTCCAGGCCGATTTACGTTCCTCAGGCGTTGCTTCAGGATGTTCATATACGTAGTGCTGGAATTCATCAACAGCTACCCCGTATGGAATGAACGTCAATGCCCCGCTCAAATGACTGAACTTGTATTTTTCCGTATCCTCTTCAAAAAACAGCTCCATCCATGGCCAAGTGAAAAACTCCATGCTCATCGAATGGATCTCTGCAGCTTCATAGGTTGGAAAGCTATATTCAGGAACGGATAGATGGCGGCTCGAATAGACCTGGAAGGCGTGTCCTGCTTCATGGGTCAATACATCGATGTCATGAGAAGTCCCAACGAAATTGGAAAAGATGAATGGAGCTTTATATTGGCTGATATACGTGCAGTATCCCCCAGAACGTTTTCCCCGTTTGCTTACGAGATCCATCAATTCATTGTCGTTCATGAAAGTAAAGAATTCATCCGTTTCAGGTGACAGCTCGGCATACATCTTTTTGCCGTTCTCGATGATCCACTCAGGATTCCCTTTCGGTGTCGGATTACCTGATTTGAAACTGAACGGAAGGTCATAGTATGCGAGACGATCAAGACCGATACGCATCTTTTGCCGTTCAAATAATTTCTGTGTGATTGGAACAATATGATCTTTCACCTGATTTCGGAATACACTCACTTCTTTTCCCGTGTAATCTGTACGGGTCAGTCGATCATACCCTAGCTCCACGAAGTTTTCATATCCGAGTTTCTTCGCGATTTCTGTTCTGACTTTTACGAGTTGGTCATAAAGATCATCTATTTTATCTTCATTTTCCACAAAAAATCCATATCGGGCTTTACTGGCACGTTTCCGCATCTCCCTGTCCTTCGATTGGACAAACGGACTCATTTGCGCCAGCGTCCGCTCTTCACCTTCAAACTCGATTTTTGCTGATGCGATCAACTTCGAATACTCAGATGCCAATTTGTTTTCTTTTTTCAAATCGTCTACGATTTCATCTGAGAAGGTTTTCAGGGTCAACTCTGCAATCTTGAACAGCTGAGGTCCCCATTCGTCTTCTAACTGAATGCGGAATTTGGAGTCCACAAGCTTTTTATAGAATTTTGATATGTATCCTTCATAAACTGGTGAATTGTCATCAAAGAAATCATGCTCCTCTTTGTAAAACTCATCGTTCGTGTCGATCGTATGGCGGACATGGCAAATATTCATCATCGACTCGAATTCATTTCGCATTTCCACGATGTTATCCAGCTGCTTCGACTGTTCTTGGAAGCTTCCAGCTTGTTCGAATTTTTCCAATAACGAAAAGAAATCTTTTTCAAACCTTTTCATATCGGGTCTTACATACTTATAATCTGAAAATCTCATATCCAAATCTCCTTTTTTCAAAATACTGGTCCATACGTCTTTCTACATATCGATATGGGAATCCTTCATTCCTCCTTTTCCCCTTCTCTCTGTTTGGAATGGAATACATCATAATAATAGAGCTTCGGGAGCCTTGAGTATACCCAATGGTCGTGCAAAAGAGATACTGTAACGAATGCAATCAACTGCCAATCTATATCCTTCATCAGTCCCTCCACCCTTCAGATCCAGTTCTTTCATTCTATGATTCCAACAGGATGTCTCATAATTGTATTTTTAATATAGGTTTTAATGTATAATAAGGGGACAATGTAGATTTTTTACAATTAATGGGGGATACGTTATATGAGCGGAAATTTGAATTTGATAGGTGAAAAAATAATTGAAAACCGGTTAGATATATTGAAAGAATCTACTGCACTACGGATGGAAGAGGAACCAGAACTTGTAGAAAAAATGATGTCCAGAAGATTGGTCTCTATGACGCAAGAAGAATCACAGGAGTTTGCTGCAACCTTCATTACATATTTGGGGGAGTCATTATTCAGTGACGAAAACGTTTATTTCAACCTCATAACAGAATGGGGTAAAAAAGCTGGACAGTTAGGGGTAAATGAAGGAATACCTTTAGAAGAATCTCTTGATGGATTACGCTTTTTCCGAAAAGCGATCCTAAATACAATCAAGAAGCAAGCAAATGGTACCGACGTTTTAACCATTGATGATGTACTTGATGCATGCGCTATCATCGATCCGTTGATTGATCGTTGTATCTACTGCTTCAGTCTCGCCCATCTTGATAACCATTACGAAACACTTTCTAAAGCACATGCGAAAGTCCAGGAACTTCAGATGCCGATCGTTCCAATTTCAGATGGTATTGCGGTGTTACCGATTATTGGAGAGCTTGATGAAGATCGCTCTCAATATATTCTCGAAAAAGCGTTGGAAGAAAGCAGCCGGTTGAAATTGCGCCACTTGATCATCGACCTGTCAGGTATTGTCATCATTGACACAATGGTAGCAAACAACATGTTCCGTGTCGTCAATGCTCTTAAACTACTAGGTGTCGATTCGATCATCACGGGTATGCGCGCGGAATTGACGCAGACGGTCGTATCATTAGGTATCGACTTCAAAGATATCTCTACATTCAGTAATCTTCAAAAAGCACTGGAATCAATCGGATTTTCACAGCATGTAGTAAAAAATTGATAGACAAGATGACCGGTATCATACTCGGTCATCTTTTTTACTTATGATGATGAAGCGGTGTTCAAGCGTTTCGATATAGTTTTCGTTTTCAATTGTTATTTCAATGTCAGCCAGCTTCTTCAAATGAGACTCGATTGTGAAGTTCGGAACCTGCCACGGGGATGCTTTCAAATAATAAAGGATTGCCCCTATATCGTAAAAACGGGAATAGGGGTGCGCCTCCTCTGCTGTTTCAATCGTAAAACCCGCCTTTTGGAGCTCCTCCCTTGCGTAGTCCAGGGACCAATAGCCAAAACCGAAATCCAGATTCTCGCCTAATAGGTCGTTCAACTTGTTATTGTCATTGCCACCGACCTGCTGGGTGATGAAAGTGCCTCCTGGTTTCAAGACACGAAAAACCTCTTCTACTGAATACGATTCATGTTTGTTGATGATCAAGTCGAACTGTTGGTCGTTAAATGGGAGCTGATCGTCTTCTCCCACTTCAAACACTTCTACACCAATCGGATTCAAGCGCCCTTTTGCAATCGGAAAATTAGGTGGATACCCTTCTGTCGCATAGGTCATTTCAGGCAGTGGCTGTAACTTGGATAGCAGCTCTCCTCCACCGGTCCCCATATCCAGCATACATTCAGCTTTTCTTATGAAAGGTAAAACTGTACTTCCATAGCTCCATGGCAGGGGTTCTGAACTGACCCTCCCAGTTTCGGAAAGGAAAGAAAAGTCCCAACCCGAAAAAGGCATCTCAGATAATTCCTTGTAATAGTCCAGTTTTTCTTTTGTACGCATGATTCACCTACTCTCTATGGCACGTTTGTTTTCAGGCTGTTTCAGCCAATATCGCAATCCTTTACCAGCGTGTGGTTCATCCGCATAGCGAGGAATGATATGGAAATGGGCATGGAAGATGAATTGATTGGAAACTTCACCGACGTTCCATCCTAACGTATACCCGTCTGGTCGGTACTTTTCGTCTATGTATCGTTTCGCTTTCTGAAGTAGATCGTTCGTAGCCTCCCATTCTTCTTTGGTGAGTGCAAATGCGTCTTTCTGATGGGCTTTCGGAACGATGACACCTGCTCCTAGTAAAACGTCCTGATGTTTTGGATGAAGTAAAAAGTAACAATGCTCATTCTCAAAGACAATTTGTTGTTCAGGATCTTTTCCTGGATTACAAAATGGACAATCTTTCATGTCAGCCTCCTCAATTGATGTCATTTTTCTTGGACTTACACATCATTAGTTCTGTTTCTGGTTCCAGAATCCCTCTTTTTAGTGGTGATCGAGCATTTTTGGAGGAGGTTGAGCGTTTTTGGGAGTGCTTCACTCAATTTTTTTGGGATCTTGAGCAATTTTCACGTGATCTTGAGCAAATTTATACCCTTCTTGAGCAATTTAGTAAAATAGAACTACCCCACTCATAACTGCAACGTACCTTGCTCAACTATAAAATAAAAATAAAAAAGTCTGGCATTTGAGCAGCTTCCTAGTCTAAAGCTACAATCAATGTCAGACTTCATCATCTTTATATTATTTTGTTTTTTGCCATTTCAGTTGTTTTTGCCTCGACTCGATAGTGCTCGAACCAGCCGACGATTTGTTCTAGTCTCGCCACTCTCATTGCTGGATCTCCTGAGCGTGAAAGATTGTGATCCGCACTTGGGAAACGAACAAAACGTGTCGTCTTATTCTGTTGCTTCAAAGCGACGAATAACTGCTCTGCTTGTTCGATCGGGCATCGATAATCCCTCTCTCCATGCAGAATGAGAAGTGGTGTCTCAATCTGCTTGACAAGCCGTATCGGCGAATGATACCACAACTTTTCAGGATCTTCTTCCATATGGGCGCCAATTTCACCCTCTGTAAAGAAATAGCCGATATCACTGACACCATAAAAGCTATGCCAGTTACAAATAGATCGTTGAGTGACAGCAGCCTTGAAACGATTTGTATTACCGACGATCCAGTTGGTCATGAACCCGCCGTAACTGCCACCGGTAACGAATAGCTGTTCCGGATCAATCCATTCGTAACTTTCAAGTGCATGATCCACACCAGCCATGAGATCTTCATAATCTCCGCCACCGTAATCGCTTCTGCAAGCATCAACAAAGGATTGTCCATAACCATGGCTTCCGCGCGGGTTCAGGTATAAGACACCGTATCCTTTCGAGGTCAACACCTGGAACTCATGGAAAAAAGTATTTCCATACATCATATGCGGTCCGCCATGTATTTCAAGTATGAGAGGATAAGTCTCTCCTTTTTTAAAATTATTCGGCTTGAGAAGCCAACCGTGGATGACCGTTCCATCCTGACTTGGAAATTGGACCGACTCCGGGACGGAAACTTTGATGTCATTCAAGAAAGATTCGTTATGGTAAGTGATCGGTTCTTCCATCAAACTATTGATGTCGTGGCGGACGATGTCACCTGGATGCGTAGGGGAACTGACAGCAAGATACACATCCTTCGTGCTATCATCTAAAGCATAATGGAAGATGTGCCTGTCCCCTTCCACAATTTTATCAACATTTCCGAATAGATCAATCGAGTACAACTCTGTATTTCCAAATTCACTCGCCAGGAAGTAGAGCGATTCGCTATTGCTGCTCCAGGTCAAGTGCGGAGATGGTTCCACAGCATGAAGGTCACTGATCATCATGTCCCCGACTTGGATATCAAGTTTTTCAGTCAAACATTGGGTTGTGGAATTTTCCCTGTCATAAAGGAAAATCTCACTGTACGTCGCCCCGCCAAATGTTTGATCATGCCCGACATAAGCAACGTACCTGCCATCTGGTGAACAGATCGGATGCGCAACTGTCCCATCCAGCTCTGAAATTCTGACGGGTGTGCCTCCGAATTCGTGATAATAAATATGCGAACGGCGATATGAGCCTGGTACGTCCTCATCGAACCTCGCGTAAACAATTCCCTTACCATCGTTTGTATAGCGGGCATTCACATGATCATGATCACCTTCGGACAAGTTTCTTACTTCCCGATCCTTTAGTGAAATTTCACCGATATGTAGGTAAGATTGATAGGTCAGTGCAGCTTTTCCATCTGCTTTATACTTCAATTTATCGACTACAATCGGCTTTTCTTCTTCATTATCCGTAATTGTGTAATGATAAAGAATCGAGTTTCCTTCTGGATGCCACACAGGATTGGAAACTCCATTTTCAACATTTGTCAGTTGCTCTGGTTCCCCCCCCTCAGATGAAATGAGCCATAATTGGTTTTTCCCGGTGCGGTTTGACAAAAAGAGCAACGACAAACCATCAGGTGACCATCTCGGAGAAGTTTCAATTGAACTGCCGCTCGTCCAACGTACAGACTTTTTCGTACCGACATCCAGCAAATGAATGTGCGATTGATACTTCTTTTCCCCATTAATTTCTTTTACGACATAGGCAAGGCGGTTTCCATCAGGAGATAATTGTGGATCACTGACAAATTTCAAGTTGAAAAGATCTTCAATGTTTATTCCATTTAACTGATCCATCTTCAAAAGCCTCCTTTTAACTCGTTGGTTATGATTTCATTTTTGGATCGAAAGCATCTCGCAAACCATCACCGACAAAGTTGAATGCCAGTACTGTAATCAATATCATCACTCCTGGGAAGATCGGATACCAAGGAGCGGTATACATGATCGTTATGTTTTGTGCATCCTGAAGCATGTTCCCCCAGCTTGGTGTCGGCGGCTGCACTCCGAGACCTAAGTAACTTAAGGCTGACTCAGCCAATATGATGATACCGACATAGAGAGTTGCCGTAACGATTACCGGTCCCATTGCGTTCGGTAAAATGTGCGAAAAGATGATTTTTGAGCTTCTTACGCCCATCGTTTTCGCTGCTAAAACGAATTCCCTTGATCTCAACGTCAAAAATTCTCCTCGGACTAGTCGGGCTGTCGTTGTCCAACCAAATAAAGCAAATGCAAGTATCAACATTGTAAGGCTTGGTTCAAAGATCGTAACGACTGTGATCAAAAAGAATAAGCTTGGAATCGATAGGAACACATCGACGACACGCATAAGAAACGCGTCAACGACACCACCATAGTAACCGGCAATTGCCCCGACAATGGTCCCTATGAAAATAGAGACAGTTACGGAAGCAAAACCGACGAGTAATGATACCCTTGCCCCATAAAGCATCCTCGTGTACATATCTCTACCGAGTGTATCTACACCGAGCCAATGTTCACCATTCGGCGGTGTCAACCTCTTCAATAATTCCTGATTACTTGGTTCATAGGGTGTCAAATAAGGCGCGAATATGGCTGCTAAGATAATCAACATTAAAGTGATCAATCCGATTACGGCCAATTTATTTTTCATGAATTTTTCAATTGTAAGTCTTGTCAAGGTTTCAGGCTTTGGAAGTGGTTCTGGTGGAAGTGGCTCTGGGTGGACAGGTACACCAGGGCGTATTTGTTTTTCAGGCTGTGACATGTTTATCCCCCTTAATACTCAATTCTTGGATCGAATACCGCATAGAGAATATCTGCGACCAAATTACCTATCACAGTCAAGGTAGCAGCGATTACAGTAATCGCCATGATCACAGGATAATCACGCTGGAATGCAGCATCCACGAACAACAATCCAATACCAGGCCAGTTAAAGATTTTTTCTACGATTACAGTCCCCGCAAAGAACGAAGGCAGCAAAAGACCAAAAATCGTAATGATCGGAATCAATCCATTTCGCAGACCGTGCTTATAAACCACTTTCTTCTCTTTAAAACCTTTAGCACGGGCTGTCCGTATATAATCCTGCTTCAACACTTCCAACATACTTGTCCTTGTATAACGAGTAAGAGCGGCCATATCAGCTGTGGCCAGTACAAAGGCAGGCATGATCAGATGAAGAATCCGATCCCAAAGACTGAAAGGTTGATTGAGTGTAGCTATACCACCCGTCGGTAACCATCCTAATTGAACAGCAAAAAACATGATCAATACTAATCCTAGCCAAAAGTTTGGTGTAGCAAGTCCCAAGAAGGACGTGAACGTAACCGAATAATCCGTCAATGAATAGGGTTTACGTGCTGATAATATTCCGAATGGGACAGATATCAGTATTGCGAGAAATGTTGAAACCAGCATCAGGAAAAGGGTATTTGGGAGGCGTTCCATAATTAGATAAGAGACATCTGTCCCTCGTCTGATAAGGGATTGACCAAAATCACCTTGCACCATATTCCCTACCCACTTCAAATATTGAATATGAACTGGATCATCCAAACCATACTTTTCGATGAATGCTTGTTTATCGGAAGGCTTGATTTTTGGATCCATCAAAAGCGTGGTCGGGTCACCTGGTGCTAATTGGATGATTGCAAAAGATAAAATCGAAATACCAATTAATAATGGGATCGCCATCAGTACACGGCGAATGATATATGAGAGCATTTACACATCCCCCTTCATCTAAGTTCTAGGAAGCTAAACATTGATTCGCCCAGCATTATGTATAGGCGGAAGTTTTCTATTTAAAGAAAGCTTTGCAAAGCCAAGCCTTTGGCGCAGGCTGAGCTTTAGCTGCACTTATATTGAAGAAAGTATTTTATACTTTCTTTAAATGTAAAAGAAGAGATGGATAAAGCACATCAATATGAGGCTCTATCCATCCTCTTTCAAACAATCAAATGATTATTGTTCCAACCACCATTTTTCAATCTGATAGAACTCGCTTGACGGATGATGTACATGACCTTTCAAGTTTGCAGCTAATGCATAGTGGTCATTTGGATAGTACAAGAAGGTATATGGTTGTTGCTCTGCGATACCTGCCTGGATTTGACCAATGATATCTTTACGCTCTTCTTGATCAAGCACTTTCGTATTCTCTTCCATCAACTTGTCCAAGTCTGGATCAGAGAAAGCAACAAAGTTAAGTCCTGCTTCAATTTCTTTTGAGTGCCATAGAGCTGTCGGGTCTGGATCAGTTGACAGGCTCCATCCTAGAATGACAGCGTCAAAATCCTTTTTCTCGGTAACTTCTTCAATGAAAGCACTCCATTCCATGATGGTAGGCTTCACTTCAATACCGACTTCCTTCAATTGTTCTTGCGTAACTTGAGCAATCTGTTCACGTGCTTTGTTACCCTGGTTTGTCTTCAATTCAAAAGAGAATTTCTTTCCATCTTTTTGTAAAATACCGTCGTCACCTGGCGTCCAACCTGCTTCTTCGAGAAGTTTCTTCGCTTCTTCAACGTTATAATCGAATTTAGGTACATCTTCATTGTATGCCCAGCTCAAAGGACTTTCTGGAATATGAGCGATTTCACCGTCGCCTCCAAGTACCGCTTCGATGATCGATTCACGATCGATTGCCATTGTCAAAGCTTGACGGACTTTTTCATCCTTGAACATGTCATTTGCCATGTTCCAGCCAATGTATGTGTATGCAAGTGAAAGTTCTGTTGATAAATTGATATTTCCTTCATCAGCTAACTTTTGTGCTGTTGCAAGATCTTGTGACTGGACTGCAGCTTCATGTACATCCCCAGCTTGCACCTGAGTCATCAAGGCATTTGCATCTGGTACGATCTTGTAAGTGATCGTGTCTAAGTATGGACGTCCTTGGAAATAATCTTCAAAAGCTTCAACTTTGACGTATTGTCCTTCTTTCCATTCCACAAATTTGAAAGGACCAGATCCTACTGGGTTTTTCGTATTGAATTCATGTTCTCCAAGCTCAGCGATTGGTACGTCCTTCAAAATGTGCTCAGGCAGTATTCCATAACTTAATGTTCCAAGGAACGGAGCATACGGTTCACTAAGTTTGATCTTGACCGTAGTATCTCCTTCGGCTTCGATAGATTCAATTTTTTCAAAATCAGAAGCACGTGCGCCTGAATAATCCTCACTTAGCGGGATGCTGTACGTGAACACGACATCATCAGCAGTCAATGGTTCACCATCATGGAACGTAATCCCTTCATTCAACGTGATCGTCCACTCTGTACCATCTTCAGAAGTTTCCCAATCCTTCGCGATGACACCTTTAGGCTCCAAGTTTTCATCATATGTGATCAATCCGTCGTAAAGCCAACCGGAAATATCCGAACTGGAAATATCAGTTGAGTAGAGGTCATTGAAAAGGGTCGGAGCACCAATGGATCCGACTATGATGTCACCGCCTTGTTGTGGTTCACCAGTAGCCTCTTCAGTTGCTTCACCATCATCGGTGCCATTGTTTCCTTCATTGCCCTCCTCAGAATCCGGATTTGCATTACAAGCAGCCAGGAACAGTGAAAACACAAACGTCAATACTAATAGTAGATGGAATTTCTTATTACCCTTCATTAACTAAACCCCCCTTAATTTTTAAAAGACTCAGACTTACAAAACACGAAAACGATTCTGCTCTCCCCCCTTCACGTAGTAAAAATGTCTACACTCTATTCATAGAGATGACAAGCAACATAGTGATTCGGGTGTACCTCTTGGAACTTCGGAACTTCCTGCTTGCAAATATCCATCGCTGCAGGACAACGTGTATGGAATACGCATCCCTTTGGCGGATTCGATGGGCTTGGCAAGTCTCCTGATAGGATGATCCGTTCCCTTTTGACCTGTCCTTTTTTCCTTGGCACTGGTACAGCTGACATCAGGGCCTGTGTATATGGATGTAATGGCTCCCTGTACAAATCATGTTTATCAGCCAATTCCATCATATTTCCTAAATACATCACACCCACACGGTCGGATATATGACGGACGACACTTAGATCATGAGAGATGAAGAGATATGTAAGGTTGAATTCATCTTGTAAATCTTCCATCAAGTTGATGATTTGTGCTTGAATGGAAACATCCAATGCCGATACGGGTTCATCTGCAATCATCAAGTCTGGATTGAGCGCAAGAGCCCTTGCGATTCCGATCCGTTGACGCTGACCACCTGAAAACTCATGGGGATAACGATTTGCAAACGAAGGATTCAAACCGACAGTATCAAGTAACCGATCGACCTTCTCCTTCCTTTCCGCCGCATAACCGGATTTATGAGTTTTAAGCGGTTCCATGATGCTCGTCCCAAGCGTTTTCCTTGGGTTCAATGATGCAAATGGATCCTGGAAGATCATCTGCATTTGCCTTCTGACGGATTTTCGAAGATCTCCTTCCGATAATGAAGAGATATCTTGATTATTGAAAAAGATCTTTCCACTGCTAGGTTTATAAAGCCGGATGATTGCTCTTCCCAATGTAGACTTTCCACACCCAGATTCACCTACTATTCCCAGTGTCTCACCTCTTCTAAGCTTGAAAGAGATTCCATCGACAGCTTTCACATGACCGACTGTCTTTTGCATGAGCCCTGCCTTTATTGGAAAATGCATCTTTAAGTTATCTACTTCAAGAATGGTTTCATTTGTTTGGTCTGAATTCGGATTAACGGTGAGTGTATTGCTCATTCCCTGCATTTCCAGCCCCCTTTTCATCCTCGTACAAGAAACAGCGTACTGCTCTTGTTCCATATTTTTTCTCTAGTAATTGAGGTTGTTCTGAAAAGCAACGATCGAATGCATGTTCACATCTAGGTGCGAAGCGACACCCTTTTGGCATCTCCTCAGGAGTTGGTACATTTCCTTTGATTGGATTAAGCCTTCCGATTTCACCATCGATGTCAGGTACTGATGCTACAAGCCCCTGGGTATAGGGGTGCAATGGTTCTTCAAAGATGTCATCAACAGTTGCTTGTTCGACGATTTGTCCAGCATACATGACAATGACTCGCTCCGCTAATTCGGATACGACACCCAAATCATGCGTGATAAGGAGTATGGAAGTATTCACTTTTTTGGATAAATCTTTCATGATGTCTAGGATTTGTGCTTGGATGGTAACATCGAGTGCTGTGGTAGGTTCATCAGCAATGAGAAGCTTAGGATCGCAGCTCATGGCCATGGCGATCATTACACGTTGTCTCATTCCACCTGAGAGTCGATGAGGATAGTCTGATATGATAGATTCTGCTCGTGGAATACCGACTAGTTTCAATAGTTCGATAGCTTGTTGTACTGCTTTCTTCCGCGGTAATCGTTTGTGGTATGTAATGACTTCTACAATCTGTTCACCAATTGTCAAAACCGGGTTGAGAGAGGTCATCGGCTCCTGAAAGATCATCGAGATATCGTTCCCGCGTACTTTACACATCTCATTTTCAGAGAGGTCAACTAAATTCTTTCCTTCGAGATAAACATCGCCCTCTACGATTTTCCCGTGAGGTTCCGGTACAAGGCGCATGATCGAAAGGGAAGTCATGCTTTTTCCACAACCGGATTCTCCAACAAGTGCCAGGGTTTCTCCCTTATGTATTTTAAAATCAATTCCATCTACTGCTTTTACCGTTTTCCTTTTGTCGAAAAAATAGGTCTTTAGATTTGAGACTTGTAATAGTTCCTCCAAACAGCCAAACCCCCTTTAAGTAGTACCTTCGACGTGTTTTTTGTCTAATGTGAAAATTTTCAAACTTTTTGAATTATTTTAAAACATTATAAAATTATCCAATGGAACATTCAAGATGTTTTTTAAAGAAAACGTAATCATTTGTAATTTTTGTCAAAAAAAGCTCTTCCTTTTTCAAGGTCAAAAGAACTAAATTCCCTTTAATATCAACATTTTTTCGAGGCATATAAAAAGATGCAAAAAATAATTTTTGCACCTTAAAAATCGTTCGACATTTATCTTGGTAAAGCGACAGATTTCCCTTTCTTTCGGGTTGTCGTTGTCAAATGACGTACCATTATGATGGTCACGAAAAGGAAAGAAATGGCTCCAAACCCGATGACCATATATTTGAATCCGATTGTATCTAAGAACAGTCCAGTCAAAAGCATCAATGCCTGGAAAATGATATTATCAACCATTCCTTTGATCGAGAAGAAGCGGCCGTGGTAATCCGATGGAACTTCTGTTTGGAAAATGGTCGTCACTACTGGAAAAAGTGTCCCTGCCGCCAGACCGAAGAGACCGAAGGAAAAGATGGACATCATAGGATGATCTGCTAAAAATAACGTTGTCTGCGCTGTAGCAATGATGAAAGTGATTGCAAACATATACGTCAGTTTCGGATTATCTTTGAAAAATTTGCTGGCCAAGAAAGTACCGATGAACACGCAAAACCCTTCTGTCGTGTAAAGGATCCCTTTTATACCAGGGTTATCTTGAAGCTCACTGATTTCGATTACCATCAGGTTGAATCCTGCTAAAAACAAGAATGCAGGCATTAACAGGAAGATGCCATACACCACCATCGGTTGTTTCCTGACAATCGGATACAATTCCCGTATCGTAGTGATGAAGTTTTCCTTTTTCGCTTTTTTGTCCACTTTCTTTGGCTCTTCATCCACTTTGATGAAAAAGGTACTGATCAGAAGAAGCACGTAGGAAATGAGAGTAACCGTATAAAGAGAAAAAAGGGACATCCCAACGAGCATCACACCACCAAGTGCCGTTCCTACGATCCTTGCCCCTGTGAAAATATTGACGTTCACACTGTTCGCTTCAAGAAGCTGCTTTTTTGGAACAATCAACGGGATCATGGTTTGCATGGCAGGATTGGAAAACGTGCCGGATATCCCGATCACGAACGTGTATGCTAACATCCACCATACCGAGTTTTCCGAAATCGCCATGTACATGAATAGAATTGCGATACACCTGGCGATACCAGCGTAAATCAAAATGTTCCTCTTGATGCTTCGGTCGATCACCCGTCCAGCCATCGGAGCAAGAAATATACCCACTAAAAATCCAGATAAAATGATGAGTGCTTGTAAAAATGATGATTCTACATTCTTCTGTAAGAACTCCAGATTTCCAATGATTCCAACCCAAAGTCCTGTACTTGAAACCGCTAAACCGAACATGAGCAATATGAAATTACGGTTTCTCCACACGGTCGTCTATCTCCTCTCACACGATCGAAAAATATTTCGAGTCTCTAAATATATAATCCTATTATAAAACGGGATCAATAATTTTGCACCACTTTTATTGGTCAATTCGATATTTCAGATTGTTCAGTTTTTCCTTGCGGGCCATGCATTTCTCCAAATTAATATCATAGACGTTTGCGAGCGCATTCACATAATCCAGTACGTCATATAATTCTTCTTCGAATGTCCCTTTGATCGAATCCCCCATTTGTCTTTACGAATGACTTCGGATCATTCACCGACCTCTTCGACCAATTTGAGATAATAGCCGATTTTATTTTCAGGGTTGAAATCTTTTTCCCTTATGTATGCCTGTACTTCTTTAAGTGAAAGATTCACTATAAAATCGCTCCTTCTTTATGCTCCAAGATGATAGCGGTTTATGAATTCAATGAATTGTTGGATTTCCTCATTTGTGTCCTTCTGGATCAGATAGGTATGAGCAATCGGAAGTTGTAGCGCATCTGTATGTATTTCCAGGATTCGCCCTTCTAGCAGTTCCCTTTTTACAGATGATCGGGGCAAAAACGAGAAACCGATCCCTTCTTCAATGAACCGTTTCGCCACATTCACCTGCGTCACGACCATTGTTCTGACAGACGGTTGAAGCATCCTGACCCTGGAAACCAGGTCATCCCAATACAATGGGTGATTGTGTGTAAGGAGCACATCTTGACTCAGTAATTCCTGCAATTCTATCGGCGGACTCGTTTCACTGTCCCCTCCGTCATGTGCTGCAACTGTGATGACGGGATCCTCATATAAAGTGACACAATGTAACCCTGGGTGGATCGCCTTTGTTCTCGAGATACCGAGATCCGCCTTTTGCTCATAGACGAGTGAACTGATTTCATTTGATTCGGCAACTTGGATCCCAACCTCTATGTGTGGATGTTCATTCATGAATTCCTTTACTACATATGAAAGTATTGAAGCTGCAATCAATGGTGAGACTGCAAGGGTCAATTTCCGCTCATAGCCTTGCTGCCAGCTGGACAGTGACTCCATTCCATCATTAAATGAACGTAACATAGCATGCGCAAAGGGCAGGTAGTGCTTGCCAGATTCGGTTAAAGAGATATTCCTTCCATTCTTCTTGAATAATTTACACCCTAATCCCTCTTCAAGATGGTGTATATGAACGGTAATCGTGGGTTGTGAGATGAATAGTTTCTCAGAAGCGACCCGATAGTTTTCATATTTTGCTGCGATGACAAATGTCTGTAACCACCGTATTTGCATGCGTCCCTTCCCTCCTGATTCATTATGATACTTAATCGATCATAGATTAATTGTTTATTAGTATTAATCGTATGCTCATTTTACAATAGAATCAAGAAACATTTACCAAAGGAGTGATCTAGATGATCAAAGAAGGTTTGGATGGTATTGTTACAGCTCAGTCAACCATCAGCTTAGTGGATGGTGAAAAAGGTTTACTGGTTTATCGGGGGCATTGGGCTGAAGAGATTGCTAAAACAAAATCATTTGAAGAAACAGCCTATCTCTTATGGAATCAACAGCTCCCCACAAACCAACAACTCGTTGATTTTAAAGCAAAAATGAAAGCCCAGCGGTCATTGACTTCTACAGATGAAACAATCCTGAACAGCCTGCCAATGGATATGGATATGATGAGCGTCATCAGAACGATTTTATCTTCTAAGGGTACGACGGATTTTGGGTGGCCATCAACCATTGGGCAAGGCACTCGGATCACCTCTATAATCCCTACGATCATCGCGTATCGGCACCGATCCTTACAAGGACTTGATCCGGTAGAGCCTGATCAAAAACTTGATCATGTGGCCAACTATCTGTACATGCTAGAAGATAAAGAACCGAAAGAATCTCATGTTAAAGCGCTGACTGCATACCTTATTCTAACCATGGAGCATGGTATGAATGCTTCGACATTTGCAGCGAGGGTCATCTCATCCACACAATCCGATCTCGTTTCATCCATAGCCGGTGCGATTGGTGCGATGAAAGGACCTCTTCATGGCGGCGCTCCCTCAGGCGTGATTGATCTCCTCCAAAATATCGGCACTGTCGATCATGCAGAGAATCATTTAAGACTATTATTAGAGCAAGGTGAAAAATTAATGGGATTCGGTCATCGGGTGTATAAGACCCAGGATCCTCGCGCAAGGGCACTTAGAGCAATCACTTCAGAGCTTGCAGAAGATGACCCGTGGTTTGACCTGGCCAATCAGGTGGAGAGGATCGCGATCAAGCTGCTTGAAGAATACAAACCAGGTAGAAAACTGTATACGAACGTAGAATTTTATGCAGCCGCAATTTTGAAAGCACTAGCTTTACCGACAGAGCTATTCACGGCAACGTTTACGATGAGCAGGGTGGTCGGCTGGATCGCCAACGTGTATGAACAAAATGAAAACAATCGCATCATCCGTCCTTCGTCCCTGTATATCGGACAGATGCCGAAGTGAAAATGATGCAGAAGCCCCTCAAAACTTTTTAGAGGACACCAGAGACGTTATTTGTAAAAAAAGGATCTAAAACTGCTCGGATATACCCGAATAACGGACCAGTTGTCCTCTAATTTTTGAGAAAACCACTTTTTGTCACACATAACGGAACAGATGTCCTCTAATTTTTCCGTATCCCTCTGGCAGATGGAACATCAACTTTGTTTTAACGCAAAAATTTCACTTACCCAAAACAGCTTTTCAGAATAAAGAATGGACTCAAACTTCAATTTCATCGATGTTTTGGGTCTTCCTACTCTTAAAATCATTTTGCCTCAGGATCGTTATGCATGTACCCGAATAGATAACCATTTACATCATGCGCATACGCGACATATCCCACCCCAGGATAGGCATTTTCGGAACGACAATTCTCCCGCCTTCCGCTTCTATTTTAGATGTATACTCGTCTACTGAATCTACATGGATCACATTGACGGTACGTGTTTCTCCGTCTGGTGACTTCATCAATCCTCCATCGATCCCATCCGCCTCTTCTCCTGTTTGGACAAGCCAATAATCATCCGGCCCATCCCATTTTTCCACTTTCCAACCGAAAACGTTTTCTAAAAAATTCTGCAGACTTCTCCGGTTCCGGGACTTGAATTTCAAAATGTACGACTCCATTCATTTTACACCCTCCTGCACCGCGTTAGAACATATGTTCGATATAGTATTTAGACATCTACCTGATTAGTTCCTGCAAAATGCTTATCTTTTTTTCTGTAAAATGTTAATCTTTATTAAAATCACGTTTACATTAAGAGAGGAGCAACTGTATTGACTACGAAAACGTATCATCGCTCCGTCTGTCCATTGGACTGCCCCGATACATGCAGTCTTCTAGTAGAGAAAGAAAATGGAAAAATAACGAAAGTGGATGGAAATCCGGATCACCCTGTCACAAAAGGGACGATCTGTCATAAAGTACGGAAGATGCCTGAACGGACCCATCATTCAGATCGCCTTCTCTATCCGATGAAACGAACAGGAAAAAAGGGTGACTTTTCGTTTGAACGGATTACATGGGACCAAGCGTATGAAGAGATCACCTCACGTTTCAAGAGAATCGTCGAGAAATACGGAATTCAAGCGATCCTTCCGTACAGCTTTTTCGGGAATATGGGGATTATCAATAGTGAAGGCATGGACCGACGATTCTTCAACCGTCTGGGAGCACGTAACCTTGAACGTACCATCTGCAATACGGCAGGAGCTGAAGGATATAAAGTTACAATGGGGAAAGCGGTTGGAATCGATCCTGAAGAAACGATCCATTCCAAATTGATCATCGTCTGGGGATGCAATTTGATCAGTACGAACCTCCATCAAGTGATATACGCAAATAAAGCGCGGAAAAATGGGGCTAAGATTGTCGTCATCGATGTGCATCGGAACCGTACTGCCAAATGGGCGGATCACTTTTACCAAATCAAACCTGGTACAGATGATGCACTCGCACTCGGCCTCATTCATCTTCTCATAAAAAACGAATGGATTGACCGCCCGTTCATCGACCGCTATACGAGTGGATATGAGAATTTGAAGAAACGCGCAGAGGAATACCCCCCTGAGAAGGTTGCTGCGCTGACAGGCTTGAAGATCGAGCAATTGCATGAATTGGCCGAAATGTATGGCACGATTTCACCTTCGTTCTTACGGATCGGGAATGGACTTCAGCATCATAAAAATGGCGGTCGGAGTACAAGGTTGATATCCTGTCTCCCTGCTTTGACCGGTCAATGGGGAAAGACTGGCGGAGGGGCATTGAAAGGGAATGCAGGATACGCCGAGTGGAATACCTACAAACTCCAACGGCCTGACCTTCATCCGAACCCTGCAGGTCCATCGACGAATATGAATCAAATCGGCCTAGCGCTCCAAGATATGGCCAATCCGATCAAAGCCCTATTCATTTATAACAGCAATCCTGCTCAAGTCGCGCCAAACCAGAAACTCGTCCGGAAAGGATTGATGAGAGAAGATCTATTCACCGTGGTGCACGATCTGTTTTTGACAGATAGCTGCCGTTATGCTGATATCGTGCTTCCCGCGACGAGTCACTTTGAGAACCTGGATATATACAAGTCATACTGGCATCTATATCTCCAGTTGAATGAACCTGTCATGGCACCATTAGGAGAATGCAAATCGAATTTCACTCTCTTCAAAGAGCTAGCTGTACGGATGGGCTTTGAGGAGGAATGCTTTCAAGATACCGAGGAAGATATGATCCGTGACGCGTTGGACAACAGCAGTAGTCCATACTTGAACGGCATCACCTTTGAACAGTTGAAAAAGGATGGCTGGGCGAAATTGAAGCTGGATGAGACAACGACCTTTCCTGAAAAAATTCCAACAGCGTCTGGAAAGATTGAGCTGACGTCTTCAGTGGATCGGCTGCTCGATCAAAGGAAACAGCCTGAAAACAAAGGGAAGCCTTTCCAACTTATTTCAGGTCCGAATCATCAGTTTCTCAATTCAACATTTTCAAATCAGAAAAGCTTACAGGCACTTGAGAAACCTGTCGTTTATATCCATCCATCAGATGCAAAGCCTCGTAACATTCAATCTGGTGATTTCATTGAACTGTTTAATGATTTAGGCTCTGTCTGCATGCATGCAGAGGTGACAGAGGATGTTTCAGAGGGTGTTTTGGTCACGCAAGGATTATGGTGGGATGATGAGGGAAAAGAACGGTACTCCATCAATTTCCTTACCTCAGATGAACTATCTGATCTCGGTAAAGGAGCGACCTTTTTCAGCTGTTACGTAGATATAACCAAAGCCTAAACATATGGGGTTGACCAGAATGAGTGGCAGACACTTCATTTTTGGTTCAACCCCATTCATTTTTTCTTATATTCATACGTGTATTTAAAAGTTCCCTTTTCTTTCAACAATGAAAGTTCATGAATCACTTTGTGTTTTATAAGTGGGTATTTTTGAAGCAATACTTCGCTTAAACTGTCCTGAAAATCAATTTTGTACGGTTCAATTCCAATCAGCAGACCTTCGACATCCATGTGCTCAAGCATATGGAAAAAATGAAAGTTGTGCGCCGAATATCCCAAACTCATCGCATGCATATCTTTCAAATCGAATAAACTGATATCTCCAGGCTTTCGATCATTCCCAACTGCATCGATCACGATGAGAAACGGACATTCTTCAATGACCTGTAAACAATATTCAACATCCGTTTCCCCAACGAAAAACTGAAAAGATGAAGCTAGATTTTCACGTTGGAGATCTTCTACCAGATAGATTCCGATTCCATCATCCATCATCAGTCGGTTACCCAACCCTAATACAACGCGTTTTTCCATCTTACAACACCTTTATCGTTTTCGTTTCTTTACCTGGTCTGTAGACATGGGTCGCACAAGACATACATGGGTCGAAAGACCGCAGGATCCTGCCAAGTTCAACCGGGTGATCCGCATCCATGACAGGGGTGCCGATCACGGCCTGTTCTGCTGTCCCTTTAGTGGATTTATCAGTTGCAGAAAAATCCCATGCAGATGGTGTGATGATTTGATAAAAAGAGAGCATCTTCTGATCGATTTTGACCCAATGTCCAAGTGAACCTCTCGTTGTTTCAACAAGACCGGTCCCCTCCGCACTGTCGGGCACCTGCCATTGTTCTTGAACGGATACATTCGGTATGATCTGATTGAGCAGCTCTGTCATGATTTCAGCTACTTTTTTCGCTTCGAAAGACCTTGCAATCGTGCGATCCATCGCTGATATGCCATTCCGGTATTCTCCGCTCAGCCACAGTCTGGCCAATGGCCCTACTTCAAAAGGGCGATTTTTATATCGAGGGGCTTTCACCCATGTGTAGGCATTTGATTTTTCCATATCAGGATCCGATATAGTTTCAAGGGGTCTGTATGACTCTTTCCCCTCATACCAGGAATGATCGATTTTTTCAGTTATATGTGCTTCATTGAAAGGTTCGATTTTTCCATCCATGTAGACAAGAGGTTTCGTATACAAGGTCCCTAAATCTTCGTAATCATTGAAAGCACCAACCGACATCAGGTTACCCGGACCTTTTCCAAGCTGGAAGAGTTCAGGATAATGATCAGCAATGATATAAGTGTCTGGAATCAGCACAGTTTCGATGAATTCTTTCACTTGTTTCAGTATCGATTTCGCCTTGATGATTTTGTCAGTCGAAGCAGGGGTCGAAAACCCCCCTACAAAAATCCCGTGATTATGAGGAGCTTTCCCGCCGAAAACCGCCAGCATCTGATGGGCAAGCCTGCTGATCGGCAGCGACTTGAAATAGTGGTCCACAAGCTGATTGTTCAGTTCCTTCGATAATCTGTAATCCTCATGATCATTTGAATACAACGGGTGATCTGCTGGCATCTTCACATAATCCGGAAGAGAATATTGATAAAAATGACGCAGATGGTTTTGCAGGAACTCACAACCATGGATGAAGTCCCTTAAGTAGCGTCCCTGTTCTGATGGCTGAACATCGAGCGCATCTTCTAAAGCAAGAGAGGATGCTACAGAATGCGCACAGGAACAAATGCCACAAATCCGCTGTGTAAGATAGATGGCATCAAAAGGATTCCTTCCTACCATCATCTGTTCAAATCCTCGGAAAAACATACCCTTCGTCAGCGCATCCACGACTTTATCCTTCTCTACTTTCACATCTATTTCAAGAAAGCCGCTGATCCGAGTCAAAGGATTGATCACGATTCTTCTCGCCATGTAATATTACTCCCTTGTCGTGTCATAGGTTACGAACGGTGCCATCTGATCTGGAAAACCGAATTGCGAGCATCCGATACAGGTGCTGGCTCCGATCGGCCAATTCACATATCCGTTCCATTTCCTTGTCGGACAATCCACTCGTGTCACAGGCCCCCTGCATCCAAGCTTGAACAGGCAATAAGGTTCACCGAGAGTCTTTGAGAAGATTCCCTTTTTGAAATAATCAAGTCGAGGGCAACGATCATGAATCAACGTACTGTAAAACAACTTCGGACGATCTCGGTTATCAAGTTCAGGTTCGCCATACATCAGCAGGTGTGCCAAAGTGCCAAGAAACCAGTCTGGATGGCAAGGGCAGCCAGGTAGTTTGATCACTTTCCGGTTCAAAACACTCTGCAACCCGACAGACTGCGATAGATTCGGTTTCGCGGCAGAAGGTCCGCCATCGACGGCACAGGCCCCGATTGCTATGACATGCTTCGCTTTTGCACCAAGCATTTGTACGGCTTCCAATCCGGTCAACGGCTTTCCTTTCCATCTTCCGACGATGTGATAAAGTCCATTATTCTTCAATGCAACCGCACCCTCTACTCCGAGGATGAATTCTTCATCTCCTTCGGCAAGCTCCATGAGCCGGTCGATCGCATTGCTCCCTTCTGCCACCATGAGGCTGTTGCTGTAAACCAGATCAACCATCGACGTGATCATATATTCGAAATCCGGATTCGTGCCATTCAATAAAGAGATGATGTTTCCGGAGCACCCGTTCAATTCCAGCCACACGATTTTTTGCTTTTTTATCTTATCCTCGTTCAACTGTCTGTTTGCTTCTTTTACAAGGCGCTCAGCGATCGCTTCATTTGACATCGGCTCCGGTGGCAGCACAATATTCTCATCACTCAATCTACTAACCTCCCTATTGGTTTCATAGTGCTTAGAATCCATTGTTGTCCCGCATGGCAGGAGGCGAATTCTTGTGTAAGATCTTTTCCAGCTGTCAGGCCGAAATGGCTGGCAGCTGACCAGGCTGCATTATTGGTGACATCATAAACGATACCGTTCACCGCCACATAAGCCGGTTTTCCGTTTTTTCCTGTGAACTGTGCAAGTTGAGCCCTTGTAAAAGTCTGGTCAGGAGCCGATTGTTGATTAGGGAGGGCTGCAGGTGGGTGTTGATTCGGCACAGTTGGTTGAGTAGGTAAAGTTGTATTTTGATAGTTTGGTGTTATTGTCATTGCTGGTTGAGCCAATAGCCCGACTAAGAATTGAAGATTGCTTGTTTTGTTCCATAACTGATTCAACAACAGATTTTTCATATAAGGATCCTGAGTCGAATAAAGCATCCGGATCAAATAATTCACTTCAGAAAAGATCGCATTGATCTGAGATTGGATAAGCTGATCATTGGGCATACGTGTCCCCCTCCACATGTGGATATGGGCTATTTTATTCAGCCGAAATCTTCTTCGTGTCACACGATATCCCATGCGCTCATGAAGTTGTCGGTCAAACGGTCAAAATTCAGTGACAGAGACCGTTGTTGCTGAAACCCTGCTCTTTTCCAATTTAGCCTGGATCGTCTGAAGCTGTCCTGACAAATCTGCTGCGTGGATCTCTGCCTGTTTGAATTCTGAAATAAGTTCATCCAATTCTTTTTGTTCGATCAGCTTATTCCATTGAGTGAGACTATCATAAATACAGTGTGTCATTGCCTCGAGCTGTTGGAGCGATAAGCTCATTTCTTCATGGTTGATCGTCGTTTTACACATCTGTACGCCTCCTTATCAACAGATCCTTGGTAAAGGCTCCCCTGAAAGCATGCCGAGTGATCTTGTGCCTCCAATTACCGTCTTCAAATAAATGTCGCCATCTCCTTCACTGACAAACCCGATGTCCTCTGCATCCTGACAGCCGGGCTGTGATTTCAAGAAACGGACCAATTGCTCGGCTTCATTTTCTGAAACAAAGGTCAGGACTTTCCCTTCATTTGCCAAATAATAAGGATCCATCCCGATCAATTCCAATGCTCCCCTGACTGCTGGCTGCATCGGAATCTTCTCTTCAAATAGAGTCAGATTCACATGACGTTTCACAGCAATTTCTTTTAATGTCGTGGCGATCCCGCCTCGGGTCGGGTCCCTCATGAAACGGATCGATTCAAATTCGTTCAGCATCTTAGTGATCAGATGGTTCAATGGTCTGCAATCACTTTCGATCGAATTGGATATCGGAATGTCCAATCGATCGATTAACACGGATACCGCGTGCTCAGCAATCCCTCCATTAATGATGATATGGTCACCCGGCTGGATTGATTCATAACCCAGTCGTCCAGGTTTTGAAATCGATCCGATACCTGTTGTATTAATGTAAAGTTGATCACATTTTCCTCTCTCAACCACCTTTGTGTCACCAGTAACGATTCTCACACCTGCTTCTTTAGCTGTTTTGGCAAGGGAATGGACCACTTTTTTCAATGTATTCATTCCGAGACCCTCTTCCAGGATGAACCCGACTGATAGATACTCAGGCTTCGCACCACTCACAGCCAAATCATTAACAGTACCACAAACTGCGAGTTTTCCGATATCACCACCAGAAAATTCAATTGGATTGATCACGAATGTATCTGTACTGAACGCTAAATGATCGGCTGCGATATTCAAGATCGCGGCATCTTCTTGCTTTTGTAATTCCTGATCGCCGAAGGTACTCATGAATAATTCCTCAATCAGCTCATGTGTGAGCGTTCCACCGTCTCCATGTGATAACAAGATCGTTTTCATTTACATTCTCCTAGCTGTTACAGTCGATTCTTTATCCCGTTCAAATTGATAATAGGTCGAACATGTCCCTTCAGACGAAACCATGCATGGACCGATCGGATTGTCAGGACGGCAAGCTTTATTGAACAATTTACAATCAAAAGGACTTTCTTTCCCCTTGACGATCTCTCCGCATCTGCATCCTTTGGTCGTCCGAGTCTTCGGTTTCTCTACATGAAGTTTGGCATTCGCATCAAACTCACTATACGCTGCCGAAATCCCGAGACCGCTTGCTGGTATTTCACCAAATCCACGCCACATCGTTGAACGTATGGCAAACACATCCTCAAGCATTTGTTGTGCTTTCTGATTCCCCTGGTCTTTGACACTCCGTTCATAATTATTGGCAACCATTCTTTTTGGTTTTTGCAACTCCTTCGTCAACAGAAAAACCGAGGTCAATAGATCGACCGCATCAAATCCACCAATCACTGCAGGCACATTCGCTTTTTCCAGATTACGCCACCCGATTCGCCCAACAATCACAGAAACATGACCCGGTAAAAAGAACCCATCGATTTTATGGTCGGGATCTCCGATGAGGACTTCGACTGCTGGCGGAGTCAATTTATGTGCAGAGTGGACAAAATAGTTATCTATCCCTTCTGCTTTTGCTTTTTTGATACTTACCGCTATACTAGGGGCAGTCGTTTCAAAACCAACTCCGAGGAACACCACTCTTTTTTCAGGATTCCGTTTTGCAATGTCAACGGCTTGTGACGGTGAATAGACAACTCTCACATCAGCTCCAGCCGCACGCTCCTGATAGAGTGTTGATTTTGTGCCAGGCACCTTCATCATATCGCCAAAGGTAGTGACGATTACGTCTACCAGTGCTGCATATGCAATCATTTGATCGATATCACTTTGATCCGTTACACAAACCGGACAGCCTGGGCCACTGATGAGCTCAACATAAGGACGGAGGACTTCTCTGACACCAGTTTTCGAAAAGGAGACTGTGTGAGTCCCGCATACCTCCATGATCCGGATTTTCCTGCCCAATATTCCGACCGTATGTTGCAGTTGCGGTTCAATCGTTTCAAAAAGTTCTTTGAACAACTTTCCATCTCGGTACTCCAAAAGATTCATCCGTCAATCATCTCCCGCCATAACTGTAAAGCATCCTCTGCTTTCATCTGATCAATGACCTGGATTGCTTCTCCTGCATGGACGAGTATATACTCGCCCACCTCCACTTTTTCCAATAAAGATGTTCCAATCACCATTTGGCTGCCTAAATAATCGACAGTCGCTTGCCATTTTGATTGGTTGATAGAAATAACTTTAGCTGGTATGGATAGACACATGATTCAGCTTCCACCTCCATAAGGCCGAGACTGCTTGGCCAAGCGCGATGCCACCATCGCCGCAGGGTATTTTTTGATGCGTATGGACGATAAAACCAGATTGTTGCAACCGTTTTTTTGTATACAGCAAGAGATATCGGTTATTCCAGACTCCCCCGCTCAAAACCACCTCCGAGATTCCCGATTTTTCATAAGCGTTCCTGACCCCGTCAAGAACCATTTCCCCGATCGTATGATGAAACTTAAGGATGATTTCTGACTTCGGGATGCCAACTTCCAGATCTTCGATTAAAGTTCTAATCATGTCACTGATGTACCATTTACCGTTCTCGGAAACGAATGGATAACTGTTAATAGATGTATGGGGAAAATGATGATCTATGCCAACGGCTTCAATTACTTCACTTAAAAGCACAGCCGCTTCTCCTTCGTATGCCGCTTCTTCACATAAACCGAGTATCGAGGAGATCCCATCAAAGATCCGTCCCGCACTGCTCACCTTTGGAGATTTGATGGATCCTTCCAGCTGAGCACGTATGAATGGCAGCTTATCTGCATGCTGTGGGAACAATCGTTTTACTGTCTCATTGAAATATCGTTCATTCTCACTTGCTTCGTAAACTAACGAAATACCCACCATCCATGGGTTTTTGATGCCATGTTCACCACCTGGCAGAGTTAGTGGATTTAAATGATGAATTCTATCGAAATCGAGATAATCTCCGGTAAGGATTTCGAACCCCCACATCGTTCCGTCCCTGCCATAGCCAGTTCCATCCAGTATGCAACCGATGACTGGCCCCTCGAGCATATTTTCTGCCATACACGAGGTCATATGGGCATGGTGATGATAGACAGGGGCAACTCTCCTATTAGAGGTCTCTATTATCCTGTTTGAGATGTCATAATCGGGGTGCGGATCATAAGCGATAATGTCCGTTTTTATATCCAATAGTTCCGAAAGATGCTGGACCGCTTCTTCATACGCATCCATCTGTTCGAGATTGTCGATATCACCAATATGTTGACTAAACAGAGCCTTCCCCTTGAATAAAAAACAGAATGTATTTTTCATTTCTGCGCCAGCACCAAAAACGATCGGCTGGTTCCATTCGAACTCATTCAATGGAAGAGGAAATGCGATTGCTTCAGGGACGATACCTCTTGAACGCCTTATCGGAACAAATTTTCCGTCAAATACTTGGCCGACTGAATCATCAATACGGGTAGCGATCTCCCGGTCATGCAATAGAAAGAAATCCGCAATACCCTTCAATTGACTAAGTGCCTCTCCATTCGTATGAGCAATCGGATGCCCGCTTTTATTTCCACTTGTAGCGACAATGAAATCAACGGATTGTGTAAGCATGGCATGTAACGGCGTATACGGCAGCATGATTCCGATCCTATGCAGACCAGGAGCAATCAAGTGAAGCGGGAGTTTGTTAGAAGCGCAAGGTTTCGGTTTCAATAACAGGATCGGCGCTGCCGGAGCTGTCAGCGCTTCTTCCTCCTCGTTTGAGACATGGAAAAACGCATTGATGGTATCGATGTTTGCCGCCATCAATGCGAGAGGTTTCCGGGGTCTTTGCTTTCGTTGCCTTAACCGTCCGATTGCTTGCTCCTCCATGGCGTCACATAGTAAATGGAAGCCGCCGATCCCTTTCATAGCGATGATTTTTCCTTTTAAGAGTTGATTTATTGTGAAATCGAACCAATCCTCAACGACCACACCGTCATGTTCACAGATCGAAACTGAAGGTCCGCATTCTGGACAAGCGATCGTCTGCGCATGAAAGCGACGATCGTCAGGAGAATCGTACTTCCGCTGACACTGTGGACACATTGGAAAAGGATCCATTGTCGTATGAATACGATCGTAAGGGAGCGACCGGATCGCACTGTATCTGGGGCCACAATAGGTACAGCTTGTGAATGGGTAACGATAGAACCGACTTGTTTCATCCACAAGAACTTCGCGGGTACATGCCTGACAGCTTTTTAAATCAGGTGGGAATATGAGAGGTGCGTGTGCGGATGTCTCACTTGGCAATATCGAAAACGTTTCATCTGCCTGAACAGTTAATTGAATGCCCTCTATATTTGAAATTGAAGCAGGTCGATTGATCGTGTATAAATCTTGAGTGAATTCAGTGATCATTTGAGGAAGACCTTCAATTTCAATGATGACTTCACCCGATCTATTCTGTACAAATCCTGTCAGTTGATGTTTGACAGCAAGATTATAAACAGATGGCCTGAAACCGACACCCTGGACAATTCCGTTTACTATCAACCTTTTCCGTTCAGGCAGGCATTGCTCTTGATCTTTTCCTCGAGCCAGTTCACCCATTTGTCGATCCCTTCCCCTTCTAAAGCTGACATTTTAAAAAGTTGTGCCTTCCCATTGATTTTTTCCAAATCAGCTGAAAATTTGTTTTGATTGAATGGAATATAAGGAAGCAAATCGGTTTTGTTCAAAAGGACCGCATCTGCCTGTTTGAAAACTGATGGATATTTGTTGACCTTATCTTCGCCTTCAGTCGTACTTGCCACAGCAATACGATAGTGTTCACCAAGATCGAAATCACTCGGGCATACGAGATTTCCGACATTTTCAATGATCAATAGATCCAAATCATCCAATTGAAAATTCGATAGGACGTTTTGGATCATATCTGCATCAAGGTGACAAGCCCCATGTGTATTGATTTGTACGGACTTCACATTGTGGGCAGCAATCCTTTCAGCGTCTAATGTCGTAGCGATATCCCCTTCAATTACGCCTAGCTTAATATTTTTATCGCTGAGGAAATCGATTGTTTTTTCGAGGATTGTAGTTTTTCCTGCTCCTGGCGAACTGATCAAATTAATAGCCACAATTTGATGCTGTCTAAAAATTGTACGGATTTGACTGGCGATTTTCTGGTTTCCTGCAAATATTGAGCGATGGATATGATGTTGTTGCTGCATAGATCATTCTCCTTCAAAGTAATCGATTTGAAGATCCCTTCCTTCTACCTCCACTAAAGTTAGAGAGGCGGATTCTGCAATACTCCCTTCTTTTAGATACTCAAAAGCAAATTGCATCGCATCCGGTAGCACCACCAATTCTTTCCCCACATTAACTTTGATTTCTGTTATTTTAGTTATCTTTTCTTCTTCTGCTGCTTGTCTTATGATAGAGAGAATTTCCATCATCAATGACACTTCATGCATACTTTTCACCTGAATTCGGTTAAATTCTATAGTTATTCACTTCATTTTATGAGGAAATTCACTTGATAATGACAAGCCTCCACTTCTCAATAAAAATGAGCATGCGATTTTTTACCATTAATTTCCTTGAATGGTTTTCCTATTTTCTCAAATACTTAGATTGAAAGGTACATAATTACCTTTTCGCAATCTAGAACGACAATTGAAGGAGGCTATTCAAATGGCACAGCAAGGAAACAATAACCAATTGGTAGTTCAAGGTGCAAGAGCAGCAATCGACGCTATGAAGAGCGAAATTGCTGGAGAGTTCGGTGTACAACTTGGGCCAGACACTACTTCTCGCGCTAACGGTTCTGTTGGTGGAGAAATCACTAAGCGTCTTGTACAAATGGCTCAACAACAAATGGGCGGAAGATACTAATCAACCCCGGGAAGAGCATCCAGCTTCATGCTGGATGCTTTTTATTTGGCTTTACTTTCCTTAATTGTTTTAGAGTCTATTTTTATAATGTTGGAGGGAACACAGATGAAAGCGGTCAAACGGGAATATAATGAGTTCAGTCGGTCAATTGACAAGATGTCAGAAGGCCTTGATGCCATCATCGAACTTTTTAACGATATTGAAGAAGATAAACCGATCATCCAGCTAGATGATCGGGTCCTATCCGATTTAGAAGAAGCGAAAGAAAAATACGGAGAGGAATTCATCAACAAAAAAATGAACAACTTGATCAGAGAAGCATTATCCTGGCTTGCTGCAGAAGAAACAGATGAAGAAGAGGAATAAGAACGTCCTCTTGCGCTGAAATCGAGGTGAAAACCTGGCAAAGCCAAGCCTTAGCGCAGGCTGAGCCTTAGTGCCCCTTATATTGAAAAAAGTATTTATACTTTCATTAAATGTTAAGGCTGTTTTCGCAAACTTTGTAGCTCTTGAAAGTCGTTGATTTCCACTCCAGGATGCTCTCTTTCCGCGAGGCGTGCGGTGAGCCCGCAGGACAAGGAAAGCTTCGGCAGCGTTACATCGCACGAAGAAAATGCGATTTTTATTTTCGAGGAGTCTCGCACCTTGCTCTCCAATCAACTTAGGTGAGTTTTTAAAATTGACCCAAAAGCAACAATCTTTTAGAAAAGAGCCAATGTTAAAAAGGTGACCCCGCACAGGATCACCTCATCATAATAGATCGTTACACAGTTTTAGATTTTTTCAGAATGCCAGTCAAGAAGGCTGTAAGCAGCGCTCCTGCTAGAATTGCGATGATATAAAGGATAGCGTTCTCCACGGTCAAGATGACGAACAGCCCTCCGTGTGGTGCCGGCGTTGCGTTGCCGAAAAGCATCGCAAGTCCCCCGGCTAAGGCTGAGCCAGCAACCGAAGCTGAAATCACCCGAACAGGATCCGCTGCTGCAAATGGAATCGCAGCTTCTGTTATGAATGAAGCTCCGAGAATATATGCCGTTTTTCCTGCTTCCCGCTCTTGTTTGTTGAAGCGGCTTTTGAAGATTGTAGTCGCAATGGCCATCCCGAGCGGCGGAACCATCCCACCTGCCATGATTGCAGCCATCGGTCCATACGTCCCAGCTTCAACGAGTGCAATTCCAAATGTATAGGCGGCCTTATTGATCGGACCTCCCATATCAATTGCCATCATACCGCCAATTATGATGCCCAGTAAGACGGCATTGCCTGTTCCTAAACTGCTGAGTGAATCCTTCAACCATTCATTGAATCCGCCAAGTGGTCCAATTATAACGTTCATCACTACTCCTGTGATCAAAATACCGAATAACGGATAGAGCAAAACCGGTTTCAAGCCTTCAAGGGATTGAGGCAGGTTCTGGAACAGCTTTTTCAACAGTACAACTGCATAACCCGCAAGAAAGCCGGAAATCAACCCACCGAGGAAGCCTGCACCCCCATTGGCTGCCATCAGTCCACCTACTAGACCAGGAGCTAAGCCGGGACGATCTGCGATACTCATTGCAATGAATCCAGAGAGGACAGGAACTAGTAAGAAGAATGCATTATCCCCACCGATTGTCATGAACAATTTTGCAATAGGATTGTTTCCATCGATATCAATCAGAAAAGATAGCGCGATCAAGATTCCGCCTCCGACAACAAGAGGAAGCATGTTTGAAACACCGTTCATCAAGTGCTTGTAAAAACCGCTTCTCCCTTCGGAGCCTTCAGAATCCTTCGCTTCTCGGCTTGAAGAAGAATCTCCTTGATAAATGGATGCATCGCCTTCAGCAGCTTTTTTCAACAAGCGTTCCGGTTCACGGATTCCATCAGTGACAGGTGCTTGAACGAGTGGCTTTCCTACGAATGGTGCAAGATCGACCTTCGTACTCGCAGCTACAATGACGCCTTCTGCTTCTTCGATATCTTGTTTCGTCAGTTCGTTCTTCACTCCGCCGGAACCGTTCGTCTGCACCTTGATGTCATAACCCAGTTCTTTCGCTTTGGCCTTCAAGTTATCTGCAGCCATGAAGGTGTGGGCGATTCCGGTTGGACAAGCGGTTACAGCAACAACCTTCTTTCGCGCCACTGTGTCATCGCCAGACGCTGTGCTGTCCTCCTCTTCTGTTTCAGCATCCCCTTCACTTTGTTCTTTTTCCTTGAACGCATTGAAGACATCCTCTTCTTTTTCAGCCTTCAGCAAGGTTTCCTTGAACCCGGGTTCCATCAGGTAACTCGATAATTTTGACAAGGCATTCAAATGTTCATTATTTGCCCCCTCAGGAACCGCAATCATAAAGAACAGATGACTAGGTTGGCCATCGAGAGCTTCATAATCCAGTCCAGCACCTGAACGGCCGAAAACGATACTTGGCTCGTTGACTGCACTGCTTTTTGCGTGTGGAATCGCGATCCCTTCGCCAATACCGGTCGTGCTCTCCATTTCCCTTTTTAAAATCGCTTCCTTGAATGTGTTTAGATCTGAGATTTTACCAGCTTGATGAAGTGCACTGGATAGCTCATCAATCACGTCGTTCTTACTTTCAGCTTCAAGTTTCAACAATACTTTCGATAGTAAATCAGAAATAGCCATCTCATTCTCCTCCTTTTTCGAATTCCCGGACTTGAATCGTTTTAAAAAGTTCTTCGACTTCGTTTTTCTTACAAAATTCCATCGAAAAGGCCGACGCACTTCCAGCTGCCACACCATATTGGAAGGCTTCAATGATATTCGAACTTTGTAAATAGTTTGCTACAAACCCTGCGACTACTGAATCGCCTGCACCAACGGAATTTACAACAGTTCCTTTGGGAACATTGCACAAATAACTTCCGGAGGCTGTTACGAGCAGAGCGCCATCCCCGGCCATTGAAACAAGGACATTCTCCGCTCCCGCACCCACCAGTTTTCTCGCATACTTCTCTGCGTCTTCACTGTTATCGATCTCGACATTGAATAAATCAGCGAGCTCATGATGATTCGGTTTGATCAGGAATGGTTTCGCTAAAATCGCCTGGTTCAACGGAACGCCTTTCGTATCGACAATCACCTTTGTCCCGTCTGGAACCAGTTCAATCAGCTCCCTGTAAAAAGAAGGTTCCAGTTTTTCAGGCAGGCTTCCCGCGACCACGACGACATCGTCATGAGTGATTGCGTTGAACTTGTTTTTAAGCAGATTTAGGTGTTCGGCTTTTATCTCTGGCGATGGTCCGTTGATTTCTGTCTCATGTCCAGATTTGATTTTCACATTGATCCGTGTGTCTCCATCAACCTTGACAAAATCCGTATGGACCTCTTCCTTCTCTAGAGCTGACTTGATGAAATCGCCCGTAAATCCACCAGTAAAACCGAGAGCACAGGATGGTTGACCTAACCGCTTAAGGACCCTTGAAACGTTGATTCCTTTTCCACCTGGGAAGGTAGCGGTATCTTCGCTCCTGTTGACTTTCCCAAGCTCCAAATCTTCAAGTCCTACGATATAATCCAACGAAGGATTGAGTGTCACTGTATAAATCATTTTTTCACCACTTTTACCGTTGTTGTATTTTGAAATTCTCGTAAAATCGCATTGTCATGTTGATTAGTGAGGATCGCTGCAGCTTTAGTGTCCGCAACTTTCGAAAAAGATACCTCTTGGAATTTCGAGTCATCTACGACTACAAAAGGTTGTTTGGAAAGTTCCAGGGCAAGCCGTTTGATACGTGCCTCCTCTGGGTCCGGTGTCGTGAACCCGTGTTTGGAGTGGATACCATTCATCCCGATGAAGCATTTATCGAACCTGAAAGCCTTGAGCGTATCCTCTGCTTGTCCACCGATCAGGGCTCCGGTTTTCGACTTCGCACGGCCTCCTGTCAAATGGACTTCGACTCCGATTTCGATAAGCGGATCAACAAAATGAAACGCATTCGTCACCACTACCACATTTTTATTTTCCAAATGGGATAAGATTTGCTTCGTTGTCGTTCCAGCATCAATGAAAATACAATCGCCATCTTCAATAATGTCCGCTGCCGCTTTTCCGATTAGAGCTTTTGCTGATTCATTGAGCGTTTGCTTTTCCGCCAATTGCGGTTCATATCGATTGTTGTGGATATGTGAAGCACCACCATGAACGCGTTTCAGTTTCTCGTCCTGCTCCAGTTTCTCAAGATCGCGACGGATTGTTGAGATAGACGCACCAGTATGTTCACTGAGTTCATGTATGGATGCCGTCTTTTGTTTTTTCAATAAGGCTAAAATGATTTCATGCCGTTTCGTTGTAAGCACTTTCACACCACCTTTAGTTTTAAGATAAATCATTATCGATCATATTTCAATCATTTTCAATCAATTTCATTCACAAACTATCATTTTTTCTTTTAGGGAGAGGTTTTAGCTCTCTGTGCATGGGATTTCGGTAGCGCGAACTCGATCGATCCCCGTCGTTCGGCCGATAAATCGCCATTATCGACAGTATAACCGCTCATTTTGGTCGTAAAGACAAACACTAATACACAAATCTCCCCAAACAAAAAAAGCCCTCAAAAGGGGCTTAGACTCAATTCATTTTTCAACCTGGTTCACATTCATTCGTTTCCATGAAGTATCCGCATTCAGGGCATATTTTTTTCGGTTCCAGCTCGATGGAATATTCGATTCGTTCACATTCCTCACAGGTATATTCAAACATCCCCCACACCTCGCATTTATGCTATGACCTGTTATTCCTTGATCGACCAATAATATAATTCGTCATCTTCAGCTATTTGTTCCATGCCGATCTTTTCCAGCACCCGTATGGATGGTCCGTTCGTTTTCAAACAATCCGCTTTCACTTGGGTCACTTTTTGTTCTTGAAAAAGCCAACAGATGAGACCGCTCGCCATTTCCGTGGCAAAGCCTTGGCCCTGTTTTTCAGGAACAATGCTGTATCCGATTTCTACAACCCCATCGGAATCAGGACCACCTTTACAGCCCATATCTCCAACGATGAGCTCAGTCACTTTTTCAATAATCAGTCCGCTCCAAACCGCTTTTGATGGATTTTCCCTCAGCTGTTCTAATTTCATAGGTAGAATCTCTGCATAATCCTTCATCGGCCAATCTTCATGAGCTTCGATGCCAAAGTGTGGTTTCAATTTGGTTTTATCTGTCAAGATTGCATCAACAAGTTCAAACTTAAAATCAATCATTCGCAACCGTTCTGTTTCGATATTCGGCATAGTGATCCTTCCCCTTCAACGACTATCAGATACTTCTATTATAACGAATACTGTATAATTTTGGATACTTCTATTTTTCCTTGTATCTGAATTTGATTGGGGCGGCTAACAATCTACGATATTGCTTTCGCTTCTTCAACAGATCGCTGCTTTGGATGAAGAGCATTGAAAAAGCCTCCCATAGAAAAACCCATCCACCCACTGTCAGTCCTTGAAGGATGATCTGATCAACCACTTCGGACTGCATCGAGGTTTTAAAATATAAGGACACGGTTGTAAAAAGAACGGAAATCAAGACGTACGACAGGGTTTTCCTCCATCGGTCCGACAACTTCTTTTTCATGATGTGATAGTTATAATCAAAATAATTGCGGATCCCCTGGACAATGGTCTTTTCCAGGTTCGGCTCTTTCTTTTCATCTTCAATATTAAACCGTAAGACAACGCTTTTGTTGAGAGCGATGTCTTGCGAACAATCCTCCAAAAACGACTTCAAGCTAGAATCCAAATCACGCAAATTATAAACAGAGGAATCCCAATTATTGAAGATATCATCATAATCTCTGATTGCGATCTCGATAAAATAATCCCCTGCTTCCGGATCGATGGTGTAAAATTGATCAAGGTAGCTCTTCGTTTTCAAGATGCTCTCCCCTTTCTCTTAATCATGTTTTCCCTTAAACCAATTCATTAAAAATAGATAGACAATAGAGGATTCATTCCATTATTGTAGAAATAGACTGCAAAGGGAAAAAAGGGAGGGTTTATTTTGAGCGATTTCACATATACAATAGACATCCATGCGCCAAAAGAAACTGTATTCGACTGTATCAATGACAATGAAAAACAAAAGATTTGGATGGAAGGGTTGCAAGAAACCTATTATGCAGGTGTGTATGATCCTGAAAATCCGGTGGGCACGAAGTTCAAACAGAAAATTAAAGAAGGCGGCCGTGTGGTTGAATATGATGGTGAAGTGATTGCTTATGACCGTCCTGATCTGATCGCTGTCAAAATCGGCAATCAGAGTTTTTCGGTGAGTGCTTATTATGAACTATCCGAAACCCCAGAAGGGACACGTCTGGATTATCGTGCGGAAATGGGTACAGCCAATACGTTCACTAAAATCATGGGGTTCTTGTTCGGTTGGTTGACAAAGCGCATTCTTCACAAACAAATGACGAGTTTGAAAGAGCTTGCAGAATCGGAAGCGAAGGTAACGGTGTAAAACTGTTGATCTCTCAACAGTTTTTTTCTCATTTAAAGAAAGTATAAAATTCTTTCAGTGTAACTAAGGCTTTGCTTTGCCAGGTTTTCTTTATCAACATCACGATCACGCACATAAAGGAGGTTGTCGTGAAAACGTCTCAACATCCCCTTTCAATAGGAACAACAAGAAAATACTTAGACATTTTAAAGGTAAAAGAAACTTCTCAAAAAGATTTACATTATTTGCGGGAATTGCTCAGGGCTCATTTACATACGATTCCCTACGAAAATTTCAGCAAGTATCATTACGTCCAAAATGGTGTAAGTATGCAGTACATATATGACACTGAGGAATTCATCAATTGCTGCGCCAATTTGGGGTGGGGAGGAACTTGCTATCCATTGAACATCCATTTTGCAAAACTTCTCAACGCAATCGGATACAATGCCTCGCTGGTCCGCGTCCGCACCGGACATGTGGCGATCATGGTCCACTACGAACAAGAACAATATTATGTCGATGTCGGCTATGGCGCCCCGCTCTTCTCCCCCGTCCAGTTGCGTGAAGAAGGTCAGTTACGGATCAAGAAACTTGGAGAAGAAATTTTCATAAAGAAAGTATCCCCATCCCTTTTTGAAATTGACAGACATGCTGACGGGAAATCATTCGTAAAAAAAGAAATCGATTGGAGACCCCTTTCCCTCGAGGATTTTGGAGCAGATATCGAGCATTCCCATTTGGATGAATCCGATAACATCGTGATGAGGAGATTGAGCGCCACCATCTTCAAACCAAGGTATTGCTATTATTTGAACAATGAAACCATCACTAGAAAGAATGAATATACGAAAGAAGTATCGAAATTCACCGATCGTAAAAACTGGGCCGCCAATGTGTATCAGGTATTCGGCATTGAAGAGGAAGCTTCATTAGGTGCAGCAGCCTTTTTAGAAAAACGGGGTGTGAAACTTTTTAAAGATTGAAACGACGTCCATGAAGATACGTACGAAGGGAGAACGTCAGATGGACAACAAGAGCATACCTTTTAACATGGAATTCACATTTGATAAGGATTTACGAGAAAAACCGGTGGATTTCGAGAATATGAAAAGCGGCGTGCACTATATGATTGAACAGATTGAATCGGTTAAAGATCCTGATGCAGAGGCAAGGCTTTATGGGGAAATAGGGGTATACTCGCGGATCATCGGTGAACTTGATGATAGTGAACGGTTTTTACAAACGGCGATCAACCTACATACCCTCAGGAAAAACCTATCATCGGTATTTATCAACCAATTGAGACTTGCTCATACATATCAATGGCAAAGGGAATTCAACAAAGCGAACAAACTCTTCAATGAATTGATAAAAAAGGTACACGATCATTCTCGGTATGAACCTTATAAAGACTTTTTGTATCAACACTATGGCAAATGTAAATATGACGAGAGTGAATTCGAAGCAGCCTACTCCCTCTTTCAAGTAGCACTGAAAATCCGTAAAGAGAAAGGAGACTACAGCCTTGTCAGATCAACTGAAGTCTCCATCAATCGATGCAAAGAGATTTTAATGCTGCCTTAATCCGAAACGAAAGCTGACCTAAGATGGTACGGTACTCTACTGAGAGCGGTACGATAATAGGGTCAGTTTTTTTATGCTAGATGTGCAGCGGCCTCTTCCTTTTTCACAGCATCGTGTTTGTCACAACGGACATAACCTCGATACCGCTGTTCAAGCAACTCTCCAAACTCAAATAGTGCAGTTTCATTTCCAACACGACTCATCACCTGCACCGAAATCGGCATGCCTTTCGAACTTTCACCGACCGGTACAATCAATGATGGCAAACCCCACGTATTTCCATACGCGATGAAAGGCATATAGCGCAGGAACGTTTTTTGGAAGGAGAAAAGTTCTTTGTACAATTGCCCATGCATTGGGGCTGGCGAATGATAAACGGGCATCACGATCAAACGGCGATCAAGATATTTCCGAAGTCTGTCATCACCTTTCTTTAAGAGCTCCCGCAGTGTATTCAACCGTCTGCCGGATGGTTTGAACATGCGTGCTCCGATCATCGCCCAGGATAAATAAGAATGGATATCCGAGCGTGTGTACTTCGATTTCAAAAATTCCCTATACAGACTCGGTTGTCTTTCATTCACCATCAAATGTTTTCGTAAAGCTTTCGCCCCGTCCATCGACATAAGCTGCTGCCAAATGAGAGTAGATTCTTCAAATAAAGGGGGTTCATCCACCTGCATTGCAAAATCCTGCTCAAACTCTTCTTTTATCGAACGGATGAGCCTGCCAGTTTCAACACCTAGAGGACACGCGTAAAACTGTGGTACAACAAGCTCAAAAGAACTTAAATTTGTGGATGTTGGTTGATGGTTTGCAATTATATTGTTGAGGAGTCGGGTGTCGCGTACGCTTTTCGCCATCGCTCCGATACCCAACATACGCTTTTGCTCTTCAAACTCCACATATGGGTAATTTCCCTGTTGAGAGACCTGATCATTCCCAGATTTAAAACCGACCACACCATTGAAGTGGCAAGGAAACCTGAGCGAACCACCGATATCTGCCCCAAGCCCGACAGCTGCTCCACCTGCGCCCATCAAGGCACCTTCTCCTCCGCTTGATCCGCCAGCCGTCGCTTCTAAATCCCACGGGTTGTTCGTCCGGCCATATAATGGATTATCGGTCTCCTGGTAAAAACATAGCGAAGGTGTATTTGTTTTGCCTAGAATGATCGCACCTTCTGCTTTTAAAAGACGGACAACTTCAGCATCCTCATCAGCTACCCAGTCCTTGCGATGCATCAGGCCACCTGTCGTTTTCATCCCTTCCACATTGAAGGATTCCTTGATACTGATCGGTACACCAAACAGTTTTCCTTTCGCATGCCCTTCCTTCAAAAGGTGATCTGCTTGCTGTGCTTCTTTCCGCGCAGTTTCAAACCGATCCTCTGTCAGGCAATTCAACTTTGGATTGATCGCTTGCAGGTGCTTGATATATGTTTCAACAGCCTGTTCAGAGGTCCATTTCCCATCCTTGATCCCAGCGGCTATTTCCGACGCATCCATATCCAAGATTGACATAGAAACCCCACCTTTTCCGCCTTTTATGGCTATTTTTCTTTCTTTCGTGTAAAAAGAAAGCATCATGATGTGAGATTCTAAGTTCCGATTAAAGGTGAATATTGTAAAACATTCCATTATGGATATATACGTGAAGAATAGGAAACATTCCTCTATTCTAGATGAAAAAGCTGATTGGAGGAATGTGCAGTCTGCTTTCCGTTTCACTGACACCAGAGTTTGAAATGGGCACTTTGGGGGATTCTGTTCACTTTTGGAGATATTCTGTTCACTTCCTGAGATAATCTGTTCACTTTCGAAGATATTCTGTTCACTTTTCCGTTTAATTTGGTCACTCTAGAAATTTTCAGCACTGGAGTGTCGGTATGAAGCATTCATAGAACACTTTCGTCTCGGTTATTCTATTCACCCCAGAACATCATCATAAAAAAAAGAGCGGGGACCTCTCCACTCTAAATATAATCTATCAATCCAGTTCGGCGTACATTTTCTGCAGTGCTTCAATTCCCAACCGCTCGGATTCCTTTGCTTTTTTCAACAGTCCAATCGCACGTTCACGGTTTGCAGGCTCATTCGGCTCCCCACCTACAGGGAACGGAAATATATTTCTAAATTCCAAAAGCTGTTGCGCCACGTCCTCATAGTGATCACTAGCTATACCAGCATACGAAGCCACAGCATCATTCTCATCCTGCCACTCTGAACGAACATCTTTCAGAAACTTCGCAGCAAACCGTCTCGCATCATACAATACAGCGATATTATAGGCATTCCCGAACGGATGAACTTCTCCTTTTTTAAAAGCTTTCACCCAAGCGTCGTAGCCTTTCAAACCGTTTTGAAATTTCATAGGCACCGGACAGCCTTCTTCCTCCTCCAAGGCATGAGTAAGAATGATGTCAAGTGCACCTTTCAATCGTTTCACCTTACTGACTTCAAAATAATTCGTAATTGTCATGATGAAAAGTTCCTTCAATTCACCATTTCCCAGTTTCTCATAAGCGATAGGACCGTGCTTTCCTGTACCGTCCATAGCATAGAGCTCCTTTTTGTCATCATCGTACCCGTAGATGATTCCGAACTCTGGAAGGAATAGATCCCATGCGATCACAGGCTGTTCTTTATCGATGCTCTCTTGAATCTTGCTGATAGCAAGTGTCAGTTCATCGGGAGTCGGCGGTGTGAAGTCTGAAGTTCCATAGCTTTCGAACCGTACTCCAATGTTCCCCAGCGCTTTTTTGTTGTAAGCATCCCAGTCAAATGCTGTGGGTCCGGCCACGTCGACCTTTTCCTCATTGACGTTCAACCGGAATGCATAACCTGTATATCCCATCAACTCCACTAATGAAAGTTTTGTCTTCGATTTAGTGGCTCGATGAATTGCAAACGCCATCGTTGTCCATGTTCCTTCATAGCTTTCACATGCTAATTTTGATTCTGTACTTTCCATACAAACACCCCTCATTAATTTTCGAGATCAAGCACTTTCCTTCTCGGCTTTTCCAGTTCACGTCTCAGTTGGATGTGCTCGTCGATCCGGACACGAATCCGTTCATTGCGGAGCTTCCGTCTGGAGCGTGATAGATGGTTATAGACATTGCTCGTTGTCGTTTCATACATTGCAGCAATCTCTTTCGGTGACAGCTCCTTGAAAAAGAAAGCGATGAACATGTTCCGCTCAGTGGAAGATAAACAGTAGAGCAACTCTTGGATCCCTTCAAGTGTCACCTTTTTCATCAGTTTCTTTTCAGGATCGATTTCATAATTGGCTTCAAGTCGATAAGATAGATGCCTGAGAATTGAATCGAAACAATCAGTCTCAGTTTCTTTCAACATACTTGAGACAGGCTGTTCTCTTCGATAAGGTCCTCCTCTTCTCAGTTTCATATAAGCCTGGTTGCGTACGATCTTATGGAGCCAGCCCTCAAACTTTGCAGGATCCAACAAGTTTCCGAGTTTTAAAAAAGCGTGGATCAAAGCCTCTTGGACAATCTCATCTGCCAGGTCATGTTTTCTACTAGCGGAAATCGCGTATCCATACGCACTAGCCCGATGTCGTCTGACCAACTCACCAAATGCTTCGTCATCGCCATGTTGAGCTCGCTCCACCAACTGCTGATCTGAAACGTCCCTCTCTTCAACGTCAATCTGCTCCAAAATCATATGCTCACATCCCCAACCTCTGTTCGTGTCTCCCTATATAGATGCCATTGCCCGCTCATTTCTATCAATCTTTATAAAATTTCTTCTTAATCTCGAAAAATCCCCCCATTCATGGAGAACGAGGGGAATGATTTCAGACTGACCCGCTTTTGTCTTTCGTGTAGAAGAAACGGGAAACCACGACTCCTGTGGCTCCGACAATCATGAAGAGGATTGCACGTACGACGATCGAGACATTCGGTAAGTCGATGAAAATCAACTTTCCTAAAGATAAAAAGATGAGAATGATACCGACGATCCGGACCGCCTGGTTGTTCCGTATCACCCCATACACGATTCCGCAAACCGCATAGACAATCCAACAGAGGGTCATCGTCAGATATTGCGTGTTCACCGATTCATATTTTGTGAAAACATAGCTTAATTGACTGATATAGGCAAGGAGTGCAACAGCTGTCGTCCCGAATAACAGTCTTCGAGATTCGTTCGGTATAATTTCGATATCCTTCTTAGCCAGGTACGTCAGCAACCACAATGTTGCAATCAGCACAGTCCAGCTGTACATCTGAGCAGAATTCAATTCTTCAATCTGCACAGTGATCGTATGCAAAAGTCCGATGATATACACAAACGCACCGCTCCAAAGCTGCAGCTTGAGCTTATTGATCAGTCCGATATAGATCGCCGCTGTTCCCTGGAGCAACAGAATGATTGCCAGTTCACGTCCAGTAAAGACCTCCATGAAATAAAACAGCATACTCAGCAGCAAAATCGGGAAAATAACTGTACTGGTGTGGGTGATCTTTTTTAAATGGACATATCCGTAAACAATGATATATACGATTGCGATTCCGAGCAAGATTGTTGGCCAATTGCTGCGGTCGAAACCTTGATACATGAAACCAAGACTCGCTAGAGAGCTGATGAACAAGATAGACTGCTGAACTTTCGGATACACCTTATAGCTTAAAAATACCCCTAGTAAAACAAGATGCTGCAAGAACATGCCGTAGCTTAAAATTTCAAGGTCTCCTTTAGCAACTGGGTAAATCGGTAAAATAGCAAATACCAGGTAAAGCATGAGGACAACCGGTAAAAGGACCATTGCGACGACGTGAAGCTTCGAATACTTTTTCCACAATGCGAATCCGAGCATGATGATGGAGAAAATCGTCTCATAGCTTACGAAAAACCACGTATTGGCAGTATTGCTGTCCAATAAGAACGGAATGAAATAACCGCCGACAGTCGCAAGCACTGCGAGCACCTCTGACCGATGACGGATTGCGAAATAGATACCGAGTCCGATCCAAATTAGATTCATACTGAATGCTGCCGACAGTCCAATGAACCCATATAAGACATGTGTTGCAAACGTCGTAACCACGAGGACTGTGACTGATCCACCTAAAAGCACCTGCCCCAGCGCATTTCGTCCTTTTCTGATCTGCAGCTCTCCAACCAGGATCAGAGCGACTCCTGCTACAAATCCGAGGATACAACGTACCGCCTCATTGATGATTCCTACCTCCGATGCTGCCTTGAATCCCCATATGACGCCTAACAATAAGACAAAAATAAAAATCCTCGGTAACCAAATTTGACCGATGACCCGTTCCCAATCCATCGGTTCTTTTGGAGGCTCCCAGGGAGGAACATCATCCACAGAGTGACGAGTATTCTTTTTGGATACATCTCTTTTTTGCACAGGTTGAACGGTTTCCCCCTGGTCCACCCTTTTATGTGACTCAGTTTTTTGAATCTCACTTAATTGATGCTCAAGTTTTTTGACACGCTCTTCCAACTCTTTTAGCCGTTGTTCTTCTGACATGTACTCACCTTCAATTTTAAAAATCTGTTGCTGATAGCGCTCACCTCTACTTCCACAAATTGTATGGATCCTCCTCTTTTTTTATCACTGAAAATTTAACCTCCGATAAGACATTGCAATACAAAAAGGAAAGAGGTATCATAAGGATATTAACTAATGCAAACGCTTGCACTAATTTAATAATGACTAAGTATAAAGAAAAGGCTTTTTTCGCAAACTTTGTTGCTCTTGAAAGTTGTTGATTTCCGCTCCAGGATGCTCGCTTTCCTCGGGGCGTGCGGTGAGCCCGCAGGACAAGGAAAGCATCGGCAGCGTTATATCGCACGAAGAAAATGCGATTTTCATTTTCGAGGAGTCTCGCACCTTGCTCTCCAATCAACTTGAACAAGGTGAGTTTTTGAAAATAACTCAAAAGCAACAATCTTTAAGAAAAGAGCCTAAGAAAAAGAGACAGCTTTGCTTTAGAGGAGAGAAATATATGGCTAAAAAATGGTGGAAAGAAAGTGTTGTTTATCAGATCTATCCGCGCAGTTTCAAAGACAGCAATGGTGATGGGATCGGCGATATTCAAGGCGTGATTTCAAAATTGGATTACCTGAAGGATCTTGGCATTGATGTTATCTGGATTTGCCCGATCTATCAATCTCCTAACGCCGATAACGGCTATGATATCAGCGATTACAAAGGTATCATGGATGAATTCGGCTTGATGGAGGATTTCGATCAATTATTGGCTGAGACTCATGAACGCGGAATGAAATTGATCATGGACCTTGTCGTCAACCATTCCTCTGATGAGCATGCATGGTTTATCGAATCGCGGAAATCAATAGACAACCCATATCGTGATTACTACATTTGGCATTCTGGGAAGGATGGCCGCGAACCGAATAATTGGGAATCGATTTTCGGCGGTTCTGCCTGGAAGTATGATGAGAAAACGGATGAGTATTACATGCATATTTTTGATGTAAAACAGCCTGATTTGAATTGGGAAAATCCAAAGGTCCGTGAAGAAGTTTACGATATGATCAATTGGTGGCTTGATAAAGGTATCGATGGTTTCCGTGTCGATGCAATCAGCCATATCAAAAAGGTTCCCGGATTCCCTGATATGCCGAACCCCGAAAATAAAAGATACGTCCCTTCCTTCGATGGTCATATGAACCGTGAAGGCATCGATGTCTTCCTTCAAGAATTGAAGAAGGAGACATTTGATAACTATGACATCATGACCGTCGGCGAAGCCAATGGTGTGAAAATTGAAGATGCGGAAGATTGGGTAGGTGAAGAAAATGGGTACTTCGATATGATCTTCCAATTCGAACATATGGGGCTTTGGGAGAAAGGAAATGACACGACATTCGACCTGATCCATTTTAAAAAGATCCTGACTGATTGGCAAAAGGGATTGGAAAATCGAGGTTGGAATGCACTCTATCTTGAAAATCATGATCAGACCCGCTCGGTTTCCCGTTTCGGCGACGATCGGAAATATCACAAGGAATCCGCAAAAGCATTGGCTACCTGTTACTTTTTAATGCAAGGTACACCTTATATCTATCAGGGGCAAGAGATCGGGATGACGAATGTGAAGTTCCCTTCTATTGAGGAGTACAATGATGTCGGGATGCTGAATTTTTATAAAGAAGGGCTTCGTGAAGGGGAGACACATGAAGAACTGATGGAGGTCATCTGGACGAAAGGCCGTGACAATTCCCGGACACCGATGCAATGGAACGATAGTGTATACGGTGGATTTTCGAATTCCAAACCGTGGCTCGGCGTCAACCCGAACTACACCGAAATCAATGTGGAGAACCAACAGGATGATCCGAATTCTGTCTTGGCCTATTACAAAAAATTGATCCAGGTGCGTAAGGAAAACGATGTGCTCGTTTACGGAAATTATGATTTATTATTGCCGGAGCATCCGAAGCTTTATGTCTATAGCCGTATGGTTGATAAACAAAAGGCTTTGATCATCACAAACTTATCCAACAATGAAGCGAAGTTTGATTTTAATGAGGTAAAAGCTGGTCCGGACAGAAAACTTATCCTCACGAACTATGATGAAATCGACGAAAGTGGAGATGTTGTAACCCTCAAACCTTTCGAAGCTCAAGTGTATCTGGTTTAATTTATAAGGAAAGGGCTGACCGATTCGCTGGGTCAGCCCTTCAAATTTACCGATTGCTGCTCTCAAAGAGGTGGAACTTCATGCCATAGGGGTCAGCAACCATGATGCTTTTCTCATTGTATTCCTTCGTAACTTTGCATCCCTGTTCCAACAACAGCTCTTTCATGCCCTCAAAATCATCGGTCGAAAACTCGAAATAAACATTGTTGTCATCCGCTTTTTCCATATAAAAATTCATTCCGTTGAAGGATAATTTTGTTTCATTATTCAGGGTTCTTTCAGGTTTCATACCGATTATTTTTTCATAAAATTCAATGGCAACAGGGTAATTTTTCACCTGGATCGCGACATTATTGGTCAGCTGTAGTGATGACCTTTGATTGATTTTACGGTTCGGCTGAAAGGAGCCCTCACGACCTGGCAAAAGTTCGAATAAAGGCCAAACCGAACAGAAGTCATCTCCTGGGCCGAGGGGTGCGTCTGCATAATGAAAGATTTCACCGTTTTCGTTTTTACGGAAAGTAGAAACGCCTGGATGATAGGAGCCATCTTTTTCATAGCCCATGTCTACTTTAAAGGTCGTCCCTTTCGTCGAAACCATCGGGAACCTCCACCCGCGTTCTGCTGCTATATCCTCCTGGTCACTTGGTTCATCCGGGGAACTTACAACAAAGGCAGCCCGTTCGATCAGATGATGATAGACACCATTAAATCCATCAGCCCATAACGTGCAATAGTTACAGCCCTTCCCCATATTATGGATGACAATCAATTCGTCCTTATCAAGGAACAATTCCTCAAGTGTTACTTCTTCATTTTCTTTATTTCTGAATCTGTAGTTTTCAACCCGCTCTTCAGGTACTTCTCTTCTCAATTCTGCCAGCTGTTTTTTCTTTTTTAGGAGTTCTTCACCTAATTGGTTGATTTCTTCAATCAAGGTTTGCGCTTGCATAAAAATACCTCCTAACAAATTTAGAATCCACTAGGTAAATTCTGCATCGATCAGGAGACTCCTTTTTTAAAATGTAAAAAGATGGTTTGAATTTTTGTCAGTAAATTTATTTAATAAAGCCATGAGAAAAAACGATGAAATTACTGAATGACCACTTCTGGCCAGTGATTTTGCTTCCCTCTCCTTAGATCCCATCGAATCATGCGGTCGCGTTGGAGGTTCGCCATATCATCAAAAGGCATGGAAGTGGTTCTGATCTTTTTTAGTCGTGCTTCATATCTTGAATGTTGTCTCAATTCACGAAACCCTCCAAAGTTATTATCATCCAGTGCCCAAACTACTCGTTTGATGTTAGCTAAATAAATGGCACCAGAACACATGACACAAGGCTCGACAGTCGTGTACAACGTGAACTGACGCTCATTAGAGGTTTTTATCATTGCTTCCCTTGCTTTGCGAATCACATCAATTTCTGCATGAGCAGTGGCATCCATTTCCGAATGGACACGATTTCGTCCACATGCAAAAATTTCACCTCTTCCATTGCTATCTAAAGAAAATACCGATCACATTCCATATCATTCATTATTTCAATTCTTTCCGCCACTTTTCAATCCTCCTGCCATCCAACTCGCCGTCACTGTATTTTTCAAAGCCTTGTTTTTCCCAAAACCGTTTTCCTGGTTTGTTTTTTTCTAAAATAGCCAGTCGGATCTCAGTGTGACCATAGCTTTTCAATTTCTCTTCTAAAAGCGCATAAGCCGAACTCGCTAAACCTGTTCCTTGAAAATCACTATGTACGACAAACAAACCGATCCAGGGGAAGCCATCCTTAGGATTCTCCGGTAAGTAATCGATAAGTCCGGTCATATCCTCCCCATATTGAACGATCCAACGCATCGATCCTAATTGTTCGCTTTCCTCATGCTCCTTTAAAACATCAGCATCATCCATTAAAGACTTATCAGTTGACCAGAGGTTAAACTGCGGGTTCGAGTTCATGATCTCCAGCTCGGTTTGGATCATGCTTTTATTATTCGGTATGAATTTAACCATTCTTCCCTCTCCTATTACTTTAGCTCCTTAAAAAATCTTCTTCGGCATTTGTATCCTTTTTTCCTTTAATCACCTTCACTTCGTCATCGATAAAATCCATTTCTTGAAGTCTATAACACGATCAAATTGTGGAGCGTTCGATGTACCAGTAATAATTAGAGGCGTTACAGAATCGGCTTTGTGCAATGATCCATGCCCACCACCACCGATGTGTGTCGGAGTGTGGGAATCGAAAAACTCGTACCCTGGTTCGGCATCCACGATGATGAATAGTCCTTCATGGGAATGCAGTGCACCAAAGAGTCTTGCCAGCCCATCCGGATAATCACCATAGTCAATCTTGCGTCCATTGTTTATTGTAAGATCCATTGCTGAGAAATCACCGTCCAACTCCCACGATTGACCATACTCATCTACATAATTGCTGCCAGGGGCGAAGGTCAGCATTTTATCCGAACCCGGAGCTATTACATGATTTTTCCTTTTATTTTTCCAGGCGATGAAGCCGATCCGCTCATCTTTTTTCAATTCAGTAACCACATCTTCTACGAGTACCCGCTCATCCTTTAGATAGATGTAGGCCATTCGCTCGTTTACTGCCAAAACGATCTGATCACGTTTCTCCAGGGGACTTCCGATTTCCCAGATGTGGTACTTTTTTAAAAGGGATCGCAGTTTAATGAGAGCATCTTGTTTGTCATCCTTTATCTTCGATTGAGCACTATCCCCGTACACCAGCCAGGTGACTTTTTCAATCGCTTCATCCCAACTATCATACAAATTCAGTATAGATTGTAACTGCTCATCGAACTTAGCGATGCCTTCGAGATCCATCGGCCCTTTCTCGTGTACAGATTGATCCATATCTGAAAAATATGCGAGTGTGAAAGCTGGGAGCTGGGCCTTTTTAATCAGATGCTCCACTTCTTTCGCCGAAAATTTATCATTGTAGCCCATCGCCTGCCAAGCATTGTTATTCAACCGGTTTTTTGGGTTATGGTATGAGACAGCACCTAACGATAATATAGGTGGACCTTTCACTGTAGTGTTTTGGGGAATCATATTAAAAATTTGTGCAACCTGAGGGATCTGCAGTACATGCTCTTTTTTTCCTCTGAAAACGAGCCCGTTGATGGATGCGGAATCTTTTTCATTGTTGGACAATTCCTCATATAGGGTTTGCGTGTCACCATTCAAATGGCTTTTATTCAAGTTGATCAATCCATCTTCAACAACCTGGTTGACGCCAAGCCGGTAAATCTCCCCTTTTCCGCTACCGTAATTGATCAAACGATTCTCCGCTTCATCAAACCAAACGAGTCCTGGCACCTCATGCTCATTCGGATGGGTTCCTGTCAAAAGTGTACTGTCAATAGTTACTGACATGGTCGGATAAGAGCTGATCACTTCAGATCGCAGCTGTCCTTTTTCGATCAAAAATTCCATTGCTGGCGCTTTGCCTTTTTCAATTGCTTGCTGTAAAGGTTTCTCCATCAACGAATCAACCAGTAAAAGCACGACTGGCTTGGAAGACGAACCACCTGAATTTTTCTCGAGGGCTTTTGGTGAAGTGGCAAACCCGAACACATATATGGAAAATACAATCAGTAAAATACTGATAATAAATAAGCTGCGTTTTACCATTAAACATTAACATCCCTTGTCAGTAATTTATTCTTAGGGTACCCAGATTGCTTTATCCTATTTTTCGCCTTTATGCTTATTACATGTAAAAATGGGATTGTTCTACTAACATGTTGGGGTCACGGAAGAACACAATAAGTAATGTCTTTCGTTCACTTGAGTAAGGGAGGTATTTACAAAATGAACAGAAGAAACATTCAATGGCTGCCTATCATCGCATCTGTAGGTATTGGAGCTGCTGCTTACAACATGATGTCAGGAAAACAAGGTGGCCAATTGCAAAACATGATTCCAGGAATGGGAACTATGGGTGGCATGGCTGCTGGTCAGTCTAACCAAACAACGAACCAAATGCAGTAACCTAAACGAAGTACTGACTTGAACCGGGTCAGTACTTTTTTTAGTGAACGTTAGGCAAACTTTAGTAATTTCGGGGCAACTTGAGCAATTCAGTAAAATAGACCCGCATCCTAACGTGCAAACCTAAACCTAAACGCGTCACCACCCCAATCTTTTATCCCCAGTACAACACTCACGCTTAAGCACTAATAGTAAAGCACATAAGCTCTTCTGACAGCCTTCGTCTTAGGCTTTTTGTGTTGATAAAAGGAAGAATTGCGCGCAATTCTTTCCATATTTGAATGGGTGGGAGTCATCTTGAGCAATTTCAAAGCCTTCTTTTACACCTACAAAAAAACCACCCGAAACGGCGGGCGGTTTTCAAGCAAGATGACATTCAAGTCCCATGGGTCCCCATTCAGACTCGAACACAAAGCCTGTCTCTGAATGGTAATCCAATGTCAATTCATCATCAAGATTCCGTTTTGTAAAATGATCGACGTAGAACTCGACCCCTTCTGATCGGATGACTGAATCACTCTTTCGTGAATCGTCTTCAATCAATTTGAATTTCATCATCGTTCCGCACCCACCCTGCATTTCAGCATCGATACGGAGAATTTTATCTGTTGCCAACTTCAGCTTTTTCAGTTCGTGAAGTGCCATTTCCGTTATTTTGAGGTTCATCATGATTTCCTCCTCCCAGTCGATTTACAAGACCGGTTTTTGAGAATAGCCGCTCTTTCACCTTCTGACCTGTCGGCGTGATCGCCAATCCTCCTAATGCTGTCTCTTTTAGAGGGCGTGGCATGTTCTTACCAATATCATACATCGTATCGATCACTTCGTCACATGGAATTCTACTTTCCACTCCAGCGAGTGCCATATCTGCTGAAGAAAATGCAATCGAGGTTCCGATGACATTCCGCTTGATGCATGGTACCTCAACCAACCCAGCGACAGGATCACAGACGAGCCCGAGCAAGGATTTCATCGCCATTGCTGTAGCATGAACCGCCTGCTTTGGTGATCCACCTTTTAATTCCACGATCGTACCTGCTGCCATCGCAGTTGCTGAGCCGACTTCCGCCTGGCAACCGCCTGCTGCACCGGAGATGAACGATCGGTTAGCTATGATATAACCGAGCATACTTGCTGTGAACAACCCCATGACCAGATCATCTAGCTCCATGTCGGTATTTTTATGAAGGGAAAATAACACACCTGGCAAAATCCCAGCAGCACCAGCTGTCGGGGTAGCAACAATCACACCCATGCGAGCATTACTTTCTGAAGTTGCCATTGAGCAAGCCATGGCATCACTAATGATCGAACCTGATAAAACGTCGCCCGCTTCAATATAGGCTTTCATTTTCACGGCATCACCGCCGGAAATTCCGCTCGGTGCTTCTGATGCGTCCTCTAACCCTTCTTCAACTGCATGCTGCATCTTCATCAATCGCTCTTTCATCATGTCGAAAATCTCTTGCTTCGATTTTCCCGATTTCACATGCTCCTGCTCGATCATCGCTTCAGCTATCGTCTTATTTTCACGTTCGCAAAAATCGAGCAGATCGGCTGTTGATTGGATATCCATACCGCTCATCTCCCTTTCATGCAACCTCTTCGTCCATACGTCGGACCATCTTTTTCAAATCGTCAAACGTGCTTACAGGTATATCTAATTCCCTGTAATTGTTGATCCTGAAAATTTCAGCAAGTCCTCCGCCTACAGACGCACCACCGATGACTATTTTCCGGGTTCCCAGTTGAACGGTCAGAATCGCGACATTCGGGTGATCGAACTCCTTGCAATTTTCCTCTAACACAAACTCATAGTTCAGATTGGCATCTGAGGCAAAATCATATGCATGTTTGATTCGAGTATCTTCTGTATCGAAGCCTAGCAAACCGCCAAGGATAGCTTTATCTGTACCATGTCCTTGATAAGTTTCCGCAAAAGAATCGAATAACTTGATTTCAACATGGTCCGGCACACCGCCTAAAAGTTCATAAGCCGCTCTGCCGATCCAAACCGCGCCTGCTGTATGTGAACTTGATGGACCAACCATGATCGGCCCGATTATATCAAAACAACTATTGTAGCCCATTGTAATGCCTCCTTCTCAAAGAGAGCTATTTTTTTACACAAAAAATAAAAAGGACAAAGAAGGTGATTTCACCCGCTCTGTCCTTTTTACCTGAGAGATTATTGGTTACCCCTTTGGTGGCTTTCGCGCTCTCCAGAGATGCGTCCGATCGCAGTTCGTTTACCTGAGAGATTTGTTCCATGGTTTTCTGGAACTTGCTCCTTCGGTGTCGGAATGTCCGACTCTCCCACGATCTTCATTCGCATATATTCATTTTATACCATTATGTCGGATTTCGACCCTATTTGTCAATCGTTTTAGAAACCGCTTACACTTACCAATGTGAAAAAGGAAAGTCGCCACGAATATCCAAATGCGACGTGGCTAATCTTTCCCGTGTTCTAACCAGTAATGATTTCTTCCTTCAACTCAATGTCTTTGATTTCAGCTTTCGGCATGAGTATTTCTTTTGCATTGAATTCTTTTAAAGGAGCCTGCTTTTTGATGCGATTAGGTGCATCCGGATTGGCCAAGGCGGTTGTACCAAGGCTGATAAAATCCGCTTGATCTTGATCAATCAGTTTCCGTGCTTTCTCCTGCTCTCCTAATCCCCCATTAGCTATGACCGGGAGACGACTGAATACTTTGGCTGCCTCAGCCAGCGTCTTCGTTCCAACTCCAAAGCCTGGTTCAGAACCATCTCTATCTGTAACGTGAATGTAGTCGAGGGTGGTTTCACCAAGCTTTGAAAAAATCGTAAATGCGTCTTTCTCACCATTCGGCCATTTATATTCCTGATCAGCCACTTTCCCTTGTGAGATTCGAATCCCCACCATAAAGTCATCTCCAACTGCTTGACGCACAACGTCGATGATTTCAAGCATGAATTGAAGTCGTTTTTCAAGGGAGCCACCGTATTGGTCCTGTCTATGGTTCAAATAATCGGTCAAGAATTGATCAAGTAAATAGCCATTGGCTCCGTGGATTTCGACACCATCAAATCCAGCCTCTTTGGCATAGATAGCTGCCTTTACAAAGGAATTCTTCACATTTTCAATTTCATCCAGCGTGAGTTCTTTCGGCTCTTTATACGGACCAGATCCACCGTAGAAAGGGAGCTGCTCTCCTTTTGGAGTGATTGATGAAGGAGCGACCGTTTCATTTGTAAAACGGTTCCCTTGTGCTTGACTCCCAGCATGCATGAGTTGTGCGATTATTTTAGACCCATGATGTTGAACTGTTTCAACAATAGATCGCCATGCCTCCATTTGTTTTTCGTTTGCGATCCCAGGTTGGTTGTGATAACCCTGGCTGTAAGATTCATCAAGATAAATCCCTTCTGTGATAATCGTACCGAAACCACCTCTTGCATATCGTTCATAATACTTTTCCATCCGATGATTTGCTAGTCCCTCGCCTTCCGCACTCACACGGGTCATCGGTGCTACCATATAACGGTTCTTTAATTCAACTTTACCTAGTTTTCCTGTATTAAATAGTGGATCCATCATTCATCCCTCTTTCTTTAATAAAGTGAGTAGATATACTTTTTTATCAGTTAACGTTACAGTAACAGGCGTTCTATACAGTATCAAACAATCCGCTCAATAAAGAAAACTTGGCACCACCAAGCTTTAGCACAGGCTGTACCTTAGTTGCGCTTATATTGAAGAAAGTATTTATACTTTCTTCAAATATAAAAAAAACACCCATCAAGGGTGTCATTATGTATGGCTGGGCTAGCTGGATTCGAACCAGCGCATGACGGAGTCAAAGTCCGTTGCCTTACCGCTTGGCTATAGCCCACTAATGTTGAACACATCTTCTATTATGATTATTATTTTAAAAAATATGCGGAAAAATTTCAAGATTTTACACGTGAATGATGGGCGTCGTCAAGGGCAAATTAACCTTGAGGTGATGATAGATGAAATTGGTCGATGAAATTTATAATACCTTCAAATACCATTTTTCAGCTGATGAAGAAGATATGTATCCAATCGTCTACGGACTGATGGAAGCCAAATCACGAGAAGAAATTTTCGAGCAACTAGAAGAACTGTCCAATGAAGAATTGAATGAAATGGTCACGCTATTTATACTAGAACAGCTACAGAGAAAATTAGCAGAAGAAGGCATCGGCCGTGTAACCCTTGGGCAGGATTACACAGACGATTTTATTCAATAACAAATTACTGTTATTGCTGGTATTCCTGTGCTGCTTTAAAATCTTTTTTGTACCTATCAAACAAAGAGGTCATCCCAACCCCAAATATCGCTGATGCAAATGATTGATAACCTTTTAAAAGCAAATCCACAATAAGGATTGTAAGCAAAAAACCTATAAACAGCGCATATAACCCGAACACATCTTTCGTCTGAATGAGCTTTCTCCATTCGTTGATCAGTTCAAAAAATAGAATAAGTCCGAGCATGACCCGTTCCAATAACAAGTCCTCAGGGTTGGGCATTCCGAAGGGAGTGACTAACCATTGTAACAAAAGTAAAAACAGGACGATGTTCCAGTTGATGTATTTATTGATATGATCCTACCTTCCTGATTATTTGATGTTTTCTTCGCGAACCAAACCATACCCCAGGGCATCAAGTGCTTGCTGTAAAGAAGTATAAATATTCAATTCCTGAAGATCGATACCCAAATTCACAGCTGTTATTGCAACCGCTGAGCGTATTCCAGTAATTAAAGCTTTGACACCAAGGAGTTTAAGCGTAGTGACCAGTTGGAAAATATGATGCGCAACCATCGTGTCAACAACAGCAACACCAGATAAATCGATGACCAGGCGCTCTAATTTCAACTCCTCGCAACGTTCCAACGCTTTTTCTTGTATGGATTTTGCACGATTTGTATCAATATCACCTATGAGCGGCAATACTGCTACACCTGAAAACAAAGGTACGACCGGTACGGAAAGTTCTATCAATGTATTTTGGTACCTGTTTGCGACTTCCAGGTTGTATTCTACATAACTTTTGCTGTATCCAAATACCGCCTGGTCCAATACAGGATCCAAGCTGTTCGCTACTTTAATGATCGTTTCCCCACTTAGCCTTTCTTGTTCTGCAATCTCCGCAATGTACATCCAAATCGCTTTTCGATAATAAAATGTATTTTGAAGAGCCTCAGTAATCGGTACCTCTTTCACGACAGCTTCTTTTCCTTTCTCGCTGCCCCAACTGATCGCTTCATTGAAATCAGCAGGATCACTTTTTTTCAAATTGGTACCGATCAATTCCACCAAACTCAATGCTCTCTCTTCCAAAGCATCCTTCATAAAGAATTCATTATCGGATTGAACAGCTTCCAATCGTAGCCTGACGATATCATCAGCAATCTTCTGTTTATTTTCTAGTATTTTTTCTGCTACAAACGTAACCCTGTCAGTCTCTTCGACTTGATTCATATCGTTCCTACCCCTTTATCAAATAATTTTCTACAATAGTTTTCTTCAAGAAAACCCAATAACCCTGCAAAAATTTTCAAGTGCCAGGCACCATTTCAAACCCCTTGGCACACAACACGTTCTGATTGGTGCCAGGCACCGAATTGGAGTGCTTGGGGCTCTAAGGGCTTCATTCGGTGCCTGGCACTTTTAACGTTTTTTTGCCGCTAAGATTAGGCATAGCGGTATCCGTTTGCGACGTTCATATTCTTCTAGTGAGCTGAACTGGTGCCGTTCAGGGGTCCCTTCTTTCAGATTTTCCAGCGAAAACCCTGATTGGAGTAATTCGTTGACATATTGTTCTGTGGTGCGATGATATTTCGTAACGGGTTGGTTGATCCATGGTTCTGTTCGTTCACCTTGGCTAAAATAATCATCCACAATCCAGTCTGTACGTTGTTTTCCGTCAGCGCTCTTCGTTGAAGCTGTTATAACAGGATGTTGTACACTGAACACAAAACTTCCCCCGTCTTTCAAACCATGATGGACTTTTCGAAAAAGCTCCGACACATCAGCGAGGTAATGGAAGACGAACCTTGAAACAACCAGATCATACGTGTTCGCTTCAATCTGTATTTCATTAAGATCAGCTCGCTCTAAGGTTGCTGTTGTATCCATTAAATTTCGTTCAGCCTCTTCAATCATCTTCTCTGATCCATCCACCCCATGATAGCTAGAAGCTCCTAAAGAAAGAAGATCTGCCCCGAACTGGCCATCGCCACAGCCAAACAAGAATGTTCGTACCGCCAACTTCCCTGATCAAGGACATCAATGCTGGACCTTCCAGCACATTATTTGGACTTTCTCCTCTATTTCGCCTTTTTTGAAATTGTACAAGAAATCCTGTTGATCATAATAGGAAGAGCCGCTCATACATTAATCCCCATTCACTTTTACATCGATTAAGAAAACACGCTCAGAAAATGCACCTCGTTTTTCAGCTTTGCTTTTCCGCACTGACTCCAATTCATCGACCGTGAAGCCACGTGCTTCTGTCAACGCATGAATGACTTCGATCAAATCAACTAATTCTTCAAGTACGTCTTCAGCATCTGCTGCCCCCTGATATTCCTTAAGTTCCTCAAACGCTTTTTCCTCTAGTGCTTTTATGTACGCCGTTTCATCCAAAATACGAGTCTGGTATGAATCCCCGCTCTTTTCAATCATTTCAGGAATCCGATCTCGAACCAATTTGTTATATACCGGCAAAGCCATCGCCCCTTCAGTTTTTTTACCTGCTCCAACTATTCCACTTCCATAAATGCACTACCCCATTCGCTGATGCAATGCTTTAATTCAAACCTTCGAAAGGATAGAAGACTTCAGTTCCATCTTCCAAAATCACACTCAGTTGTTGAGCCTTAAAACTAACCTCTTCACTCAGCATAGGGAGGTGCCAGTAAGAGGAATTAACATCGGTCCTGACGCTGAAGTCACCGTTTTGGAACCTGATCTGTTTGATTTTCATTGGATCAACATAACCATACAGAAATCCCTTATTGTTTATTGAGATCACACTGAAATTATCGATTCGAAAAATCGTATCCTCAGCACGATTCATGATAGCCGGGGCACTTGAACCATCCAATCCCCAACCAAGTATTCCTTTAGAATAGTGATCACCGTGAATCATTTGATCAGATTGATAAATCACTAAATGATCATTGGTGGAAATAGGAACAACGTCCAGGACATCCTTCCCCTCCAACACTTTTTCAATTGAAGAATTCTGAAAATACGTGTAACCCCAAAGGGCAAGTGAAACACCAAGGAAAATCCCGATTATTCGTATCACACGCTTATTCATCACCAGGAACCTTTCCTTTTCCTTCGATTATTTCCACCTCAATCGTCTTATCCCCATTTTCCTTTTCCTCCAATAAATCGAGAACTTGAACATCCTTCTTTCTGTTTTCCAACTTATCCTCAGAATAAGTCAGAATTTCTTCAAAATAGTCAGTGGACTTTCGGGTAGGTTTATAAAAACGGCTCCCTTTTCCATCTTTAAATTCAATGAAACCCATGCTTCCATCTTCTATAAGAGTCATTCCAAACCCATCAAATTCTTTACGAAGTCCATAATAGATTTTGATCGTTTTGAGTTCGAGTGTGTTACTCATCTTAAATATATCTGCTACTTCATTCTGTGTTGCTTGTTGAAAGCTTTTACCTTCCAATAGTTGATAGAAACGACTGATATCATCATGATCGTCCAGTCGAAAGCTTCCTTCTTCCAATAAGCTGATTGATACTTCTTCAATATCGCTTACATCGATTATATCTTCAAATTGCTGGGCTGCTCCTTGAGAACATGCAGCCAATAATGCCAGCACACAAACTAAAACTATGTATCTAAAAATAACCCCTCCTCCTTACCGCAGTTCTCGTTCCATGAATTTCAAATACCAGGGAAATTGTCGTCTGCCGAATGAAGTGTGGAATGGCAGCTCGATCGTCTCTTCTTGAGTACTCCACTGCATTTTCACCTTCAAAGTGCTCTGTGGACCTTGTTCAAATAGATCGTATAAGAACGGTTCAACTGATTTTTGTGGGAGTTGGACGTACACCTTGCCATCATGAAGGTCACTGGTTTCAGTCACATCTGTCCCTTCAACCGAATAGGTGAAGTTTTTTGGCGGATCATCGTTCTTAAAGTTGACTACCATGACAGATTGTGGATCTGTATACATATCTTCATTGTGAAAAGTGACGGCATAAAAGGTGATCTCCCAATTGTCACTTGGCTGTTCCGCATAGTGCTCTTCCTCACCTTTTTCAAACCCATACACCTGACCACCATAACCTTTCCCAAAGTGCAGGGTTACAGCGGGAAGCAAGATTGCTACAAGTAAAGCCGAAACAACCACACCGATTACACACCAAATCATTTTACGAGTCATGATTTCACTTCTATTAACTTCTGGAGTAGTTTCATATGCATTTTAGCTTGATCGAGGATAGAAAACTTACCTTGCTTACATTTGGAGAGGATATCATCCCGTTCACTTAAGGCCATTTGATGAAGAGTAAGATTTATTGTCCCCATTTCCAGTGCATAGTCAAGTTCATGGTCATCTTTAAGAATGATTTCACCCGAAGGTAATACGACAATATCGAGGAATAGATCATCCATCCAAGGTACACCATTTTCATCCAGTCCAACTTCAGAGCAAATATCGATATACCATTGTATGATTTTGCCATCTACATCAAACATAGTCGTCACTGAATGATGCATGTAATCTGGAAACTGCTGAAGCCAACTATATCCTTGGTCCACAATACAAAGCTCCTGTTCGCCATACTGTACATTTAACGGTTCTTTTATCTCATCCATTTTCAATAAAGTTATGTATCCTTTAAACGATTCCGTATCAAGATAGTTTTGAGCGTAGCGTCTTTTTGTGATTCTCTCCCAATCTTTACGGTCCCCGGATTTCCTCTTCAGCAAAACCCCTCCTCCTTTTATGCTACTTTGTCTTATTCTGATAGACTGCCTGATTTCTTAATACTGAAAACTGGTAAACCGAGATTACAAGACAGATTAAACTCAAGAACCATAGCAGTACCGAGGTTCCAATTAATAATGAATTTTCCCCAGAAGCCATAACAAGTGAATAATCTGTTGCCAATACTTTTGATAAAAAGAATATGGCAGCATAGTTCAAACAGATATGGATTAGAATCCAGACAAACGCGGATCGTTGTTGCTTATCTTTAAACATCATAAATAAGATAACTGAAAATATTGCAGCTAGACTCACTTTCAATAATCCAAAAACCACTGCTTCTAATGGCACCTCTCACCCACCCCTTTTCTATATTGTACCATTTATTGGTTTGTTCCTCAGAAATTTTCCAATTCTATGCCTCTTCCCTAACACCTTTCAACGAACTATGATAATATTTTCCTAGAGGAGGGATTTTTTATGAAAACGTTTGAGGAAAAGTTGGATCAATATGCTGAACTCGTTGTAAAAACCGGATTGAATATACAAGAAGGACAACGCTTGTTGATCCTTTCTCCGATTGAAGCAAAAGAGTTTACGCGAAAAGTTACAAAATATGCTTACGCTAACGGATGTAAGCGCGTTTATGTTGACTGGAAGGACACCGTAACTTCCCGTTACCACTTGGAAGGTGCATCTGAAGAAACATTGAAGAATGACCTGCCTCAGTGGGAAATTGACAAGTATACTAGTTTCGCAGAGAACAATGATTGCTTGTTGAACATTACAGGAGACGATCCTAACGCTTATGGGGGAGTTTCACCAGAACGCTTGATGTGGGTACAGAAGAACCGCGGCGAAAAGCTGCAAAACTTCTCAAAAGCACAGCTTAACGGTGATATTCACTGGGCAATTGCAGGTGTCCCTACAGCTGGCTGGGCGAAAAGTGTGTTCCCTGATAAAAGTGAAAGCGAAGCAATCGAAGCCCTTTGGGAAGCGATCTTCAAAACGGTCCGCATCGATCAGGAAAATCCTGTAGCCGCTTGGGAAGAACACGGTAAAACACTTTCGGAAAAAGTAGATTACTTGAACGAGAAGCGTTTCAAAACGCTGCATTATAAATCCGAAGGTACAGACCTTACAATTGACCTTCATCCTGAACACCTATGGATTGGCGGCGGTCATGAATCGACTTTCGATACGTCTTACATACCGAACCTTCCGACAGAAGAGGTATTCACGACACCACATAAAAATGGTGTGAATGGAACTGTTTCAAGTAAAAAGCCTTTATCCGCAATGGGGAATCTCATCGATAACTTCAGCTTGACGTTTGAAGACGGAAAAGTTGTCGATTTCAGTGCGGAAACGGGTTATGACACGTTAAAACAATTACTTGAAATCGATGAGGGCATGAAGTTTCTAGGAGAGGTAGCTCTTGTACCATACGACTCGCCGATCTCAAACAGCGGAATCATTTTCAACAACACGCTCTATGATGAAAATGCATCCTGCCACCTTGCAATCGGAACTTCAATTACCATGTCTGTAAAAGATGTCGGTAAACTATCCAAAGAAGAACTGGAAGAACGCGGTGTCAACCAAAGTCGTGGCCATACCGACTTTATGATCGGATCAGCTGACCTGGATATTGTTGCTGAAACAAATGACGGTGAAAAAGTACAACTTTTCAAGGACGGAAACTGGGCGATCTAAGATCATTCTTTTACAAAGTCAAAAATATAACTGCAGTTACAGATGCCGTAACGGACAATTTGAATTTAGAGGACATAGGAGACCTTTATTTGCTTCAAAATGACTTATTTCTCAAAATTAGAGGACACCAGAGACCTTATTGAGGAAAAACGAAGGGAAAGCACCTGGATTTAACCTAAATAGCGGATCATTTGTCCTCTATTTTTCCAAAACATCAATTTTTGTAACAGATAACGGAACAGATGTCCTCTAATTTTTGTTGCTGGCTGCCTTTTGCATTCAATATGAGATAATGTTCGTTGTTGATTTTTAAAAAAACGGGACTGCCACCAGAGTTCAAGCTACTACTTCTGGTACAGTCCTTTTTTTAAGCAAAATCGAATATCTCAACTTGCAGATCGTCATCCACTTCTATCAGTTTCCCTTTCCCATTCGTTCCTTGTTTCGCCTCATGATGACAGGTCTGGCAATAGGAATATGCCAGGTTCGGTTGATAGCCAGCCCTCAAGATATCTTCGACCGATTGAATGCCATAGCATTTGGAGCATTGAAAATTCCAGAATCGTTTTTCTCTTCCATACAAGTGAATTCCGTGCATTTCCCATTCATGTATTGAGTATTTTTGCATTGCCACTTAACACCTTCCTCACCATCCAATCTATTTTTTCATCAAATGTTTTAGAACAGTGCCATGGTCATGACGTCAACTTGAATGTTAATTGATCAATATAAATCATATATGAGAGAAACCTATAGATTTGATTAACTTTTTAAAAAGAAAAGACAGCTACATATTTTGCAGCTGTCATGATCCTTTCTTAGTATATTTGAGGCTACCTTCGACTAACAATCCGACCTCTAACCCTAATAAGGTTCCTGCTTGGACCTGGTCAATAAAGAAAACTTGGCAAAGGCAAGCCTTAGGCGTAGGCTGAGCCATTAGTTGCACTTATACTGAAGAAAGTATTTTTATACTTTCTTTAAGTGAAATAAAACCAAGTCCAATCCCTATCATTAATGCTCCTCCAATAATCAACTTCCCTTCACCCCTTATAGATCAAGTCTTTCTACTATGTACGGATGGGATTTTTTAAAGTTTCAGTTAGAAAGGGTCAATTCAATTCGAGATGATCTTGTGTAAACGTATATGCACCTGTTGACTCAAGAGCAACAAGTTGATCCAGGTTCATCGGATTACAAATTAACTGTCGATCCAATTGTTGTTGATTAACGAGATGACGATATTGTGCAGCCCTGTTAACTTTGGATTCCATGACGGCTTTCGTCACTTGTACCGGAACGGTTTTGTTGTTCGTCAACACAACCTGACAATGCTCTGTATAAAGTGGCAGGATTTCTTTCACATGACTATGAGCGATCCAAATGCACGATTCGCTCTTTGATGATTGAGTCGGAAAGAAAAAGATTCCTCCACGGTTACAAATCATGATCGGAACCATACGACTGAACTTTGTTACATGGATTGCGCCGTCCACTCTACCTTGTAAACTCGAACCATAGTACAAGCAGCTGTCTTTCATGATTTCAATCGGTTTCTGCTGGACAATCAATTCTCTTTCGGATTCGATCACCAGCGAATGCAGATTTCCAAAAGCATCAAAGTGCGGCAGAATCACCATCGTTTCACCATTAATCAAATACTCTTCGCCATTCATTTTCCCCATAAATAAATCCCCCCAAAGTAATGATATGTTTGAAGGTCTAAGGTGCAAAACACGCTTAGTCTATAATCCCCTTTCCTATTAGATAGGATTATAGTACCATATAATGTAAATTTAATGTATAGTTTTTTGAATTTTATTTATAATTTTAATATTTTATACATTTTTTCCGTGGTTATGGACGATATCATCTGGAGAAAACAGCGTCATTGTATGATTAGGAACAAGGTTCATACCAATTCCGTTATTTTCTCCTTTATCGTGTCCGAAGTTGCCTCAGGTTCGGACAGTCTTTTGCTTTTTCCCTCGCTTACTGTCCGAAGTCGCCTCAGGTTCGAACTATGGCAACAAAAAACTACTACATTCAATTTGATGTAGTAGTTCTTATTTTCATCCTTTTAAATAGTCGCGCTGTAAAATACTCATGATATAGGAATCTTGCCACTTTCCATCATGGAATCGTGTTTCCCGGAGGTGTCCTTCAACCTCGAAGCCTATTTTCTCATACATCCTTATTGCATGTGTATTATCAGCGAAAACCCTCAGTGAAAGACGGTGCATGTTCATTTCCTTGAATACGTATTCCATCAAAATCTCCATGGTTTCTTGACCAAAACCTTTCACGCGAAATTCACGCTCACAGATCGCAATGAAACATTCTGCATTTTTATGATAATGATTGATGTTGAATAAACCCACATACCCAATCGGTTCTTCAGCTTCAAGATGCATAATGATGTAGTTTTTACGATTGTCAGCATGAAGCATACCTTTCAGATTCTCTTCAACTTCATGAAAGGATAGTGAGTCGATGAACGGATTCACCAGCGGGGCGATTTCCATATCATTTTGCCATTTATAGTATGTCGATGCGTCCTCTATTTTCATTTTACGTAACTTGATTCTTTCCCCTTGAAACAACATGTAACCGACCTCATCTCTTTATATAATCAGTTTGAACTTAGGTTTACTCCTTCAGTAGTTTCCATGCTTCTTTTGTCTTTACTATTCAGCTTTTTAATTTGTGAAACAGCGAGCCAGACGAGGAAAATCAAAGATAAAAAAGCATAGATGCCGAAATATTGACCAACTTGCTGGATTTCTGTGATTGCTTCTGCCATGCTCGTTTCAGTTGAACCGCTATCAACCAAAAACCCAGAAAACGCTAGTAAATTATTCAATGCATGACATATGATCGGTACCCATATGTTCTTCGTCTGCAAGTAGAAAATACTCAGGAAAACACCAAGGGTGAAATGGCCGATCATTCCGCTATTCATATGGATCAAACTGAAAATCGCTGAGGAAACCACTATCCCCGCTACATTTCCGTACTTATAACGAAGCTTTTGCAGTAAAGTACCTCTGAACACTAGTTCTTCAACTATGGGTGCAACCAATACGATTAAGAAAAAAGAAGGGATAGATGTAGCCGATACGAACGACTGAGTCGCGTCCCCGTCCTCCAACATTTCAATCAGGAAGTCTGGAAGTAAAAAAGAAAATAAATAAAAGATGAAGGTCACGGCTGCGAGCGAAAATGTCAGATGATAAATCGTGAACAGTGCCTTTTTCCCTATTCCATTCGATTTTTGAATCGGTTTAAATAGATCTTTCACACTCATATCATGCTTATGATAAGCTCTTCGCAACCACAGGATTGCTACCCCATAGAGGACAAATTGGGAGAACGTGATGAAGCCCGTCATTGATCCACCTGTGCCTATTGAATATGTAATCCCTGAAAAAATCAGAATCCCCACTGCTAAGACATACCATAAAATCAAATATCGAAACTTCATTTGTGCAAATCGGTTGTCCATTTATCGTAAAACTCCATTCATCCTAATTTAATGGTATAGTTTAATCCTTCTGTTTCCTCTCAGTTAGAGAAAACTTGGCAAAGCCAAGCCTTAGTGTAGGCTGAGCCATTAGTTGCACTTATACTTAAGAAAGTATTTTTATACTTTCTTTAAGTGTAGAATTGTGAGATACACCAAAGCGCTGATCCCGAACATTCCAAATACAAGAGAAATATAATCAGTACCCGTATATGGATATAAATAGGCGAAACTGTAAACTTCACCCACTACGAAAAGAACAAGCAACAGCCATACCCAATATTTTGATAAGAACTTTTTCATTATTCCCACTCCTACGTAATATGTAATACGATTTCAATTGCTGGAGGTTTCACCAACCATCTTATATGTATCGCTTCAATGACCATAGTTTATCTTGCAAAACTTATTGGTTCCCCCTTCTTCTAACTATATCTTCTCTATTTTTATCGGATTGCCTTTTACTATTTTACAATTTAAAGAAAACTTGGAAAAGGCAAGCCTTAGCGCTGGCTGAGCCTTAGTTCCTCGAAAAAGCGATCGCTTTTCCTTCGTGCGGTGTATCGCTTCCGAAGCCAACAGCTTGTGCTTTTATATTGAAGAAAGTATTTATACTTTCTTTAAATGAGAAAAAGGACTGGTTTCCAGCCCTTCTGATCAATAATTTCCTGAAATTATCCGCCTATTTCATCCCTTTTCCTTTTGTCAGATGGCATGGCACTCCATTACCGACCGCACCGGGCTTCGACATTCTCTCCATATAGCTGATCCCACGAGCGCATTGAGTTTTACAGGCTATACACGTCTCACTGGTCACCATTTTCATTGTATGTTCATACTTGTTTACGCTCGATTCGTATCTTGAAACTTTCTTGTTTGTCTTTTTGGCTGGTGTCTTGGCCATGCCTGAACCCTCCTCCTAAAACGTTCCTACATCTTATGAAGGAGAGCCCACACGCGTCACCCATTTAACCAAAAAGCAGACTAATAAAAACGATGAAGGTCAATACAACGGATAAGGAAGCACTGAAAAAGATGGTAAGAATACTCCGGAAAGCTGCTTTCCAATTATCGATTGAAAACATCCCGATCACACCCAAAAAGAATGCTAACAGAGCCAGAGCAAGCATGAGCTGATAACCGATGGAGGGCTGTAACACTTGAAGGAAGAGTGACTGAGTCAAAAACAAACCGAAACAGACAAACATAATTAGAAAGGACCATATATTCAGGGTTCTACTCATAAGCTCTCTCCTTTTTCAGATTGGTTATTACGTATTTTCTCCCTTGATCTCGCTCTTCCTCTAACAATCGATAGTAAAATTGCGACATGTTCAAGCAAAAAAGAGACAAAAAAAGAAAGACCTCAGCAGCAGGTCTCATAAAAACATAGCATTCATCATGTCAACGCGTTCAAAATCAAAATTGTGACAGTAATTACCCCAATCGTGTACATACCGAACTGCAACATCAACCCAATTGCCTTTTCAGGTTCCATTCCCATTTCCCCTTTCGCTTTTTGACCTTTCTCGATCATTGACGTCACAACTTTGTCTCTTTAGGAAATAGGATGTCTGAAATCAGCTTGTCTCAAACGGACTTTTTTAAAATTCATATTTTCTTGGTATAACGTCCTAATTTGACCCTCCCACGGCTAAAGCCGCAAGCTGAACCTTCGGTCCAGTGGGATTCTCGAATGATTTTCCGTCCTCAGGCCATTTCTGTTTTGGACAACCTTCAAGATCAGGGTGTGCCATCACCCCTCCTAAGACAGGGCCTATAGCCTCTTAGGCTGATCGACATTGACCATCGATCACAGGTGCATGACGAATATTCATCGCCCCCACCCGATCCCGGTGGGTGTGGTAGCCGCACCGGCATTTGTATGAACGGTCTTTGATTTTGTTCCGAATGCCGCATGATGGACAGGTTTGACTCGTGTATTTGGGATCGACATATTCGAGTTTGATTCCTGCGAGCGTTGCTTTGTATTCGATGAAGGACGCTAAACGATAAAAGGTCCAGGTGTGAAGGTTCTTTGCATTTTTACGGCTTGTTTTTGCCGTCTGGCGAATATTCGCCAATTGTTCCAAGCGTATGATTGACACCTGCTGTTTAATGGCGAAATCGACAATTTGTCGACTCACCTTATGGTCTTGGTCCTTCATCCAGCGCTGCTCTTTATTATTGAGCTTTTTGATGGCAGTGAGTTTTTTCTTTCGTCCGAGCTGTTGTCGTTTGGATTTGAACATCCGTCGAACATACTTGTTTCGTCTTCCGTTTCCAAAAAATCGTGTCTTCTCGTCTTCGGTTACCGCAACAGCAGGGACTTTCAGACCGAGATCGACACCCATGGTTTTGGTGTCCGTATTTTGTTGGATAGTGATCTCTATTGAAAACTGAGCGATCCATTTGTTTGCTTTTTTTGTGATGCGGAGAGTTCCGCGTTTATAGGAAGCAAGTTTGGTGATGATGTCTCTCGTGAAGAAAGCCTTGATGCGGATACGTTTCGATTTTCCATTGATCAGCAACGGTATCGAAATGGTTGCAGCATCAAACGTGTAGTTCTGATTGTTCCAAAGGATGCAGGGTTTCTTTAAGATGGGGATGATTCGATACTGGGATTTCCTTGCATTCCGAAAGACACTTTTTGCATCCCGGATCGCCTGATTTTTGACAGCACTGGGTAGAGGAGCATTTACATGTTTGGAGGTTTTTCGGGTCGGTTCTTTCGCTTTTACCATTTCAGCTACAAGCGCATTGATCGTGGCAATATACGTGGTGCTCGAGCGACTCAATAAATCACTTTGATTTTGATTAGGCAACAGTTTCACTTGGACCGTGACCGTCTGTGACATGTTTACCCCCTCGTTTTTTGTTCTTCGAAATCCCGTTTTTTGGTTCTTTTTGTGTGTCTATATCCACCATTATACCAAACGTAAGTTCGTATCAAAAGAAGAAAAAAATGATTTATTCGCTTTCATCTCATCCCTAAAGGAGTGGGCTTTCCCGCTCCTTTAGGCTGTAATATTCCTATGTTGTGGTAAATAGACTTTTAAGGATAAGGAGGGATTCAAATGCCCAAACGGTTTATTTCACCTGTCTCAAGAGAAGAACCCTCTTACCCTGATGAGATGTTAGCCATCATCCGGGAAGGTCTGCCAACTACTGCAAACCCAAAAAAGATCATCATTCTAGGTGCTGGGATGGCTGGTCTCGTTGCTGGTTCTCTATTGAAAACAGCCGGTCATCAAGTTGTAATCCTTGAAGGGAATGACCGGGTCGGCGGTAGGGTCTATACACTCCGTGAACCATTTACAAAAGGGAATTACCTTGATGCAGGGGCGATGAGAATCCCAAATACGCAACCATTGATACTTGAATACATTGAGAAGTTTAAGCTGCCGGTCAACGAGTTCATCAATAGCACGCCAAACGATCTTCTTTATGTCAATAACGTGCTGACACGGAAAAAATCGTATGAAGAAGACCCTGGAATCCTCCAGTTTCCAGTACAGAAAGCCTATGAAAATCAAACTGCATTTGCCATTTTTACCGAAGCAGTCGAGCCGTTTTTCGAGTTATATCAAAATGCGACACCTGCCGAACGGAAGAAACTCAGAGAAAAATACGATCAGTACTCGTTTGAAACCTTTTTGAAAAATAATCCTTTCGGGAGATCCCTCAATACAGAAGAAATCCGTTTCATCCAGGTTCTATTAGGTATAGAAGGATTCCCTGAACTATCATTCAGCGATATTGTCACAGACATCGTCACGAACTTGTACAGTGCAGATCTGAAATATTTTGAGATCAAGGGTGGAAACGACCGGCTCCCCTGGTCGTTCATGCCTCAACTGAAACGAAATGTTTTCTTCCACCACCTGGTTGAAAGAATCAATCAATATTCGGATGGGGTCATCGTTTCGGGTAAAAATCCTTTGACGGGTCAAAAGCAAGAAGTAAGAGGAGATTATGTCATCACGACCATCCCATTTTCGATCTTCCAATTCGTCCGGGTTGAGCCGTATGAATCCATGTCTTTTTATAAAAGAGAAGCGATCGCTGAACTGAATTATGTCGATTCGACCAAAATCGGCCTTGAATTCAAGCATAAGTTCTGGGAAAAAGAAAAGCTTTTCGGTGGAAGCCTGACTACTGATCTCCCAACGCAATTCGCCTATTACCCAAGTCATGATATCGGCGTTCCAGGACCAGGCGTTATGCTGGGCAGTTATTCATGGGGAGATAACACCTCATTATGGGATGCTTTACCTGAAGGTAGACGGATTTACGAAGCACTGAAAATCCTTTCCTATGTACACGGACCTGTCGTTTTTGAACAATTCCTCAATGGCACTTCCTTCAGCTGGGGACAAAATCAATTTTCCGGTGGATGTTTCACATTATTTAAACCTTATCAATATACAGAGTTTGATGAAGTGATCAAAATGCCGGAAGGGCGGATCCATTTCGCTGGGGAACATACCTCTTCTTTCCACGGCTGGATCGAAGGTGCGATTGAATCAGGTATTCGAGCAGCAGTAGAGGTAAATACGCGAACACTTTAAGAATGCCGTACCCTGTACAATCATTTCTATGACTGGTATGGGTTTTCATATGGATAAATAAGCATGATTTTTCCATTCGAGTTGTCGTATGAGGCATTCACACGGACACTTGAACCTGTTTTAGTATTCTCTTCTCCTTGTTGACAATGAGAACGCTTCTCAATTATACTACAGATATTGATAATCATTCTCAATTGATAAGTTCAATCTAACAGGAGTGGTAGTGATGAAGCGTGTATTGATTCTGTATGCAAGTATGTCAGGGAATACTGAAGAAATGGCCGACCTCATTGAACGTGGATTACGTAATGACACCATAGATATCGTCAAAAAACAAATCGATATCGATGACATCTCAGTAGATGAATTGAGAACATATGATGGGCTCCTAGTGGGTTCCTATACCTGGGGAGATGGAGACCTTCCTGATGAGATGGAAGACTTTTATGATGACCTTGAAGATGTGAATCTATCAGGTATTCGTGCTGCAACATTCGGATCATGTGACTCCATGTATCCTCAGTACGGTGCAGCAGTTGATATTTTGCAAGACAAGCTGTCTGAACTTGGAGCAAAAATCATACTAGAAGGATTGAAAGTCGAACTGGCACCAGAGGATGAGGATGAACAAGCATGCCTTAATTTCGGAAAAGGATTTAGGGAAGCCATGGTTAATGATCCGAACTGAATCTCTATGAATTCGATTACCTTATTAAGTCGCACCATTGCTAATTATGATCATATAAACGATGAAAATGAATGAAACAGTGACCCAAATTGTTGGAAGAAGTGTTTTCTCGTCCTCCCTTACAATTTTTTTCGCTAATTTGACACTCCCACGGCTAAAGCCGCAAGCTGAACTTTCGGTCCAGTGGGATTCTCGAATGATTTTCCGTCCTCAGGCCATTTCTGTTTTGGACAACCTTCGAGCTTAGGGTGTGCCATCACCCCTCCTAAGACAGGGCTTATAGCCTCTTAGGCTGATCGACTTTGACCATCGATCACAGGTGCATGACGAATATTCATCGCCCCCACCCGATCGCGGTGGGTGTGGTAGCCGCACCGGCATTTGTATGAACGGTCTTTGATTTTGTTCCGAATGCCACATGATGGACAGGTTTGACTCGTGTATTTGGGATCGACATATTCGACTTTGATTCCTGCGAGCGTTGCTTTGTATTCGATGAAGGACGCTAAACGATAAAAGGACCAGGTGTGAAGGTTCTTTGCATTTTTACGGCTTGTTTTTGCCGTCTGGCGAATATTCGCCAACTTTTCTAATCGTATAATTGACACATTATGTTTGACTGCGAAATCGACAATTTGCCGACTCACCTTATGGTCTTGGTCCTTCATCCAGCGTTGCTCTTTATTATGGAGCTTTTTGATGGCAGTGAGCTTTTTCTTTCGTCCGAGCTGTTGTCGTTTGAATTTGAACTTTCTTCGAACGTACTTGTTTCGCCTTCCGTTGCCAAAAAACCGGGTCTTCTCGTCTTCAGTGACCGCAACAGCCGGGACTTTCAGACCGAGATCGACACCCATGGTTTTGGTGCCCGTGTTTTGTTGGGTCGGGATCTCTATCGAAAACTGAGCGATCCACTTGTGAGCTTTTTTCGTGATGCGGAGGGTTCCATGTTTGTGGAAAGCAAGTTTCGTGAGAGTGTCTTGCGTGAAGGTAGCGTTAATGCGGATACGCTTGGATTTTCCGTCTACTATCAATGGTACTGAAACGGATCCCTCATCAAACGTGTAGTTCTGATTGTTCCAAAGGATGCAGGGTTTCTTTAAGATGGGGATGATTCGATATTGGGATTTCTTTACTTTCCGAAAGACACTTTTTGCATCCCGGATTGCCTGATTTTTGACAGCACTAGGGAGAGGAGCATTTACATGTTTGGAGGTTTTTCGGGTCGGTTCTTTCGCCTGTACCATTTCCATTACAAGCGCATTAATTGTTGCAATATACGTGGTGCTCGAGCGACTCATTAAATCACTTTGATGTTGATTAGGCAACAGTTTCACTTGGACCGTGACTGTAAGTGACATGTTTACCCCCCTCGTTTTTTGTTCTTCGACATCCCGTTGTTTTGGTTCTTTTTGTATGTCTATATCCACATTATACCAAACGTGTGTTCGTATTGAAAGAAGAAAAGAATGATTTATTCGCTTTCATCCCACCCCTAAAGGAGTGGGCTTTCCCGCTCATTAAAGCTGCAATAATTATACAGCACAAAGAAAAAGGCTGTTTTCGCAAACGTTGTTGCTCTTGCACTTAAAGAAAGTATAAAATACTTTTTTCAGTATAAGGGCACAAGCTGGTGGCTTCGGAAGCAATACACCGCACGAAGAAAATGCGATTTTCATTTTCGAGGCGTCTCGCACCTTGCCCTCCAATCAACTTGCACAAAGTGATTTTGTAAAATGACTCAAAAGCAACAATCTTTAAGAAAAGAGCCTAGAAAAAAGAGCGTACCGGAATGGCCGCTCCTATAAATCCTATTCGTGTTTCTCCCCGCACAACCCTCTTTTTTCAAATATCTTAATAAAGGTTCTTATAGTATAGGTTCTGTTTTTCACAACTCCCTAATAAATACGTGGAACTATACTCATTTTCATGGGGCAATCCGCAACCCCCTCCCTCAATACGATTTCATGATTCTCCTTTAATCGCATATAAATGGATGTGGGGGTGTTGATATGCAGAAGAAAACAGGGAAAGTAAATTGGTCTAAGTTTTCAAATGAAGTGGACCATGTCCTTGGTGAGGATTTCTGGAATGACCTCCATCATGTCATCCCGAAGCGGGGGCCCTCCTATGATATGTATGAAACAGATGCAGAAGGAATTATCATTTTTGAATTACCAGGCTTGCGATCGATTAATGAAATCAAAATCAAACAACATGGAACCCATCTTATTCTTCAAGGTAAGATCGATTATCATTATCCCGTTCCACAGGATAAGCTTATCCAAAATGAACGGTTTACAGGGAATTTCAAGAGATCAGTATTAGTCCCTTTCCATTACACTCCAGAAAAAATCACTGCCCGATACAAAAATGGTCTGCTCGAAATCCGAATCCAAAAGGAACAGAATGAAGATGAAATCATAATCGATATGGATGAAGACTGATTAATAATCGATCGGAATATCGTTGACCGTGTCATCGTTTGTTTTCAATAATCTTACTTCGACAAAAGGATGTTTATATTGTGCTTTGAAACCTCTCTTTGCAGTTGGGCCTGGGAGTTGGATATATTCTGACTGTCCGTTTGGAAGTCCAGAGACTATCAATCTTGAATTACCTAAAGAGATTCGCAATTGTTTTATATCTATGCCATCAGCCACCTGAAGCTTGACAACATAGTAATTCATCAACTCAACCAACTCGTGGCGAAGCCCATTTTGGTTTGGAGATACAGTATTCAATGAGTGTGGTTGAATGTAAGCACTTTGATTACCAACAGATTGTTGTATCGTTTGCTGAATATATTGTTCAAGCCATGACATATCCATATTACTTTTGTCATTCGTCCATTTCATCGGATCATCCAAAAATTGATTTATGAGTTTACTGTAATCGAACATTGGTCATTCTTCCTTTCAAACATTTACATTCGGGAGGTGAAAAATATGACGCCTCATATCAGATTCAACAATTTTACGATCGATAATGTTTCATCTTCCTCTGGTGTATTTTCAGGTGATAACTTTCAAAAGGATTTCACCTATAAAGGACGTAAGTATGAAGGTCACGGCTCGATAATCGGTGATCGGAATGTAATCATCAACAACAAACATTTGATTAAGAAAAATCAATCCGAACAGGAACGTCCATAATGTGGTTATTTAAAAGGGTTAGAAAGAAAACGGAAATAGAAGATTTAAAGAATCAAATCCATACATTAAACCAATTGCTTGAATCAAAAAAACAACCGATCGAGTATCATTTCCATATCAATCAAATCGATATTCATGATCCCACACTAGAAGAACTGAACTTCAAGCTTGATCAGATCGATATTGAAGATTTAAGTGGCGCATTGAATGTCGGAAATAATTTCGGTGTAACTGTAAAGGACAGAAAAAATAAAAAGAAGTGTGGCTCAGATGATTCTGAAATGAAAGCAAAAGCTACAAAAAACGGATATTCATTCTCTTTCAACTCAAAGGAGGAATGAAACAGATGCTTTCACCTAATTTTTTCATCCATACGATTCGAATCGGTTCGGTTGAAGGAGCGTCTTGTGTAAATTTTGGAAACAATGCTCCAAGCGGCTTTGAAAGCTATAAAAAGCTTAATCAAGGATTCGGCTCCATTAGTGGAGATAACAACTCGATTGAAGGACTCCGATCCTTATTAAGTGATTCGGCTATACTTGATATGCTGATCAACAGTCAAGATCACCAACTCCCCGAGTGGACTCAGGAAATTATAAGAGAGAAGTTAAAAAAGGAAAGTTAATCTACCTCCCCTTTTCCTTTTTTATCTTCTGATTGATATTGATAATTTCGGATTGGCATATCGATCAAATCGTTATCATATACGACATTGATGTTTTGGAAAAATAGATTGTTTTCACCGATTGCTGTCCCTAAACCATAGTTCTCCTTTTTCTGTGTAGTCCAATGCGTTTGGGTATTCTCTCCGTTAAAAACACCTGAATTATCACTTAGATTATTGATGTTGATTGTATCGAAAATAATATTCATAATGAAAACCTAATATTGGATATTTGGCTGTGGATTCACGACTTCTGGATTCGTGCTCGGTGTATCGATCAGGTCATTGTCAATCAATGTATTGAAATTGTTTATCGCAATGACAAACCCAATTGGCATACCGGCTGCAAAGTTGTTTTTCCCTTGCCAGTTCCAATCCTGTTGGTTATTTTGACCTGTTGCGATTGTTGCGTTTTCATTAACGGCATTGACTGCAATTTGGTTGAACACAACCGATACAGGCATGTTATTCCCTCCTAACAAACCTCTGTATGGTTACCCTATTCGCTCGTCAACATAATGGTGCATCTCTATTCAGGTCTCATGCCTGTCTTCCACAGCCTATCTTTTTAACTGTCATCTTTTTCTTATGAAACAACCTTTTTTATATAAAATAACATTTGCTCCGCGTTTAAAAGATGAAAAATCATATGGTTTTATTGCTTTATAGAATGCTTTACTACAACCTGGTTTCATTCTGTCATGAAGTTCGATAATCACAATTTTCACCTTGTCTAACCAATTTTCATACCCTTGTGAAAACAGCTCTTTCTCTGCACCTTCAATGTTCAACTTCAGAATGTCAATCTCATCAATTCCGTAATCTGCTAAGATCGATTCGATTGTGACAGCTTTAAACGAACCTGGTTCGTTTTGCTCGGTTTCCTCGACCATCATCCCCCATTCCCCTAAACCTACATCTTTTACTCTCAAATACGTATTCTTGTTCCATAATCCCGAATGTAACGCTTCAATTTGATGGTATGGCGCGATATTCTTCTCCATCACCTCTATGTTGGTTGGGTCTGATTCGACAGCTATCACTTTTGCCTGCGGAAACTGTTCAGCAAAAAACACGCTGCTATACCCCACATTCGCTCCACCATCGATAATCCACCTCGGGTCGAATGTCAGCTTCGGCAAATGATATTCTTGGTCATGAAACACATATTTGAACGTACTGAAGTCAGTAGAGTTGTTTCGGAAATACATCATCTCATCTATTCCTGGTGCCTTGATGGCATTCAGTTGATATTTTTTCAATGCAATACCTCCCTTTTAATATTTTTTACAGTTTATGATATGAGAGGTATAGCGTGTATCGTATCCCCAATTAGTTCCTGGGGTTAATATTTCCAGAATATATTTAAAAATTTCCATTGACTTGAGAATGATTATCATTATAATTGTTGTTGAGAATCATTTTCAGTTTATTACATAAAAAAGGAGATTCATCATGAAAACAACAAGGTATTTTTCATTTATTTCATTCATCCTGATGTTAGCGCTTGTCGTATCAGGTTGTGGAAATTCGAATAAAGACGATGCTGGTTCTGATTCAAGCAGTAGTGATATGAAAGAAGGCGGAGAGGTCAACCTTTATACAAGCCGTCATTACGAAGTGGATGACAAAATCTTTGCAGACTTCACTAAAGAAACTGGGATCAAGGTGAATATCATCAAAGGTGAAGAAGATGAATTGATTGAACGATTGGACCGTGAAGGAAAAGCAACAAAAGGCGATTTGTTCTTTACTGCAGATGCGGGACGATTAAACCGAGCAAAGGAAAAAGACCTTCTACAAAGTGTAGATAGTGAAACGTTAAGCAAGAATATTCCTGAAAATCTGACTGACATGGACAAACAATGGTTTGGATTGACAAAACGCGCACGTGTCATCGTATATTCCAAAGACAAGGTAGATCCATCAGAGCTTTCAACTTATGAGGATCTTACAGAAGACAAGTGGAAAGGAAAGGTATTGATCCGCTCTTCAGAAAACATTTATAATCAATCCCTGGTAGCTTCATTCATCGCTCTAAATGGTAAAGAAGATGCGAAAAAATGGGCACAAGGAATTGCTGATAACATGGCAAGAGATCCTAAAGGCGGAGATCGCGACCAGGCGAAAGCCATTGCTGCCGGCGAAGGGGTTTTAGCTGTCATGAACACCTATTATTTTGGGCAAATGCTTAATTCTGAGGATCCTGAAGAAAAGAAAGTAGCTGAACAGCTTGGTGTATTCTTCCCTAACCAAGATACAACTGGAACACACATCAACGTCAGCGGAATCGGCGTGACGAAACACGCAAAAAATAAAGAGAACGCGATCAAGTTGATTGAGTATCTATCAAGCAAAAAAGCACAAGGTGACTTTGCAGAAGCAAACTATGAATATCCAGTGAATGATGAAGTTAAGCCAACTGAACTTCTCCAATCATGGGGAGAATTCGAGGAACAGGACCTTAACCTTTCTGAGCTTGGTAAAAATAACGCAGATGCTGTTAAAATCATGAATGAAGTTGGCTGGAAATAACGTCATGGGCAGTGCCGTATCACAAAAGTGGTACGGCTCCTGCTGTCTACTTGATGACATCTAGAAATGCTTCCAGGGTAGTGAGAGGGTGGAACCGTTGTTAATGCTTCGTAAGGCTAAAGCACAATTAAATAGCTGGGCAATTTTGAGTTCCATGTTTTCAATTTTGATCCTTCTCCCCGCCCTTCTTATCCTATTACAGCTTTTTTCAGAATCAAATGATAATTGGGAGCACATCAAGGAATTTCTCTTAAAAAGTTACATCTTCAACTCATTGACGATCGTGTTGTTCACAAGCGTATTCACAGTTCTGATCGGCGTTACTGCCGCATGGCTGGTTACTGCCTATCAATTTCCGTTTCAACGCTTTTTCAAATGGGGATTGATTTTGCCCCTTGCGATACCTCCATATATTGGAGCTTATACGTATCACGGGATCCTCAATTACACGGGAGTCATACAAACGACGCTTCGTAATCGATTCGAAATGGAAGTCAATCAAGCCTATTTCGATATCATGACCATGCCCGGCGCGATTTTTATTTTTACATTGTTTCTTTTTCCATATGTTTATATCATCACCAGGAGTTTCTTAGAGAATCAGTCTTCTTCCCTAGTTGAAAATGCGCGTCTGCTTGGGAGGAATCCAATCGAGGTATTCATACATGTGGTACTGCCAATATCTCGGACCGCGATTGTAGGTGGTGTCAGCTTAGTTATATTGGAAGTATTGAACGATTACGGTGTGGTCAAATACTTCGGTATCCAGACGTTCAGTACCGCGATCTTCCAAGCCTGGTTCGGGATGGGAGATATCAATTCAGCAATCAAGCTTGCAGGGACTTTGATGATGATCGTGATTGGAATATTGATTCTTGAGAAGATATTCCGAGGCAGGAAGCAATTCAGTTATTCAACATCTAAAGTTCAGCCTTTACAGCCTGTACGTCTGGAAGGGTGGAAGAAATGGACGATATTCGGGTATTTCTTCTTGATTTTCAGCTTAGCTTTTCTTATTCCGATCTTACAGTTAAGCAATTGGATGCTGATGACGTATAAGGTGATCTGGTCCACTGTTTTCATCGATTTGATATGGAACTCAATATTCGTGGCATTTACTGGAGCAGTGATGATCATATTCGTTGCGTTGATCATTGCCAATTTCACAAGACTGTCGAATGGCTTGAGTAGCAAAATATTTTCCAAAGTCACTGTACTGGGATACTCGATTCCAGGGGCAGTCATTGCAATTGGGGTACTGACCTTGTTTCTCGCTCTTGATAAAAAGGTATTCGCATTATATGAACTGGTTGGAGCAGATCCTACGTTTGTATTAAGCTTAAGTATCATCATGCTTATCTTTGCCTACGTTGTACGTTTTCTAGCAGTTGGTTACAACTCGATCGAATCTGGCTTCGAGAAGGTTGGAACAACGTTTACAGAAGCATCAAGAACCTTGGGTATGAATATTACCAAGACGTTCTTTAAAGTCGATATAAGGATGATTAAAGGGGCTATAGCAGGTGGATTCATATTAGCGTTTGTTGATATTTTAAAAGAATTACCGCTAACCTTGATTTTACAGCCTTTCAACTTTTACACCCTAGCGACGAAAACATTTCAATATGCTAGTGATGAAAGAGTCCATGAAGCATCCGTTTCTTCCCTGATCATCATTTGTATAAGCGGATTATCCATCTATTTCTTACACAGAGTATTAGAAAAGGAGCCAAGCTGATGTTCATTCAAATCAATGAGTTGAATTTCAATTACAGAAATGCTATAAAACCAATCTTCAATGATTTTTCTCTTGGATTCAAACAAGGAGAAATTACGGTGATTTTAGGGGAAAGCGGAAGTGGGAAAAGCACATTGTTACGTTTAATTGCTGGTTTAGAAATACCGAACAGAGGATCCATCAGCATTGATGGCAAAACGATGACGGATGCTACACATTTCGTCCAGCCTGAAAAACGTGGTGTAGGTATGGTATTTCAGGATTATGCTCTCTTTCCCCATATGACTGTTTCTAAAAACATTCAGTTTGGGCTTCAAAAGATGAACCGAGAAAAGAAGAAGGAACGTGTAGCGGAATTATTGGAACTAGTTGGTATGCAAGAGTATGTGAATCGGTATCCTTATGAATTGAGCGGAGGACAACAACAAAGGGTTGCCTTGGCAAGGGCGCTTGCTCCAAACCCTTCCTTAATCATGTTTGATGAACCTTTCAGCAATTTAGATACGAACCTTCAGCACAAAATCCGTGATGAATTACGGGCAATCATCAAAAAGGCAGGCATCACATCGATTTTCGTCACACATGATCAGGAAGATGCACGTGTAATAGCAGATCGTATCGTCATATTGAACGATGGTGAAGTCGTAAAAGTCGAACAGCCAGAAAGCATTTTTCATAGTACCAAACGACGCCAATCCCTTACACTGGTTTAAATCGATCAATACAGTCTAATAAATGCACCTAACTATAGGGATTGAGTTGAAACCACCCGTTTATATAAAATTAGAGGACAAATGATCCGCTATTTAGGTAAAATCCAGCTTATTTCCCTTCGATTTACATCAATAAGGTCTCTGGTGTCCTCTAAATTCTAGTTGACACAAAAATGACGGGTCTCCCCGCCATTCTGTTGGTTTTCTTCTATGATGATTTCTTACTGTTGCTGCTATTACTACTGCTACTACTACTTTTCGAATCTGATATTTTCCCTAAGAAGAAGCCATCTATTTGCTCAAGCTTGCCTCTCCAAAGAATTTTCCCTTTTGATGGGGTAGGTTTACTGTCGCCGCAATAAACACGGGTATTCTTCATATGGATGAAGTTCGCTTCTCCACCCTCATGTGAATCAGCAGCTTCACTTGCCTCAGAAAGATCCTCACTAAGTTTTTGAGCAATTTCGCTGCCATCCTCAAGTTTACCGCTAAGCTCTTCAAAGTATTCTTTAGCTGAAATCATCGTTCCAGATATGACAGAGCCATTTACATTCAATGTAATATCCAATGAGAAATCACCAGTATTGGCTGCTTTCACAAAGTATTCTAGTATACTATCTTTTGGCGCAACTGAACTCACAATAATCGCTCCTTTACTAGTAGTAACTTATGCTGAGGTGTCATCTTCACTGGTTAATGACGTATCTTCCTCTTCTTCATCCTCTTTTTTTGATTTTTTAGATGTCGTTTTCTTCTTTCCGTTTGTCTTTGTTGATTTTTTAGTGCTATTTTTCTGCTTTACGCCTTCCTCTTCTTCATCTTCTTCGTCGTCTTCATCTTTCGCATTTTTTGATTGTTTTTTCTTGGTTGAGTTAGTCTTTTTCTGACGATTAGACGTTGTTTCCTCCTCTTCCTCTTCATCTTCTTCATCTTCGTCTGCTTCAGTTTCTTCTTCGTCTTCCTCTTCGCTTTCAAGGAATTTATTCATTTTCTCCTCTAACGATTTCAATCGATCCTGGAGCTTTTGATTTTCTTCTCTTAAATCTTCCAGCTCTTCAGTATCAACCTCTTCAGCTGTGGCACTTACCTCTGTTTCAGCACTTTCTTCAGACTCATCGCGATCTCTGTTCAAGAAATTCGTAGTAGATGACTTAAGGCTCTGGGCAGCTAATTTTGATTTTTCTTTTGCTGCACGACTTAGACCCATGCTTTTGTTTTTTAATGCTTCTTTATCGACACGTGCCCAGAGTTTCTTTCCGTTTTCAGGTGTTGCAAGATATCCGACTGTAGCTCCTAGGATTCCTCCTGCTACGGTCCGTTTGATCGGTCCACCTGTCACCATGTTCTTAGCTTGTTTTGATTTGTCTACCATACTTTTCCCCTCCATATATTATTTAGCTTTATTAACTCACGATGTAAATTTCTTTCTATATTTGGTTGAAACGAAATTTGCGACACTCCTGCGGGATAAGCGAGCCCGGTGAAAGTCCACAGCGAGGAACTCGTGAGGAGGCTCGCTGTTCGCCCCGGAAAAGGAGTGAATTTCGCCAAAATCAGCAAAGCCATTATTTAAGATCTTTAGCATTCAATCGATTTGTATGATTAACGTTATTTTCAAGTTTATCTAGTCTCTCTTTTAATTCCTTGTTTTCATCTTCTAGAGCTTTTGTTTGATCTTCTGTTGCTTTTGAACTCAAGTAAGGATCCGTTTCCCACCAATCCATACCGATTTCCTTCGCTTTATCAACGGAAGCAACAATCAAACGGATTTTGATGGTCAGTAATTCGACATCGGCTAATCCTACTCGGATATCACCTGCAATGACCACACCTTTATCCAAGACCTTTTCTAGAACATCGACAATTGTATGTGATTGCACTGGATGTTCAACAGCCATTGTTTATCCCTCCTTGGTCCTTTTACTGGACCCATTAAAAACAAAACTTATTATTGTCATACCGTTAATAGGAATTCCTTCTATCGAAGCAGGTTTCCTAATGGACCTAAATCTATATTCAAATCTTCAGCATCAAGGCCAAAGATGTCTTTTAATTCTTCCATTTTTTCTTCAAGATTCATCAGGGCTACACCGAGGTCTTCAATCTGTTCATCAGTAAGATTTCCCCCTTCTACCCGTCTCATTGCATGCCGTTCAACGATCTGACGTACTAATTCGATTACAGTCATGACTAATTGTGCCAATCCTTGTTCAGCATTATCAGGGTCAAGGTTGATCCGTGAATCATTTGTTTGAGTCTCCGATTGCATCTGTCAGTTCACCCCTTTGTTTTTCAAAGTTCTCAGATGATAAATGATTATTTTGTTGAGATTGTACGAGTGTTTCTACTGAGGAGATCAATACTCGCAAATCCAAATACACCAGGTCTACGCCTGCAATTGATATGATGATATCTCCTCTGATTGCCACTCCTTTATCAAGAATGACGTCTAAAATATCTATAAGTGCAATATCCTTATTTTCAATCGATTCTTTCATTCCTCTATGTGACATCCTCAGATCCCTCTCTTCACGAAAAGCTGGAAAAATGATAAGCAGGCCACGGTCCTGATGCTTCAAATCTCCAACCTTTCTGTCCTAATTCCTCTTCTAAACGTTTGACTTCTTCTAGATAGGAATCAACTTTATCGACTGGAAGCAGAAACACACTATTCCAAGTCATGTTTTCTTTCAGACCTGTGACGTCTTTACTCCAGTTTCTTTTGACTTCTGCTTGAATGGCAAATGCCTTAAGCTTTTCATGTAACCCATCACAAACACGGTTTTTCTCATTTTCAAGTTCCGATTCAAGCAACTCATCTATTTTTTTCTTTTCGAAAAACTGCCTTCCTGGAGTCATGGTACTGATTTCTTTCCGTTTCGCTTCTATTTCGTTATTGTTTTTGCTTACATCCTGCTTCAATTTTTCATCTTCGCAATAGATTTTAAGGTTCCATTCTTCATTTCCCTCAAGTGTTTTGAAAGTTTGTTCAATCTTACTTTCACTTGCTTCGATCGTCCCTCGTAAGCTTTGTTCGTTTTTATAAATCGTGCAGAACTTCAAAGGGATGATGGTATATTCCTTGTATAATGCAATAAGTGTTTCATGATGATGAAATGCCTTTTCCTGTAGCCATTCCATGTCACTATCGATTTTTTCTTTGATGTTTTCTTCGGAATACTCTTCAGAGTCAAGGTTACATACAACCGCGGTGATCTTATTGAGCTGTATGGTGTAAAGCTCAGATTCACCATCAAAACCCTTAAACGATGGAAATGTTTTTTCTGTTGCTTCTGTTGTTGGAATTAAGCCGTATAAATAGATGAGTTGAGCCATTTCCATTACCTCATTCCTTCTTCTTCGTCATTTCTTCCCATTGTTCCATTTCTTTTTGTTTTGCAATTTCATACCTTTGTAACAGTTCCTCTTCTTTTTCTTTATAAACATCCTCTGGTATTTCCTCGAGTTCATACATCATCTGAAGCTGAATAAGCTTTTGCTGAATTGTTGGAAGGTCATACAGTTCCTTGTCGACTTCCTCTTTCACTTTTTCACCGACTTTGATGACAAGATTCATGGGTGAGGTAACCAGTTTGTGCAGCATCAGCTTTCCTCAACGCTCAAGCGTATGTTGACGAAATTATAAGCTGGCCATGGACCTGTATAGTTGAAATCAACCTTATCCTTCCATTTTTCATGCGCTTCATTCACCTTTTGATCGAATACTTCCTCCTGGTTTCGATCAACTAAGAATGAGGCATTCAAGAGCATTTTTTCACCGAGAGGATCATTTGCTTTTGCAGCTTCAGCTGTTTCCTCCAGAGGAGCAAAAATTTCAGTTTTGATTTCATTCTGAATTTCGGTAACCATCTTTTGAGCCATTCCGCCTAGTTGAATACGCTCATAATAACTTGCTGCTTCTGATTTGCCGCGGACAGCTTCCGCTTTCTTAACAGCTTCAGGATTTTCATTGACCTTTGATTCTAGCCATTCTTTTTTGCCAATGACTTTCAACCCCAGTTCTATTTTCCCTTTGATTTCAGGGAACAGTTTCTTAAATTGTGGATAAAGATTTTCAAGAAGGACCTTTACATCATCCTTCGTTTTGAAGACATTTCCAAAACTGATCGGAATTACGGTATCTTTCTGATCCATTACTTTCGAAACAGTATTTTGATGAAACATCAGGTTTTCCTTGTTGGGGTGGTAGATTTTCATCGGGACTTCGGCACACACCATGGCAGCATCTTCATGCCGTATTGTGAATATTTCTCTTTCTCTGCCTTCTATTTCAACTGTACCGAACTCATCTTCTTGATCAGTTTGGATCCCGCAAAATAGATATATCCCCTGTTCTTCTTGCTCAGCCATCTTATCTCTCCTTTTTCATGCCCACCGTTTTATATATTGCTGCATTCTTTTAGTATCAATTCTTCTGCCGCTGCGCGAGGATCATCTGCGTCAATACATCGACTCATCGGATAACTGAGAATATCAATACATAGCCGTTGAAATTCCTCATCCTCACCATCGATCGGAATATCTTGTTCTAATGCGATCCTTCCAATCATAATGGATGATCGAATGCTCGGCACATTGCTATTGTCTTTCGAGCATTTGTCCCGTAAATTAGAGACGAGAATCGTAATCGCCCTTGCGTCATCTTCATCGATTCCAAGCTTTTCAGAAACAATTTCAGTTTCCCCATCAATACTCTTGTAATCCACAAATATCGTCACCAATCGATCCAACAGGGCATCCTGGGTTTTATAAACACCCGCGTACTCTGCAGGATTACTTGTGAATATCACTGAAAACTCTGGATGAACCCGATAGAAGGGCTCCGTATGCTTTGAACCGTATAATGGAAGTACACCTTCTTCCAGAATGGATAAAAACAGGTTGTTCGTCGTTGGCTGAGAACGTGTAAACTCATCGTAAACAAGCGTATAGCCATGCTTGACTGCTTCAAGCAAACGACCGTCCTCCCATGATTCCGTTACAGTCTCATCCTTCTTATAAACCCTGCGTACATACTGATCAACGACCTTTTTACTTGTATAGCCTCTAAAATCGCCAATCAAATCCTTATTGTTCAGTTCATGATTCCCGTGCATGACCATGACCGGTCTTTTTCGTTTCTTCGCAAGAGCAAGTGCAAGCGATGTCTTCCCTGCACCTGTTGGCCCTGTGAAATGGATCGGATATCCAGCTTTCAAGTATTGCATGGAGCGGGAAAGCAACTGTGTTGTTTCTGGATCCTGAATTAAATCTCGTGAGTCTTTCTTTATCTGTTCTTTCAATACAGCCATTGAAGCCTCCCTCTGGTTACCTCCTAGACTTCAACATCGATCGCGCTTCTGAAGCGGATATCCTGTCTCTTAAACGAGGTGACCTCTTTTTCTTTATTGACCAAGACTTCATAGGTACCAACCATTTCGTCTTTTGCGTATTTTTTCATATATTCTTTTTCTTCAATTACTTCGATTGTGACTTTCCAACCTTCATCCTCTGCTGCCTCTACAGATGTGATCTTATGCGGAGGAGCAACATGCTCTTTGAAAAAATCACCGACATTCTTCATGATCTCTTTGATTTCCATAGTCGCCTCCACTTAGTCTTTTGATTTATGAAGGGGAGGGCTTCGTTAAAGCCCCCTCACCTCTAAATACTGAATTGTGCATTTCTGCGTTCATTCGTTTGTTGCGGTAATCCTTCTTCTTCTACTTCATCTCTTAATAGGCCAACTGCTTCCGCATAACGTAACCACGTGTCCACACTTGCAATGACAACGCGTGCTTCAACAGTTAAAATCTCAATACCTACAACAGAAACTCTTGCAAATGCATCGATGACAATTCCCTTATCGAGAATTCTGTCGATTACTTCCGCTAGACTTGAACTATCTGTACTTTTTTGAACAGCCATTGTTACATTCTCCTTTCACAATCTTAGGTTTTACGAACCTAATGTCTTGATATCAGTTGAAGATTTGATATCCGTAGAGCTTTTGATATCCGTAGAGCTCTTGATGTTCTGGGAACTTTTGATATCGTTAGCCCCCTTGATATCTTTAACGCCTTTCAATTTCGTTCCGTTTTTGTTCGAATTGGAGGAAGAGATTTTTTCTTGAAATTCTTGCCCCGCTTCTTTCACTTTGGCTAATTTTTCCCGGACAGATAACAGAACGTCTTGTACCTTGTCCTGTGCTTTGTCTGCTTTACCATGTACTTTTTCTGCGTTTTGTTCTTTTGCATTTGCTAATTTTTCAGACGCTTCATCCGCTTTTTCCTGAAGATCATTTGTCATCTTCTCTTTGGCTTTTTCTTTCACTTCATCCTTCACCTTCTCTTTTACAGATGAAGGTGTTTTCTCAATAGCCTTGCTTACTGCTTTTTTTGCCACCTTTTTTACAGGTTTATCAGTCATGGAATCCCCCCTTTAAGGTGGGTCTCACTATTTTTTATCATCTAACAATGCATTCAATTTTTCTTCGATCCTCTGCAATTGGTCATTTAGATTTTTATTTTCTTCTTTCAATTCGTTGTATCGTTCATCTGAATCAGCTCTAGACTCCTTTACTTCTTCGTCCTCCGTGCCTTCATTGAGTAAGGCACCAGGTTTCAGAAGCGTCCCTTCGTATTTACTCCAATAACCTGCAGCGGTTTGACGCAGAGCCATCATAGCTTGCTCAGTGATCATTTGCTGAGCTGTCCTGCGCAGTTCATTTCCTGCAGCTCTGACCACTTCGGATTGTCCTATATTGCTTACGACCTTTTTCCCGGTACCTGGACTTGAAAGAAGACCAATGCTAGCACCAACAACTCCTCCAATGATGGCAAGATTTATCGAATTTGGCTGCGTATTCGTGGATAGAGTATTTTTTTGTTTATCTGTCATTACCTTTCTTTTCCCTTCTATTAGTGATCTTCATCAATTAGAGTTCTGTCAGTTTCAATGATGATCAAAAACTTAATTGTCCTTGTCGTTCGTTCCCTTGAACCCATCCTTCCTCTTGGACATCATCGCGAAGCAATCCTACTGCATTCGCATATCTCAACCATGTATCTACACTTGCGATAACGACTCTTGCTTCTACGGTCAATATTTCAATTCCCACGAGAGATACTCTAGCGAACGCATCAATTACGATTCCTTTATCTAATATCCTGTCAATGACTTCTGCAAGACTTGAACTATCCGTACTTTTTTGAACAGCCATACTGACATTCTCCTTTCGATTTAATTTTAGAGTGATAAAGGGTCTAACCAATTTAATATTTGAATGTTAGAGGGAGTATACCCCCTTTGATTTGGTATTAAAACCACCGTTGGATAAAGGTGGAAAAGATATTCCGTTTTTTTCATATAATATTGTCGAATAATATTTTCTTGTAATGAAAGTTTCCCCATGTTTAAAGGAATTTTAACGGTTTCTATTTTGAGAATAAAACAAACGTAACAATTACATTACAAAGTAATAAATTGGGAACCGATGATCAAATTGGTTTCAGGATTATGAATAATTGACAATTTTTGAGGATATCAGAGGATAAGTGAGAATATTCAAACTTTTCTAATCTCTAAATTCTATATAGCTTTATATTTGAATATATAACCAAATTTGGTCTTTGTACCCTGAAATCGAGTCCCCTATACTTATAAGATAGTTCTTTTGTCACTCAAGCTGATTCCTTTCAAAAATACTTTCCGTCTTTTTTTATGTATAAAACTTTTAAGGAGGTTCAAAAATTGAAAAAAATTTCGTTATTTATCTTGATCGCCACAATGTTTTTATTAGCGGCTTGTGGAAATAATTCAGATGCTGACAGTGATGGCTCTACCCTTGAAAGAGCGAAGGAAGAAGGCAAAATCACAGTTGGTTTTGCAGGTGAAAATCCATATGCATATGAAGACGAAAATGGAAAACTTACCGGGGAAGCTGTTGAAATTGCCCGGAAAATTTTCAAAGAGATAGGCATAGAGGAAATGGAAGGTGAGTTAGTAAAATTCAGTTCTTTGATTCCAGGGCTGAAGGCTGGAAAGTTTGACGTCATTACTGCTGGTATGTACATAACACCTGACAGATGTAAAGAGGTTGCATTTGGGGAACCAGAATACAGTATCGGGGAAGCACTCGCAGTACAAAAGGGAAACCCGTTGGATCTTCATAGCTATGAGGATATAGCTAATAATCCCGATGCTAAAATTTCAGTCATGAATGGTGCCATCGAAATCGATTACTTAAAGGCTGCTGGAGTTAAAGAAAGCCAAATGGAAATCGTATCTGATATTCCAGCGAACATTTCATCACTTGAATCCGGGCGTGTCGATGCAATCACGATGACTGGTCCTACTCTTGAAGCTGCTCTCGAAACAGCAAATGCAAAGAATATCGATCGAGTGGAAGATTTCGCACAACCTACTGTGGATGGAGAAAGTGTTCGTGGGTATGGTGCCGCAGCGTTTAACCCGTCAGACGAAGAACTTATCAATGCTTACAATAAGGAGCTCGAAAAATTGAAGGAATCTGGAGAACTATTAGAAATCATTAAACCATTCGGCTTCACAGAAGAGGACCTGCCAGGAGATAAGACAGCAGAAGCTTTATGTGGCGAATAGGCTCCATTCTCATATAGCAAGTACGTTTTTGAGGCAGGCGCTCTTAAAAAGGAGGGCCTGTTCTTTTCTTAAGTTCATTTTCTGTGAAAGATTAGGTCCTTACGATCAAAATTGAAGGATGTGAGACAACATTAACGTTTATTTGGACATTTTAAATAAATTATTACCTGCAGGATGGATGACGATCAAAATATTAGTTACAGCTGCAGTATTGACCTATTTGATCGCTTTCATAGCCGGTCTAGGCAGAGTATCGCAGTTCTCCAGCATACGGACCTTGACCATGCTTTACGTTGAATTATTCCGAGGCACCTCCTTACTCGTGCAAATGTTCTGGATCTTCTTCGCTTTGCCTGCTTTTGGGGTTGAATTTTCAGCCTTCTGGGCAGGAGTTTTAGCATTGAGTCTAAACTACGGAGCTTATGCTTCTGAGGTTGTAAGAGGCGCAATCCTGGCGATTCCCAAAACACAGACAGAAGCTTCCATCGCGTTGAATATGACTCGATGGCAACGATTGAAATTAGTCATTCTACCCCAAGCATTCCGGATCATGCTCCCAGGTTTGGGGAACAACTCGATTGAACTCCTGAAAGGAACATCCCTTGTATCCCTGATTACATTAGGGGATCTCACCTATCGTGGCTTGATCATCCAAAATACGAACCTCAGCTACACGGTTCCTGTGTTCATTCTCTTATTAATTCTCTATTTTATAATCGCTTTGCCACTTATCATCATTGTGCGGCGACTAGAAGCTAGAGCATCGAAAGGAGTGGCGAAGGCATGACTTGGGATTGGGCGTTCGCAATAGAAGTTTTCCCGGAAATATTCAATGTAATCTGGCTTGTAATCGGAATAACATTTGGGGCTTATGCAGTAGCCCTGGTATTTGGCCTGATATTGACCTTTGCCCGGCGTTCCAGCTTCAAGCCTCTATCTTGGATTGTGTACGGATTTATTGAATTTATACGGAGTACTCCTCCGTTAGTCCAACTATTTTTTGTTTATTTTGCCTTACCGTTGATCGGCATTTCTCTTAATAAATATGTTGCTGGAATCCTTACCCTGGGAATCCATTACAGTACGTATGTGTCGGAAGTATACCGTTCTGGGATTGATTCAATTGAAAAAGGGCAATGGGAAGCTGCAAGAGCATTGAACTTTACCAAATCACAGACTTGGTTCAAAGTCATACTTCCTCAAGCCATCCCCCCTGTGATTCCTATGCTTGGAAATTACTTGATCATTTTATTTAAAGAAACGCCACTTTTAATGGCAATCGGGGTAGTTGAATTTCTACAAAAAGCATTCTTGATTGGAGCAGATCACTTTAAATACCTCGAACCATTAACCATTGTAGGTTTACTATTTCTTTTGCTCAGCTACCCATCTGCTTTACTTATCAACAGACTGGAAAAATGGTCGAATCAAGCTTATGGAAAGGGCAGCCGTTAAAAAAATAACCCAACCTAATGATTGATGAAGAGAAAGGACGGACCAATGACAAATAATGCAATTCAAAATCAACCACTTGTTAAATATGAAAAGGTTACAAAGAAATTTGGTGATTTAGAGGTTTTAAAAGGACTAGACCTTGAAATCAATCCTGGAGAAAGAGTCGCATTGATCGGCCCAAGTGGTTCAGGGAAAACTACCATCATCAGAATGTTAATGACACTGGAGGAACTTACTGATGGCGTCATAATGGTAGACGGTACACCCCTATGGCATAAAGAAGTGAATGGGAAGTTGGTGCCCGCTGATGAAAACCATTTACGCAAAATCCGAGGGGATATCGGTATGGTTTTCCAACAATTCAATCTATTCCCCCATATGACGATCCTGAGAAATGTAACTGAAGCTCAAATCCATGTGAAAGGTACTCCTAGGGATGAAGCTGAAAAAAGGGCAATTGATATGCTTAAGAAGGTAGGGCTTGGAGAAAAAATCGATGCTTATCCTCTTCAATTATCTGGCGGTCAACAACAGAGGGTTGCCATTGCCAGGGCAGTGGTCATGCAGCCGAAAATCATGCTGTTCGATGAGGTCACTTCTGCGTTAGATCCTGAGCTCGTTGGGGAAGTTCTACAGGTTATAAAAGAAATTGCAAAAGAATCGGATATGGCCATGATTCTCGTCACACACGAAATGGATTTTGCAAGGGATGTAGCCGATCGAATCGTCTTTCTGCACGATGGACTGATTGAAGAACAAGGAAGCCCTCAAGAAATTTTTGAAAACCCACAAAGCCCTAGACTTCAATCCTTCCTTAAGCGGTTCTTGAGTACTTAATTCATGATCGAGCTATCAAATACCATGGATACAGGGGCATCAAAAAACAAGTAGCGGGATTTCATCGCTACTTGTTTTTCTTTACTTATTCATACTGGAAAGAAAATCGCCTAATGGATCATCGTCTTCTTCAACCTCATCTTCTTGTTGCGATTGAAGTTCATTTTGCAGGTTCTCTAAGTTGATTCCATCAAGGTCCTCATCGTTTTCTACCCATTTCTGTGCTACATCTTTATCTTTACCGGAACTGTACGCGTCTGACTGGAAGCTTGTCAATGCAGCGGCTGCCTCATCTTCTTGTAGATATAGAGCTTCATCAATATCGATTGAACTGCTGTTCAGTGATGCGAGAAGCGTCGTAGCACGCATGGGATCATTAATCAAATGGAACAGGATGCTTCCGAGCAACGCTTCTGAGTGCTCATGCTTGATCCAATTCCTCTGTGCTTTTGTCAACTGCTTTGGCAAAGGGATTGTAATCGTTTCTCTCTCTTTCGCAAAGGTTTCGTTCACTCCTTGCAATACATACTGCGCTATTTTACTAGAAAAGTTTCTTCTCTCAGTTTCTTTTAGCCTTTGCAGTTGTTTTAAAAGATGATCCGGTGTATCTGAGGGTACACGAAACGTGATCGTCTGCCCCCGTTCAACACCTTTTTTTGAACCACTCATACACTCACCTACTTAGCTGATGCAGTCGCTTTCTTTTCATCTTTCGTCTCTTTTGTGTTCTTACGGATGAAATCTGAAATCAATTTATAGTATGCGTTTGCCATCATCCAGACACTTTCGTTCTCATCCTCAAAGAATTCAATATTGAATCCGTCCAAATTATTATTCAGCGTCTTCAAATAATCCTTAAGCACCGCAGATCCCCCACCTACGAAATAGCAAATCTCTGTTTGGGAATTACGCTGCCAAACGTTTCGCAAATAACGATATTGTTTTTTCGCAAGTTCCAAGAGGATCCGGTCTGTTATGTCATGGACATTCGTACGGCTTCCTTTTACCATGATGTGATGACGATTGTTCTTTCTAGTGATGATATCGACCACATCTCGTCGGCTGTCCAGTTCTACTCCGTGCTTTGTTAAAATTTCATCCCGGATTGCCTCAAGTGATTCTGCAACACCCAGGTTGAAACCTTGTGCTTTATCATCATCCACATTCCGGTTACGAATGACTGCGATATCTGTCGAAAGTCCTCCGATATCTTGAATGAGGATTTGTTTGTCAATCAACTCTTTATTAATGATGTTGAGATCATTATCCATTACTAAATTGACAAAAGCGGCGAATCCTTCTGGATATACTTTTACTTCATCGAATTTGATATTCACTTTCAATCCTTGATAACGAGGGGTCACCAGGAATTCAACCTGGTGTACAGAACCCAACAATTGAGAACGGTAGCCGACATCTTTCCCTTCCTTGACTTCCCTAAGTGGTAAACCTGTCCCCAGCGTATAATTCGCTTCAATTACTTTTTTATTGTCATTGCTTTCTTTCCTGCCGTAACCCACCGCGTCTAATGCGATTGAAGCAAACAACATGATCAATGTTTGATCTTCTTCTGATTTACTGCTTCCTGGATCCAACTCTGTTGAATTACTCGTTTTTGTCGCCAAATTACCCACACGATAAACGGCATTGTTTTCTTTTAGCGCTGGAGAATGGACACGGATATGTATATTATCAATCGGGTCTTTTTCGTCCAATTCCTCAATTCCAATGACAGGACGATCTTCCATATCTCTCGCAATGACATTAGGAATGTACAAAGCATTTTCAAGTTTTCCAAAGTTCGCTTTTACTGCATCATTACCAACATCAACTGCAGCAACTCTTGATTTAGTCATACTAACATTACCCCTCTCAGAGAAAAGTATTTAATAGATTAAACTTATTAGACAATCGACGAATAGTCAATGTGTCTTTTTTCGTGTTCTTTTTCGTGTACATGTACACATTTTGCAAACACTTTATATATCAGTATGTGTACAGATTTGTTTACTTGTACACGTTTTTGTATACTTTATGTTTACTTTTTGTGTACATGTATACATTTTTGTGTACATTCCATTATTTAGTAGATTATTCCTCTCCCCTACTCTCTAGTAAACAATATAAAATGAAGATAAAGTCGATTATTTGTGCCTTATGTTGTAATTTATTGTCATATTTACAGAGTGATATGACATGAATAGATACAGAGAAAAGATTTGATAGTGGGGCTGGAAGGGGTGGATCGAAGTTCGATTTGAAATATACGATAAAACCAGTGCAATATAAGATATTTTTAATTTTTTTGAAAGGATGTGTTGGTGAATTGATGAAGAGGTGCAAATGCATAAGAATAGGTCTATTAGATTACAAAAGAGGAAGAAGACTCAATTAATTATTGGGATAATATTATAATTAGGGGTATGCTGGTAAGCCGTTGTTAAAATGAAAAAAATCGTGCAGAATGATAATGAGAGAATACCTAAATAACACACCATAAATAGAATGCAAAAACTCCCCTCCTATTCCGCTGAACAGGAGGGGAGTAAATGGTTGAATATTGTTGATTCTTTCCTAGTTAGCGGATCGGAATTGATCACTTTCTGTCGAGCCTGTGAGTGCGGTTGTAGATGAAGTACCCCCTGAAATGACCTTAGCTACTTCATCAAAGTAACCCGTTCCAACTTCACGTTGATGCCTTGTTGCTGAATATCCGTATTTTTCGCTGTTGAATTCAGCTTCTTGCAGCTCAGAATATGCAGCCATTCCTCGATCCTTGTATTGTCTTGCCAATTCAAACATGCTGTGGTTTAAGGCATGGAAGCCTGCAAGAGTGACAAATTGGAACTTATATCCCATGTTACCAAGCTCTTTCTGGAATTTAGCAATCGTCAGATCATCTAATTTAGCTTTCCAGTTGAATGAAGGTGAGCAATTGTATGCAAGTAGTTTACCTGGATATTTTTCATGAATTGCATCAGCAAATTGTTTCGCTTCCTCAAGGTTCGGTTCGGATGTTTCACACCATACCAAATCTGCATAAGGTGCGTATGAAAGTCCCCTTGCAATCGCTTGATCAATGCCCGCCGTTGTACGGTAGAATCCTTCTGGTGTGCGTTCACCAGTGATAAAATCTGCATCCACCGGGTCGATATCACTAGTGATAAGATCTGCAGCGTTCGCATCCGTACGAGCAACAATAATCGTCGGTACCCCCATGACATCTGCTGCGAATCGCGCTGATATCAAGTTACGGACGGAAGTTTGAGTTGGAAGCAAGACTTTCCCTCCTAAATGCCCGCATTTTTTCTCAGAAGATAATTGATCCTCGAAGTGAACACCAGCTGCTCCTGCTTCAATCATACTCTTCATAAGTTCGAACACATTCAACTGACCACCGAAACCGGCCTCAGCATCTGCTACAATCGGAGCGAACCAATCAGTATCATCCGATCCTTCCATACACTGAATCTGATCAGCACGTTGCAGAGTCTGGTTGATCCGTTTCACAACCTGAGGAACACTATTGGCTGGATAAAGACTTTGGTCAGGATACATATTGCCTGAAAGGTTTGCATCGGCAGCAACCTGCCACCCGCTTAAGTAAATTGCCTTCAACCCTGCCTTAACCTGTTGCATGGCCTGGTTCCCTGTCAAAGCACCAAGAGCGTTGATATAACCATCCGAATTAAGGAGCTTCCAAAGCTTTTCCGAACCATGTCTTGCTAGTGTATGTTCAATTTCAATTGAGCCTCTTAAACGTACTACATCCTCACCTGTATAGGGTCTCGTAACCCCTTTCCAACGTTCATTATTCTTCCAATCGCGCTCTAATTGTTCGATCTTTTTTTTAATCAATGATATATCCTCCCTTATCTTTATCAGCTTAATTTTAGGTAAGCTTGAATCATCCATTTTGATTCACGAATATCCTTGGTTTTCTGTAACAAATCAGAGTCTTTACCGACATGGGTTTACTAGGAATGTCACTTCTAAACGTTTAATAAATTGATATTTCTTTCCTCGATTACTTTTTTGTTATGACCATTAAGTATTCATATAAAGAAAACTTGGCAAAGTCAAGCCTTAGGCGCAGGCTTAGCCTTAGTTGCGCTTATACTGAAGAAAGTATTTTATACTTTCTTCAAGTGAGAAATAGAAAGGACGAGGTTCCCCTCATCCTTCTATTCTGCTTTCTTAGACAAGCAGTGCTCACACTCCATGAAATATGACTCAGCCTGTTCCACGATCGTCTGTCCACATTCAGGACATTTTTTCTTGGGCAAGTTTTTGAAAAATTGAACCGGATTTTCCAAAGCCATTTGTAATTCCTCCTTTTTTGTTTTAATTCCCTATTTCTTTTTCTGTTATAGTACAGTATACATAAATCATATTATTTTGTGTACCCATTTTTTGATTTTTTTGAAATTTATTAATTTATTACTTAAAACCCTGTTATATAGGCTTTTTTGTATTCAAAAAATTTTTATAGACAACTGGTTCTGTTATATTACAGAACCTTGATATTAAAAATGACCATAAAAAAAGCTCCATTAAGGAGCTGTTATATGACAACAATATTAGATGATTCATTCTAAGATTATTCATAACAAATATGGGAACCTGGTAATACCAGGCATACTTTTTTATAAGTGAACTGATTATTGATAAGATTAATCAGTAACTATATAAAAGAAAGAAGTGAGAGTATGTCATCAGAACAAACATTCATAGGTATTCCAGTTTCGGTATTAGATCTTTCTCCTATCTTAGCTGGTGGTACACCCTCTGACTCTTTTCAAAATACAGTAGATTTAGCACAACATGCTGAAAAATGGGGATATAGACGGTATTGGCTGGCAGAACATCACAATATGCCAGCAATTGCGAGTTCTGCTACCTCAGTAGTAATCGGTCATGTTGCTGCAAACACTTCTTCGATACGTGTAGGCTCAGGTGGGATCATGCTGCCGAATCATGCACCACTTGTGATAGCTGAGCAATTCGGGACCCTGGAAACATTATTTCCTGGAAGGATTGACTTAGGTCTAGGAAGAGCACCTGGAACTGATCAGAGAACTGCATATGCACTAAGACGACATCACAAACAGGATGCTCAAGACTTCCCAGAGCAGTTAGAAGAACTTCGCAGCTACTTCGATCCATCGAAAACTAATGAAAACATGAAAGTACGAGCTTATCCAGGTGAAGGATTGGACGTTCCAATCTGGTTATTAGGGTCAAGTGGTTTCAGTGCTGAATTGGCTGCACGAGAAGGCTTACCGTTCGCTTTTGCCAGCCATTTCTCACCCAACAACACTCTTCCTGCACTAGAGGTATATCGCAACTATTTCGAACCATCCGATGTACTTAAGGAACCTTACGCAATGGTAGGTGTCAATGTAATCGCAGCTGATACGGATGAAGAAGCACAATGGTTGGCAACTTCATTACAACAACAATTTTTAAATTTGATACGAAATAGGCTGGGTCCGCTACAGCCTCCTGTGGAAAGCATGGAAGGAAGATGGACTGAATATGAAAAGGCAGCATTGCAACAACAATTAGGAGGCTCTATCATCGGAAGTCCTGAAACTGTAAAAGAAAAGCTTAAGAGGTTTCTTGAGGAAACGAATGCAGACGAACTGATTGTTGCTTCTCAAATCTATGACCATAAAGCACGGTTACATTCATACGAAATACTCTCAGAAATTATGGATGCCTAAAGAAAACTTCGCACTGCCAAGCTTTAGTGCAGGCTGAGCCTTAGTTGTCCTAATATTGAAGAAAGTATTTATACTTTCTGTAAATGAAAAAGAAAGGAGCCTGTTGAATTGAATTTTCAACATGGCTCCTTCTTCTTGTTCAATTCGTTCTCAACCTAAAGATTTCAGATAATGACAGACGGTTTCTATTCCAAGCGTAAAGTTTTCTAAATGGAAATGCTCGTTTGGTGCATGGAGATTTTCGGAAGGTAAACCAAAGCCCATCAGTACAACTGGAGCATCCAGTACTGTTGAAAATACCTCTACAATCGGTATGGAGCCACCATCTTTAGGGAATAGAGGTTGCACACCATATACCGTTTCATATGAATCTGCCGCTTTTTGTATCATCGGATTCTTGGAGTTTAGTAAGACAGGCGCAGCTTGGATCGATTGTTTCAATACAGCCTTTGAACCTGCGGGTTTGTTGGTCTCGACATGCTTTTTAATCTTTTCAAAAACGGTTTGTGGATCTTGCTTACCAACAAGACGGCAGCTGATCTTTGCACTCGCCTCACAAGGAACAATCGTCTTGATCCCTTCTCCCTGAAATCCAGCAGTAATCCCGTTTATTTCAAGTGTTGGCCGAATGCCGGTTTGTTCAAGGAAAGTAAACCCTTCTTCACCAAATAACGCTTCCAATCCTAACTCTTTCTTCTTCTTCTCTTCATTAAATGGAATAGCAGCCACTTCCTGCTTCAATTCTTCCGTAGGATCTGGTACTCCTTCGTAGAATCCTTCAACGGCTACTTTTCCATTTTGTTCGTGTAAGGAGTCTAATAGTCTAACGAGATTATGTGCAGCATTTGGAACTCCTCCGCCATATACACCAGAATGAAGATCGGAGTTTGCTGTTTTCACGAAAAGTTCCAAAGCCAGCGCCCCCCGAAGAGACGTACAAATCGCTGGTTGTCCTCTTTCAATGAACGAAGTATCGGAAATAAGCACTGCATCACAAGATAGCTTGTCTGTATGTTGTTTTATGAAAGGGGGCAGATTCGGGCTTGCCTGTTCCTCTTCGCCTTCGATGCAAAGCTTTACATTTACTGGCAGTTTCCCGTCTTCATCCATCAACGTTTGAAGGGCTTTTACATGAATGAAAAGCTGGCCTTTATCGTCTGTGGCACCTCTTGCATAAAGCTTGTCATCTCTTACTTCAGGTTCAAACGGAGGCGAATCCCATAATTCTATCGGGTCCGCCGGTTGAACATCATAATGGCCGTATATCAATACAGTAGGCTTATCGTCCGCGTGCAGCCAGTCTGCGTAGACAATTGGATGTCCCACTGTTTCTACCATTTCAATGTTTTCCATACCGATCTCTTCAAGTGATGCAGCGAGCCACTCTGCCGCCATTCGCACATCCTCTTTATGCTCGGGAAGCGTTGAAATACTCGGTATCTTTAAAAACTCTTTCAATTGTTCGATATATGCCGTGTTATGTATTATCTTAGAATCTTTCACACTGTTAACCTCCTTGAAAAATACTGATCCATATTTATAAGTATAACAGTAAAAAAACCCACAGAAACGTTCTCTGTGAGCTTTTTTGTATCATCCTCTAAAATTGTCCTATGGGTTCTTGTTTGCTTCTCTCATTGCCTTTTCAGAAGTTTGGTACGTATACCCGGTCAAATCCCACTTCCATAAATCAAAGGTGACTGACCCAGACGCTGAAAAGTGGATAGAAGCGTTCTTTTTATCGGGAAAAATCCGGGCAGTAAAGACTTCCTCACCCTCATTAACAAAGACCTCGATGGAAGAATGATCGATGAACAATTGTAATGTCTCTAGCTTCGATATCTGACAACTTCTTGATTCTATAGACTTATTGTCAACGTTCTTCCTTTCAAGGGTAAGCACTTTTGTTTCGTTTTGATAAATCACTTTTGCATAGTCGAATAGATCGATTTCAAAGCGGTTGAAAGCATCTGCGTCCCCAAACTTTAAAAATACTTCCATGACAGCCCCATCAAGTTCAGAAAGATGCAGCGATTCGTCATTTACCTTGAGATCTTTCTTTTGAAAAAGGTTCCGTCGCATCTTTTTAAGTTCTTTCACAGGGCTTTGACGGATTTTCCCCTTTTTTACGCGAAGTTCTCTCGGAATGGTCATATTGTGGATCCATTTATAAGCCCGAGTTGGCTGTTTTTCTTCATCCTGGTCTGGAACCCCCATCCATCCGATTAATATTCGCCGCCCTTCATCATCTAGAGTAGTCTGTGGAGCATAAAACTCAAAACCACGGTCAAGTTCACAGAAAGGACCATGATGAAGAACAGCACGATCATAGTCAAGTTCACCAATAACATAGCCCGATTGATGAACATTGTTATAGTGAATGCCTTGTGATCCCAGGCCTTGGGGAGAAAACATGAAAACATCTATATCATCCAAATGGAATAAATCCGGGCACTCCCACATATAGCCAAGATAATCGTGTTCTTTTGAGCTTGAAATTTCGCCTTTCAACTCCCAACCCATTAGATCATCTGACGTGTAAAGGACTGCACACCCAAGTTGTTCCTTTGTTTGAGCGCCGATTATCATATACCATTTATCTTGATGTTTCCATACTTTAGGATCACGGAAATGGGCTGAATACCCTTCTGGCAAATGGATGACGACTCCTTTTTTCTCAAAATGGATCCCATCCTCGGAGACAGCTAAACATTGATAGGTCTCGCGTTCTCCCTTATCATTTTTGACATTACCCGTATAGAATACGTTCAGTTTTCCCTCATGGTTGACTGCACTTCCGGAATAACAACCATTTTGTTCATACCATTCACTTGGCGTCAGTGCGATCGGTTGCCATGTCCAATGAATAAGGTCGCGAGATGAATAATGTCCCCAGAACTTTGCTCCATGTCCTGTTTTAAACGGCATCCATTGGAAAAAAACATGAAACTCGCCTTTCCAATGGATGAGTCCATTCGGATCGTTCATTAATCCTACCGGAGGCATCAAGTGATAATCCAGGCGGTATGGGTCACTATCCACTACCTCTTGATATTTTTTTATCTCTTCATAAGCTTTCTTTCTTAATGAGCGGTCCTTGTTCTGCATGATACCTCTCCTCTGTCTATCTGAATGTTGCTACATTACCAATAGTAAGAAGACCCTGTATCTGGACAAGGTCTTCAATACCTTATAAGCTTTTTAAATTTGGCTGTTTTCGCAAACATTGTTGCTCTTGCACTTAAAGAAAGTATAAAATACTTTCTTCAGTATAAGGGCAACTAAGGCTCGACCTACACAAGGCTTGGTCTCGCCAAGTTTTCTTTAAAAGTCGTTGATTTCCGCTCCCGGATGCTCGCTTTTCGCGGGGCGTGCGGTGACCCCACTCGTCGTTTTGCGACCTCAGGAGTCTCCTTTTCAAGGAAGCATTTGTGCTCCTGCGTCTACAAGAAAGTCCTGTCGAAGCGAGCTTTCTCGTCGCATGCCTTGCGAGGAGATTATTCAGGTAGTAGGCACGCTGATCCCGTAGGACAAGGAAAGCTTCGGCAGCGTTACATCGCACGAAGAAAATGCGATTTTCATTTTCGAGGAGTCTCGCACCTTGCTCTCCAATCAACTTGCACAAGGTGATTTTTTAAAAATAACTCATAAGCAACAATCTTTTAGAAAAGAGCCTTAAATTTTTATGCTGTTTCTTTCTGAACTGGTTTATTTTTTTCCGAATAGCCAATGACCCATGTCAGACCGAACGCCACAGCTATTGAAACAAGATTGACGAGAATATAGAGCAGGATTTGGTCATTTAAGAACAATAGCGTACCTGGGATCACTGTGATCGCCATACCCGTTGCTTTCAGTCCGAAAAGTGTTGCCATAAAACCTCCTACTCCTCCACCAATAAGACCCATGACAAATGGTTTTACATAGCGTAGGTTAACCCCGAAGATAGCTGGTTCTGTAATTCCTAAAAAGGCAGAGAGGGCTGATGGAAGTGCCAATGCCTTCAGTTTTTTCGATTTTGATTTTAGACCGACTGCAAGAGCGGCTCCACCTTGTGCAGCTATGGAGCATGTGATGATCGGATTGAACGGATTATTGCTGAACCGTTCCAAAAGCTGAATTTCCAAGAAGTTGAATATATGATGAACCCCAGTTACAACAATGATTTGATGGAAGAAACCGATAATTAATCCACTTAACCCGAATGGCAATTCCAAAATTGTAAGTGTCCCTTGGAGTATGGCCTCTTCGACAGCATGGAAAACCGGTCCAATCACCAATAGGGAGAGTGCAATCATGACCAATAGCGTCAAAAATGGTGTAACAATCAAGTCTAAGACTTCAGGCACCATTTTTCGAATCCGTTTTTCTAATTTCGCTCCAACAAGACCAGCGATAAATGCGGGTAAAACAGAACCTTGATAACCGAGTACCGGAATGAATCCTAAAAATGTGAGTGGTTCTGCGTCACCTGCTGCTACCTCCCATGCATCTGGCAATGAAGGCGATACTAACATGAAACCTAATACCAATCCTACAGTTGGATTACCACCAAAAACCCTGAAAGTCGACCATGCAATTAAAGCAGGTAAGAAAATGAAGGCAGTATCAGTCAAGACCTGCGTAAATAAAATGAAGTTCTCTGAAACATCATCTGGTGTCATCCCGAAAAGAGCGAGAATTTGTTCCTGCATCACAAGACCACGCAATCCCATAAACAATCCAGTTGCAACTAGTGCTGGAATGATGGGTACAAATACATCTCCAAATGATCGTATTGCACGTTGAAAGAAATTTCCTTGCTTTACAGCTTCATTCTTCTGTTCATCTTTAGTAACTTCCGTGACCCCGAGGTTGGAAAGCTCCTCGTAAATTCGGTTTACAGTGCCCGTCCCTAAAATGATCTGGTATTGACCTGAATTGTAGAATGCACCTTTGACTTTATCAATGGACTCGACCTTTTCTTGATCGATCAACTCCTTATCATTCAGCATGATACGGAGTCGAGTAGCGCAATGGGCAATTGATTGGATGTTTTCTTTGCCGCCTATTGCGTCAATGATGCTTTGAGCGATGTGTTTATTCTCAGACATAATACAAACCCTTCCTTTCTTAGCATAAAGTATTTGTTTTAATTCTGATTTTTATCTACCACTGAAGCGAAGGATCGGGAAGCTTGTAAACGCATTCAAAAGTTCCTTGTGTGAACGATTCCACATTTCTTTAAAAAATAATATTACACGCACCCCGTCTAACGTGTGAACGATTCCACACCGGTTATATAAAAAATGATAACGTTTTCACGTGCATTATACACTATTTCTCACGATGAGTCTATAGTTTAATGTAAAGCTTTTATATTCAATGTGTTTGTTTTCCAATTTCTCAAGCATGTATTTCGCAGCTTTCTTTCCTGCTTCTTCATTAAAGTAATCGACAGTGGTCAATGGGGGCGTAATGTATTTGGACAGATCCGATGCACCAATTCCTACTATCGCTATATCTTCTGGAATAGAGATGTTTCTTTCTTTTAAATATTCAATTGCTCCAATGGCCATTCGGTCTGTAACGGCAAATATCGCCGTCGGACGTGCCTTCGATTGTGTGAGAATTCTATCCATCGCTTCATAGCCGGATTCATAGCTGAAATCACCTGTTTGCAGCCAATTCTCATCCAACTCACAATCAAATTTCCCACAGGTATCTAAAAATGCTTTTTTACGTAGATAGCCGACTGCACGGTCTTTTTCATCCACACCTATAAAAGCAATTTTCCGATGGCCCCGCTCAATAAGATGTTCCGTCAATTCGACAGACGCATTGTAATCATCATATACGATTGAAGTGACCCCTGGCAGGTCTTGGCCTAAGGAAATGAAAGGTACTTTAATCCCTCTAATCGCTTCGAGAAGACGATCATTAATATTTGTGGCTAGCAAAATGATTCCGTCAACCTGCTGCCCTTGCAATAGTTTGATATATTCGATTTCTTTTTCATCATTGAGCTGGGTATTTGCAAGTAACGTTTGAAAACCGAATTTCGATAATTCCCCATTGATCCCGTTTACGACTCTACTGGCTGTTTCCGTACTGATTTTAGGCAGAATCACTCCAATAACACTTGAGCGCTTTGTTCGGAGTGATTTAGCTTGTGCACTTGGAATGTATCCCGTTTCTTTTATGGCTTTAATGATCCGCTTTCTCGCTTCTTCACTCACATAACCATTATTGTTTATGTAACGTGATACTGTCGTACGCGATACATTTGCCAGTCTTGCAATATCTTTGATCGTTGTCATTGCCTATGCCTCCGTATAGTCCTTATCTGCATTTTACCATAATCAAACAGACCAATTTTCACTAAGTAAGTAAATTGCCGTAAATAGCAGGATGATATATGTGAAGATCCGGAAAAGTCTTTGATTGATCTTTTTAAATAACCGCTGACCTAAAAACAATCCTACTAATACTAATGGTAAAGCATACCCGCTCGATAGCCATACCGTTGGATTCGTTCCTGCAAAAACAACTTGGATGAGCAGACTCATTGAATAGATGAATAAATAGAAAGCTAATGTGGTCCCCCGCAATCTTTCCTTCTGTGTATCTGTTCCCGAAAAATAAAGTAAGATCGGCGGACCAGGCATACCGATGCTTGTGGTCAACGAACCGGATAATCCCCCGACAACCAAATCCCGATTCTTACTTTGATTCATTCGAAATTTGAAAATCAATAGTACAGTCAATAGGAAGATGATCAAACTAATCCCCAATTTCAACTTGGTCATATCCAATGATAAAAAAACGATGATGCCTAACGGGAGGCCGATCGTACTCCCGATCACAAACCTTTTTAAAATTCCAAAATCAATATCTTTTCTGATTTTCGATATTAAAGCACAGGAAATGATTAACGATAATATCAAATTAATCTGTATCGCTTCAGATGGTTCAAACAGCAATAAAAGAAACGGGGTCGCAAGAATTGAAAAGCCGAACCCTGTGCTTGTCTGCAGTACCGAAGCCACCAGAATGATCAGAATGAAGATGACACTGTCCAAGAAAACACCAACTTTATTTCCAAGAATAATTGCTTATACGATCATTTCTCTATAAATTCAACGAATGCATGCAGGATCCTTGCAGTAAGCCCCCAGATTACCTGACCTTCATAAACATAGAAGTATTCTTCGATTTTCCGTGTCTGCCATTGGTAGTCTTCACCATTTGCAATCAGATGAAATGGAAAACCGTCTTCCGGCTTCACCTCGAAATTTACATAATGAATCTTTGGTGGTGTGTTTTTGAAAAATGATAGCGGAACTGTAAACACTTCCTCTACCTCAGCAGGGTTCGGTTCAATATCTGCATCTGAACAATTTATAAAGCCTACATACGTATTCACCATCATACCAAACGGGGAAAGCATATAATCAAAAGGAGAAACATCTGTAATCTCCTCGTCTGTAATCCCTAGTTCTTCTTTTGCTTCTCTTACCGCCGCATCTTGCGGGTGTTCGTCCTGAGCATCCACTCTTCCTCCTGGAAAGCAGATTTCCCCCGGCTGACGCCTCATATTGAGTGAGCGGACTTCAAACAAGAGATGTAGTCCGTCTTCCTTTTGGATTAATGGGAGAAGGATCGCGTAATGATTCAACACCTTGTTTCCGATAATGGTAGGTGTATGGTCATTCATTTTCCGAATAATATCTTCTCGTTTCATAAGTACACTCCCAGAATCGTTTCCTTTACTATAACAGAAGAAACCCCTGTTTTTGGATTGTAAGTTTTCGTTGGAAAAGAAAAAACCTCACTCTGGGAAGAATGAGTTTAGTGGATAAGCTTTCTTATTGAGGATTTACTTCGGTACAACAGTTAACTCTCCTTTGATTTTATCACTGTAGTAATCATGGTGTGATTTGCATTCATAAACATAAGTTCCTGGTTCTGGATCCACAACAATCAGCCCTGTTCGTCCTTTTTCCATATGAACACTGGTATTTAGCTCAGGAAAGCTGAGAATATGGCATTTATTCTCCGATTCATTTCGTATTTGGAGTACGATCGGTTCACCTGCCATCAATTCCATATTTGCTGGTTCTACAGAGTCTGGTTTCATCACAATAGTCGGGAGCTTTTTGATTGTATTTGCGTTTATTCCAGTAACCCAATGTAACTGTAAATAAAAACTGATGAACAAACCCATGATCGTTGCACCATAAACAGCTCCCTTAACCTTCGGGAACCAGATAGGCACCTGATGATTTGGATGAAAATTTGTGACTAAACCTGCGATAGAAGCAAACAATATCGTGACCACCGAAAGTGCACTAAGGAAGCTGATTCCTATAAAAGGATTGCTCGCTTCCAACATTGCATTATATTCTGGGTCAATGTTCCTGGTCATTGATATGATAAGTGAAGGGATAGTAAGAATAGTGAATAAGAGTCCGTAAAGGATGCCGATGGACGGTATCCACTTCCATTTTATTTTGAATAGAAGGATTGCAATGATCAATGAAAGAACTGCATTCATCAGATGAATAGGAGGAAAATGCCGTAAAATGAATGCGCCTGAAAATATGATCGTTACAACTTGCAAAAGAAAAAGTGTCGCAGCAAACTTCGTATAATGATTAATCATTGTTCTCCCCCTAAATAAGAACCCCTTTTAATAATTACCTCATAATAAAATTTGGGAGAACATTACTTTATACCCATTTTTGTAATATTGGAAATTGTAATATTATATATTTATTTGTATAATTTGGGTGTTGCCATCATCTCACTTAAAAATAATGATCTCAGATAATGAGCTTAGAGAGAAAGGAAGGGACTTTTGTTACTTAAAGCACGAACGGAATCGTATGAACTCTTGGCATTGCGCTCCTTAAACACACGAATGCAGTTAACTGAAAAGGAAAAGATTCACTATTTAAATCTTGAAAAAGGCTTTGAAGGAGAAGTGCATTTTGACTCCCTGGCAGCAGAAAGTCTTTAAGAAGAAAGATATATAATTAACGACTTGTTGCTTAAAATGAATAACTCCTATTTTCAAATTGACTCATTGATTATTTCACAAGGCGTTATCCATTTATTAGATATAAAGAATTTTCAAGGAGACTGTTACTTAGAGTCTGATAAACTTTTTTCAAGGAAAACGAACCGTGAATATAAGAATCCTGTGGACCAGATAAAAAGAAGCGGCACTCTGTTCAGCCAACTCCTCCAAACCCTCAAGCATAATTACCTTTTAGAAACCTTCGTTATTTACATCAATCCCGAATTTACTTTGTATCAAGCCCCAATGGAACAACCCTTTATTTTACCTACGCAGTTAAATCGTTTTTTGACAGATTTGAATACCACTCCATCTAAGTTGAATAATGGACACAAGAAACTAGCCCAACAATTAATTTCTTTACATCAAACGAAAAACCCATTTACGATACTACCTCAATATAGTTATGAAACGGTCCAAAAAGGGATTTACTGTAGGAAGTGTAAATCATTTCGCATTACTAAAAGAATTAATGATTTTGTCTGTGGAAAGTGTGGAGAACATGAAAAGATCGATCTAGCTATTATTAGAAGTGTGGAGGAATTTAAACTATTGTTTCCTGAGCGAAAGATAACTACCCCAAATATCTATGATTGGTGCAGAGCGGATATAAATAAAAAGACAATTAGCAGAGCATTGAAGAAAAACTATACATTGATTGGAAAAACAAGCGATACGTATTATGAATAAAATAAACGACTAATTTTTTCATGTGAAAATTTTTATGAAACCTTCACTCTATTTTTTCATTCTAAAAGTGCCTTGTGTTCGGACAGCTTTCCGCTTTTTCCTTCTCTTCCTGTCCGAAGTTAGCTCGTGTTCGGACAGCTTTCCAATTTTTCCTTCTCTTGCTGTCCGAAGTTTGCCCGTGTTCGGACAGCTTTCTGCTTTTTCCTTCTCTTGCTGTCCGAAGTTTGCCCGTGTTCGGACAGCACTCCGCTTTTTTCTTCTCTTACTGTCCAAAGTTTGCCTGTGTTCGGACAGCACTCCGCTTTTTTCTTCTCTTACTGTCCGAAGTTAGCCCGTGTTCGGACAGCTTTCCAATTTTTCCTTCTCTTGCTGTCCGAAGTTGGCCCATGTTCGGACAGCTCTCTGCTTTTTCCTTCTCTTGCTGTCCGAAGTTGAGAAGTTGACCCGAATTCACCCCATCTTTCAATCCGAACAGCAACCATAAAAAGAACCTTTAATCCAAAGATAAAGATTAAAGGTTCTACGTTTTAGTAATCTATTATTCTCTCACCACATACGAAAAGAATTAACGATAGGCTGGTTCTTTTTCGCTTAAACCAAGCGCGTCAGCTGTTGAGGAATGAATTTCACGTATAAGCTCAGGATTTTCCACGAGTGACAAGCCATAAGAAGGAATCATTTCTTTTATTTTCGGTTCCCATTCTTTCATGTGTTGCGGGAAGCACTTTTCTAATACCTCTAGCATAACGTGCACTGCAGTAGAAGCACCTGGAGATGCCCCAAGCAATGCAGCGATCGAACCATCAGCGGCACTGACAACTTCCGTGCCAAATTGAAGGGTTCCTTTACCGCCTGCCTCAGTATCTTTGATGACTTGTACACGTTGGCCCGCTACTACTAACTCCCAGTCCTCACTTTTAGCGTCTGGAATAAATTCTCGTATAGCTTCCATGCGCTTCTCTTTCGATAACATCACTTGCTCGATCAGGTATTTCGTCAACGACATCTCTTTCACACCTGCAGCTAACATCGTTAGGAGATTATTCGGATTAACAGAAGTAATCAAATCTAAATTCGAACCTTTCTTTAAAAACTTAGGTGAGAATCCAGCGAACGGCCCGAACAGTAACGATTTTTTATTGTTGATATATCTTGTGTCCAGGTGCGGAACAGACATTGGAGGAGCCCCAACCGGCGCTTTTCCGTATACTTTTGCATGATGCTGCTTTACAACTTCCGGATTGTTGCATACCATAAATTGTCCGCTTACCGGGAATCCCCCTATCCCTTTTCCTTCAGGGATACCAGATTTTTGGAGTAAGTGCAGGCTTCCACCGCCGCCGCCAATAAAGACGAACTTTGCTGTATGACGTACGACGTTACCGTTATCAAGATTCCGTACTTTCAATTCCCACGAGCCGTCGCTAGCACGTTTCATATCCTCAACACTATGTTTATAGTTTATATCAACGTTATTACTCTTCAAGTGATCAAACAATTTACGTGTTAAAGCGCCAAAGTTGACATCCGTTCCAGAGTCAATTTTTGTTGCGGCTATCGGTTCATTCACTTTACGACCTTCCATTACGAGCGGAAGCCATTCCATTAGCTTTTCAATGTCATCAGAAAATTCTATGTCTTTGAACAGAGGATTGTTTGACATCGCTTCAAAACGTTTCTTTAAAAACGCTACATTCTTTTCCCCTCGTACGAAACTCATATGAGGCAATGACATGATAAAGTCCTGCGGATTCCTTATCATCTTGCTGTTGACAAGATAAGACCAAAATTGTCTTGAAAGCTGAAACTGTTCATTGATTTTTATCGCTTTGCTAATATCTATAGATCCGTCTGGTTTTTCGTTTGTGTAATTAAGCTCACACAATGCAGCATGTCCCGTTCCTGCATTATTCCATTCGTTAGAGCTTTCCTCACCTGTTTTTTCAAGCTTTTCAAACACTGAAATTTTCCAGTCCGGTACTAATTCTTTCAGGAGTGCTCCTAAAGTCGCGCTCATGATCCCAGCGCCAATTAAGATTACGTCTATTTTAGATTCTCTGTTGCTCATTTTTACCATCCTTATACCTTTGATTTACAGTAAAGCCCAGGGAAACCTTATCTCTATCAACCATATCATAGTGTAGTTACAATAATTTAAAGATTTTAACGAATTTCTACTATTCTCTGATAATTATATACCATTTAAGGCTGGTAAAAAAGGGGAGTCCTTTACACAGGCCAGGAACATGCAAAAAAATACAAGGAATCAGCTTGTTTGAAGGGGTGAGGCTTTGGTATCAATTACCTTTTCGTCTTCAGTTTAAACAAAAAAAAGCTTCAACAGTATGATACCTGATTTCTTGGAAAATATATAAGACAGGAGGGATCGATATGAACAATAATAACCTGACTGTTGAACAATTCAATCAGTTAATACAGCAATGGAGCGGAAAGAATATTAAAATAACCAAACAGGAACTCGGTGATCAGGATACCATCATTATGAAATTAGATGATATTTCTTATCATAATGATACAAGAAGAATCGATGACTACGAATCATTGCATTCGATTCATTTAATTGGCGAAGGAACAACTGAAACGGGTCCACAAAATGCACAGCCTCTCCCTACTTCTTCTTACAAAATTCCACTCGAGGATACCACTCGTTACCAATTTGATGACATCCGATTTTCTCTCGTTAATGAAAGAGGGACTTATACAATCGAACTTTACGATTAAATGCTCGATTAGATAAAACTAAAAACGAATTATATGGACTGTCCCAAAAGTTCTGGGCAGTCCTTCTTTTCTCATATTTCATTAAAAATCTTTTTTATGAAAATGTATTTATCGATATGAGTTTGGAAAACATAATAGTGTAATAATTTTATAGATTAAGTTTTAATCTGGGGGAAATAAACCGTGGAACTACTACACATGTCTAGTAAGCTTGTTTTAGGTTTTTTTTTGCTTTTTTTACTAATTAGAATTATAGGTAAAAAGTTGATAGACCAATTCACGCCATTTCATTTTATTTCTGCAATTGTCCTAAGTGAATTGTTAGGTAATGCTGTTTATGAAAAAACAGTTCCAATTTCGTATATTTTATTCTCTATACTTTTATGGGGAAGTTTACTATTTTCCGTTGAATACCTATTGCAAAAGTTTCAACATTTAAGAAGTTCTTTTGAAGGAAAACCTTCCATGGTTATTCGTAATGGGCAGATTGATTTTGAACAGTTGAAAAAGAGTCGTATGAACATTAATCAATTACAAAGTCAACTTCGCCAAAGTGAAATCTTCTCCGTCAGAGAGGTGGCATTCGCCCTGATTGAATCGAATGGTTCAATTAGCATATTAAAAAAATCACCCTACCAAAAAACTACCTTACAAGATTTTAATATGCCTCCCCATCCCGTTTATTTACCGATAACACTGATCAGAGACGGTGAATTGATCAAAGCAAATTTAAAAGAAATCAATAAAGATGATGAATGGCTTAGAAACCAGTTATTAGCCAATGGGGTAAGTAAAATTGAGGACGTCCTTTTTGCTGAATGGTTAGAAAACGATGGATTATTTGTTGTTCCTCATAAAACACCTCAACATCAAAAAATTTGAAGCAATGATTAACATTGCTATTTATGGTACGGTTCACCTCGATTGATCTTAAAAGCCCTGTAAATCTGCTCAACGAGGATCAACCGCATAAGTTGATGAGGAAAGGTCATTTTAGAAAAGGATAATTGGTCATTGGATCTGTTTAAAACTGCTTCGCTCAATCCTAATGAGCCTCCAATAACAAAAGCTACTTTTGATCTTCCATACGTTGCGAGTTGATCTAGATTCTTTGCGAGCTGCTCTGAGGTCTGTTGTTTCCCTTCAATGGCAAGAGCTATGACATGCACATCCTGCCCGATCTTCGCAAGGAGCCGTGAGCCTTCTGCATCTTTCACCTTCTCCATCTCATTCTCACTCAATTGTTCTGAAGCTTTTTCATCAGGAACCTCGATTACCTCTATTTTGGCATAGGGGCCAATCCGTTTTACATATTCAGCGATTCCTTGCTTCAAATACTTCTCTTTCAATTTTCCAACGGTGATGATTTGTATATTCACAGGTTGTCCACCTCTATAAACACGTTATCCACAAAACTTATCCACATATACACATTTTCTATCCACATTCTGTATAGGAACATTAGTTTGACACCATATATATGGCGTTATTTTCGCAATATTCACAGGTTGTGGATAATTGTTCTGCTTTTGTGAGTTCTTTCATTTCTGGTGCAGTTTCATATTCATCGACAATGATATCTAGTGCAAGTTCAACATGTTCTTTGCAGCATGCGATCACTTCTTATCACTTCCTTGTGTTCTTTTCCATATAAGACTAGTGTAGCACAATCGGTTTTCTTGCATGAAAAAGGGAGAGTTTAAATTACTCTCCCGTTCCTTCTGCTTCACCTAATGTCATCGTTGTCGTTTTCTTTTCTCCTTCACGGTAATACGTAATTTCCATATCCTCGTCGATTTCTTTGTTTGAATACAGATGTTTTCGTAACTCTGCTGGTGAGCCGACTTTTTCTCCATCAAGCTCGACAATGACATCAAATTCTTTCAAACCTGCTTTTCCTGCTGGAGAGTTCGATTGGACACCCATTATGACGACACCTTGGTTTATATCGTTCGGAATCTTAAGCGTTTGTTCCCTATGATATCGCGAGACTTGCGCTAGTGGTGCTATTTCAACTCCCATGTAGGGACGTAAAACTTTACCGTGGCTTTCGAGATCGGCAATGATCGGTCTAGCAACGTCTGAAGGGATTGCAAATCCAATTCCTTCTACAGATTGCTGGGCAATCTTCATCGAATTGATACCAATCACTTGACCTTTTATATTGATTAAAGCACCGCCGCTATTACCTGGATTGATTGCTGCATCCGTCTGAATGACTTCAGCCTGCCAATCAGGTTGACCATCTTGATTTGGATCGACTCCAATCGTACGGTCAGCAGCGCTTACAATTCCTTGTGTTACTGTTCCAGGAAAGTTTCCGAGAGGGTTTCCGATTGCAATTGCCGGTTCCCCTGGCTTCAAATTACTGGAACTACCAAATTCCGCGACTTCCTTAATTTTGCTTCCATCAACTTGCAAAACAGCCAAATCCATAATTTGATCGGATCCTAGCAGTTCAGCTTCTAATTTGGTTCCATCTGCTAAAGCAATTTCGATTTGAGTCGCCTTCGCCACCACGTGTGCATTGGTAACAACGAATGCTTTGCCGCCTTCTTTTTTATAGATGACCCCGGACCCTACTCCTGTCGGGTTTTCTTGTGAAAACATGCTGGACTTTTGAATATTCTCAACTTCGACGACAGCACCTTGTGCCTTTTCCACTGCTTCTGTTATGGCTGTATTGACATCCACGTTCACCGTTTCGTTGGTCACATTCTGTTCTGTATCACCAGCGGCATCCTTATTGGGATTCGGTTTAAGATCACCCGAAAATAAACCGAAGTCAGTTGCAAAAATGACTAAAAGAGCGCCTAGCAAAACCCCAGTCAGACCCATTAGAAAACTTCTTGATCTGTTCCCCTTTGATTTTTGAGGATTACGATAGTCGTGATCATAGTAACCCATTTATCTCATCATCCCTTTCAGTTATCATTGTTATTCCCATTATAAGCAAAAAAAACCGCCAGCTATCGGAATTTGGGTGATTTTTGACATTTGTCAACCACATACTATATTTCCGTTACTGAAGGTTTTGAAACGGTGTTCTCTATACAGTTGTAAGATCTGTAGGCACTTCTGCATCGGTATCATAAAGGGCGAATTTTTCACCAAATTCAAACCCGCGTTTTTCTAAGGTTTGCTGTACCGACATCCTTGCTAGATCTTTCATATTGTTATCTTTGCTTAAATGAGCCAAATAGATGCGACGTGTTTTGTCACCGATGATTTCAGCCAGAGCTTCACCTGCATCTTCATTAGACACGTGTCCTTGATCTCCGAGAATCCTACGTTTTATGTTCCAAGGATATTTCCCCATCATCAACATATCGATATCGTGATTCGATTCGAAGATGATCATATCAGAGTCTTTTACAGTTCCTTTGATCCGATCACTGACATAACCCATATCTGTTGCAAGGGTCAGTTTCTTTTCCCCATGATGGAAAACATAGAATTGAGGGGATGCGGCATCATGTGAAACGCCAAATGATTCGACATCCAGATCACCGAAGGTTTGTACCCGATCACACTCAAAGTGAAATTTCAAATCCGTAGGAATCTTGCCGATTTGATTTTCCATAGCGAGCCAGGTTTTTTCATTTGCGTAAATGGGCAGCTTGAAACGCCGTGATAAAATCCCTAAACCTTTGATGTGATCACTATGTTCATGCGTTACGAGAATTCCATCAAGGAACTTCGGATCACGATTGATCTTTTTAAACAATGATTCTATTTTCTTTCCACTTAGCCCAACGTCGACAAGCAAACGGCTTGAATCGGTTTCAACATAACATGCGTTACCTGTACTACCACTGGCTAAAACACTGAATCTCACGTTATTCCTCACTTTCTTCTTCATCTTTTTCAAGGGAGATGACGGACGAATCTGTAGCATCCACCATTAACTCTTGTTTTTCCGTCACGATATGCCAACTTGGAACAAACACTTTCCAGCCACCATTGGTGATTAATGTGAAGTAGACGGGTTTGATATCTTTTACCGTAGTCTCAGGGGTTACAGCATCAACTAATAAAGCCTCTTTAGCTGTAATCAACTTTTGTTCTTCTTGCTGTTTCGTAATATCCATGGAAGTAAGACGATAGCTTGTGATTTCATCTTTTTCATTCAGCGAAACTTCAATGAGACCTGTTAAATTATCCTGCGTAATGTAATCGTTGAAATAAAATGGGATCCCTTGCTCATCAATCTGTCTGAAAAGATGAAGATGCCGATCTCGATCGTATTTCCAATATTCATATTGATCAGCATTCGGTACATAACTATTGATGAAGTTTTGTAGATGACCAACTACTTCCTCTTCACTGCTTGAGGAAATGTCAATCGGATCCTTCAATTTTGAATTGATGATTTTATCACCAAATACGCTGACATCTTGCTTCTTATTCTTATCGGTAAATTCCTTTATCATTTTATCATCAAATAATGTGGCAGTCCCGCTGGCAAGAGAAAGCTTTTCCGGTATCTCCGGATATTCTTTATTATATTTGATTGCATCGAGCTTTTTTAACGTCTCTTCTTTTAACGTATCAAATTCTTGATATCGTTTTTCGTAAAATTGTGTGCCGAGATAGATATTCAATATCAGGAAGGAAAATATGAAAATGGTTTTTATACTCTTCCAATCCATTCTTTACCCTCCTTGATTAGACATAGGCTCGTCCACTGGAAAATCTAATGGTAGCCAAGAGGACCGTATCTTGTAATACCATGCTGGTTCCAGCGAAAAGTAAGTATCATGTTCATTTTCAGACTTTAAAGTATAGCCGATGGTTATATCTGAAATATTTTTTGTATTCGGGGCTGTTGCTGATAGAGCTTCAATGACTTCAGAGCCTTTTTCCATAACGACAGGTGGAGCAGATTTATTTTCTATTGGATCTTTCAAGTAAGTAAGGGAACGTTCGTACTCATCAGCTTGATTGGTCGTCCATTTCAGCGAAATTTTGCCAACGGATTCATCCATGACAGGGAAACCGTTCATAATCATACGATACGCGATCTCCTTTTGTCTATTCGTTGTGTCATCATCTTGTGTTGAATCGTAATAATGGTAAATATGGTACTTATTGGTCCAGCCTGCGTGATTATTGATGAAATCAAGGCTTTGAATAATCGGATTGCGTCTTATGACATCTTCCTGACTATTCCAATTAATATAGGAAAATTCATTCAATTCTTCAAAGTACGTTATCATACTTTTTGATTTACTATACATAATTCGATCATCACTCTTTTTGGTAGCAACATTACTTGGTAAAAGAGCTTGTACAAATAATTTGATGTCAATTTGATTTGTTGTGTAAAAGTGTGTTGGTATTTTCACGTTCTCAACCGGCAAATAAAATGAATTGTGATTGTCTTCCAGCTCAAATTGTTCTACTTGTACGGTTTTCTCTGAACTTACCATCTTATCGATCAATGTATTAATCGAAATATTGGACAGTTGAAATTCAAATACCACTGGATCTTTCAATTGTTCAGGTTCTTGGGGATTTCCTTCAGGTTCAAAAATGAATTGAATCTTCCATTTTCCCTCTGAATCATAAACCCGTAGACGTTCTACATTATCTTTTTTATTAGCGAATGGATTTTCATTACTGAAACGGAAAGTTTCCTTTAGCACGTCAACTGGAATGCTGGTAGGATAGATGATTTCAAGACCATTCGATTGGATATCCGTTTCATATTCAACAGTTTTTTTGCTATTACTAATCAACAAAGTCGTCTGTAACAAATCATAGATTTCATTTTGATCCTTCGCATAAGACCAAAAATGTTCTCCACCCTGATGAAGAATGATTTGTCGTGGCTGGATGATATTCGCTAACTTCTCAGTCTTACCCTCAGGGATTTTAGTCTCAATTGTTCTTTCGTTTTCAAGCACTTTATTATTCGGCGTGAAAGTCCATAAATTATAAGTCAGAAAAATACTGAGCAAAATGAGAAGAGATAGCAAGACCGTCTTCAAGTTTTCAATATTGTCCCATATTGCTGAATAGAACTTTTTCAATTGACGGGTGATTCTCCTCATTTGCATTACGCTTTAGCCTCCCTCTCCCTGGATTGATAAGTAGGAAGTTTCACATGAATCGTCGTTCCTTTTCCATACTCACTTTCGGCCCAGATTTCTCCGTTATGTGCTTTTACAACTTCACTTGCTATCGCCAGACCTAAACCGGTTCCTCCAATTTCTCTGGAACGTGCTTTGTCAACACGATAGAAGCGATCGAATATTTTTGTAAGGTTCTGCTTCGGAATCCCGACTCCTTCATCTTTTATGCTGATATGGACTTTTTTCGCCTCTTTTTCAAGCAAAAAAGTCACTTTGCCTCCATCTGGTGAATACTTCAATGCATTCGAAATGATATTATCCAAAACTTGAATGATTTTGTCAGGATCGACGCGGACTGATAATGGTTTATCATATAAGTGCTTTTCAAAAGTAATTTTTTCGCTCTTGGACATTTCAAACCGATCAATCACTTGTTGGAGCAATTCGGTTAAATCCACATTTTGGAAATGCAGTTGATAGTCTTTGTTATCCATTTTTGATAATTGAAGAAGGTCTGTCACAAGGCGGATCATCCGTTCTGTTTCCGTCTGCGTGACGTTCAAGAATTTCGGTGCAAGATTTTCATCCTGCCAAGCTCCTTCAGCTAACGCTTCCAAATAACTGCGCATTGTCGTTAATGGTGTCCGAAGTTCATGCGAAACATTTGATACAAATTCCCTGCGTTCCTTTTCGATTTGTTCCTGTTCGGTTACATCATGTAACACTGTTATTATTCCATTCACTGGTCCATCATCTTTCTGTATAACCGAGAAACTTGCACGTATGATGAAGGGAACTTCAGTCGAACTATAATCAAGAATCATCGAGCTTGGGGATTCTTCTAATAGTTCAATTGAGAATACATCTTCCACTCCTAAAACTTCGGGTAAAAACCTACCCATCGCCTCATGACGAGATAACGATAGCATCTCTTCAGCACGATCATTCATAAGGATGATATATCCGTCCATATCGGTTGCCATGACTCCATCGGTCATGTAGGAAAGGACGGAACGGAGTTTTGTTCGTTCACTTTCTGTAATTTCATTGGCCTCTTGAAGTTTTTGGGTCAAATCATTAAAAGACGCTGCCAGTTGTCCAATTTCATCCTGATCATATACCTTTACCGTACGTGTGAAATCACCTCTTGCCATGACTTTCGCTTGTTTCTGCATATCTGCTAAAGGGCGGGTGATCGTCCGGGCAAGAATAATGCCTAATAATGCGGTTATTACCAGGGCAATAATTGTCGCATTTGCTAGAATTTCGTTGAGTGTTTGGGACAATTCATAGATGTCCTCGATTGATGCCTCAATATAAAGAGCACCTAAGGTTTCCCCGTTGGTTCCATTTATGATTGGTTTAGCTACGATATAAGTTCGGACGAGTTTTCCATCTACTTTTTTTTGATAGATATCGTTGGTTGCTGATCCAAGAAGGGCCTGGGAAATCATATTTTGATTAGAAGTCTTTCTACCGACCTTCGATTCATCGTCCGCTGCAATGATTTGTTGATCCGTATTTACAACCCATAATCTGTCCATATCCGAAAAAGAAAAATCCCTGATAAGAGATGCCAACTCTTGTTTAGGTTCTTCTTTTTCCGGCTCATTCATTAATTTTTCTAATTCTTCTTCTAAATTCACGGCTATCATATCCGCGTTCTCGTCGACATTTTTCGTGAAGTTCTCCTTCAGTTTATCTTCTTGCCGCTCCATAAAAAGAACGCCAATGACTTGCATGGCGATTATGATAAGAAGTATATAAACCACAACAAATTTAAAATGTATTGATTTAAAGAAGCCAACCTTTTTCATTGAATTACTCCTGATCTGGATTTCTTAGGTAATACCCTACTCCTCGTCTTGTGATGATCCACATCGGGTGACTCGGATTGTCCTCTACTTTTTCTCTAAGACGACGGACGGTTACGTCAACAGTACGAACATCACCGAAATAATCATATCCCCACACCGTCTGAAGCAGATGTTCACGGGTCATGACTTGTCCAGTATGCTTCGCCATATAATGCAGCAGCTCAAATTCACGATGAGTCAACTCAATCGTTTCCCCTCGCTTTGTTACAAGATACGCTTCAGGATGGATCGTCAACGCACCAATCTTGATTTCACTTGTACCATCAAGACCTTCACGCTCACCTTCTTGTTGATGACGGCGCATATTCGCTTTCACACGGGCGATAAGCTCACGCGTACTGAACGGTTTTGTCACATAATCATCTGCACCAAGCTCTAATCCTAAAACTTTATCAATTTCAGAATCTTTTGCTGTAAGCATGATGATCGGCATGTCATACTTTTTCCGTAGTTCACGGCAAACCTCCATGCCATCCTTTTGCGGAAGCATGATATCAAGAAGAATCATATCCGGCATTTCTTCTTCGACTTTTTCAAGTGCAGTTGCACCATCATAAGCACAAATGACTTCAAATCCTTCTTTTTCTAAATTGAATTGTAAAATATCTGCAATCGGCTTTTCATCATCTACAACTAAGATTTTCTTATCCATATACTTGGTCTCCTTTTCATATAAAGAAACTTTCTTTAAAGGTAAGTTAAAACCAATTCAATTTCATGTATTTCGTTATTTTTCGTTTTCATAGTTTTCACTTATTTTACCACACAATACGGTAATGAGGAAATTTACACTTTTTTATCTTATTTATAGAAAAACCTCCAGCAGGATTACCTGCCAGAGGTGATTGATTATTGACTGACATAATTCAGTGGATTTTGCAGCGCACCGTTTTTATAAAGTTCAAAATGAAGGTGAACGCCTGTTGAATTTCCTGTTGAGCCCATTACTCCGATTTTTTGTCCTTTTTTGACTGTTTCTCCTGGAGATACACTAATCGAAGCAAGATGAGCGTATATCGTTTTGAACCCGTTATTATGGTTGATCACGATTTTGTTTCCATATCCACCAGTTGTATAGCCTGCAGATACGACTTTTCCATTATCTGCAGCAAGAATGGAAGAATTGCTTGATCCTGCAATATCAATTCCTTTATGATCCCTTCCCCAACGTTGTCCTTTCTGACTGGTTACTGTTCCTCCGACAGTCGGCCAGTGGAATGACCCTGTACCCTGAGACGGAATTTCTTTCGTTCCTTTAAGCTTAATTTCTTTTACTGGTTCAGAAAGGATTTTCTCATCCAGCACTTTTTCTTCAGTCACTTTTCCATTTGTTTTTGTAATGGCATATTGAACACTCTTCTTGCCATCTTTACCTTTTTGTTTGATCTTTGTTTTGCCCTTCAGAAGTGAATCGTCTTCTTTCACATCTGTTTCATGATCGATTCCATACTTTTTCGTCAATCTTTCTTTGACGATGACTTGAGCATAAGGCTCGTAAGCCAACACGATCAATTCTTGTCCCTCTTTCAAGTTATCCTTTTTATTCAGCTTAGGATTCAACTCATATAATTTTTCCTGATTGAGATCGAATTTTTTTACAATAGATCCGATCGTATCATCTTTTTCAACTTCATATTTCTTTTTTTCCAAGGTTCCTTTTTCAAAACGGGATAAAGCATCTTCAGGATCAGTCAGCTCATGTGCTCTTACTTTCACTTGGTCAATGTTTGCTTTTTGGTCGAAAGATACGCTTAAAACTTTATCCTCTTTTGTATCTTCTTTCTTTTCATCGTTATCTTCTTTTTCCAATCGATCTAGTGTTTTTTCATCTGTATATTCTAGCTTTATTTCACGGAGTACTTTTTGAGCTTCTTCTTTGTTTTTGAAGTAGCCAAGTGTATCTCCTCCAAAAGATATTTTCACACCTTGAATACCGATCGTAAGCCGGTCTTCAAGTTTTTGTTTAATGGATGCATGATCTACATCAGGGTTGAAGATTCTTTCAGGAACGTACTGAACATTTTCATTCACAGTCAACTGTACATCCTTGAAACGATCTTTAGCTTTCTTTTGAATATCCTTTTTGATGTCTTCTACGACACTTTTCTCATTTACAAGTCCAATATTCTCACCATCTACATACACATGGTAAACCGTTTTGATCAGTTCAAAGCGATCGTCCTGTGCTAATGTAGTAGCTGTAAATCCTAACAACCCAAGTACAAATACTAGAACAGTCAACAATGCAATTTTTTGTAATCGCCACATTCTAGCTCTCTTAACCCTACTTTTCCCCATAACTCTTTTTAACCTACTACTCCCCATACCCAAAACTGTTTGTCCCCTCCTACTATGAATTGCGCAGTATATTTGTGAGATATAATTATGACTTTTAGTCTATTTCTAGAGATGACACCGATATAAACGGTACCATAAGTCTAAATTATCCGACAATATATTACATAGTTTTGTAATGTAACTGTATTGTTGTTGTAAAGACATTTCCAGTTATTTGGGTATACAGGAAAATAAACCTAAAAATCTCAACAAAAAAAGCATGATTCGAAGTCATGCAAAAATGAATGGTGGCTCGAGACGGAATCGAACCGCCGACACGAGGATTTTCAGTCCTCTGCTCTACCGACTGAGCTATCGAGCCAAATTGGAAGTATGAAATTGTCCGTCGGTTCCCTGTCCCTTTCTCTACAAGCTTACGCTTTCGCTGTTAGCTGTGTCGGGACAACTCGTTGATTCTACAACGATGAACCGCTCGTGACTGAGCTATCGAGCCAAATTGGAAGTATAAAATTGTCCGTCGGTTCCCTGTCCCTTCCTCTACAAGCCTATGCTTTCGCTGTTAGCTGTGTCGGGACAACTCGTTGATTTTTCAAAGATGAACCGCTCGTGACTGAGATATCGAGCCAAATTAGAAGTATGAAATTAAATATAAATGGCGGACCCGACCGGATTCGAACCGGCGATCTCCTGCGTGACAGGCAGGCATGTTAACCCCTACACCACGGGTCCATATAAATAAGTGCTGTTAAAATAGAATTTCTACAAAAGAAATGGTGAGTCATGAAGGACTCCGACGCGCCAGCTAGTCCTGCTGACATATCTTTCTTTCAATCTTCTGCAGGGGAACCGTAGGTGAGAGTCCCTACAAAAGAAAATGGTGAGCCATGAAGGACTCGAACCTTCGACCCTCTGATTAAAAGTCAGATGCTCTACCAACTGAGCTAATGGCTCTCGTAGTATATTCACCATGTGTCCTTTCCCCTACACGTGCATCCTATCGTTGCAGGCTGCGCCAGGACAACAAAATAAATAGTATCATGTAATCTAGTAAAATACAATAAAAATTCGACAAGTTTTGTCGTACTTTAATTTATTTTTCATAAATGAGGATTTTGATATGTCATCTCCTTATAACTTATCAACGGAAACCAACGGGGACAAAGTATAAAATATTTTACTCTCCCACTAACTGCAACACCTATGAAACAAAAAAATACCAGGTATCCTCTTGGATACCTGGTTGCTATTCAAGAAATTAGAGGCAAGAAGTTCGACGAAGCAAGGAAGGCGAACCCCGGAGTGTACCTAAGGTGTACATGAGGAGTGAGCCAACGACACTGACAATAAAATTCAAAGCCTATAATTTTCTGGAATTATGCAAATACGCCTCTTACCATGTTCGTCTGCTTACGATCTGGACCTACTGAGAAGATCGACAATGGAATTCCTGTTAATTGTGAAATGCGTTCAACATAGTGACGTGCGTTTTCTGGAAGTTCGTCTAATGAACGTACCCCTGTGATGTCCTCTGTCCAACCTGGCATTTCTTCATAAACAGGTTCACATTCTGCCAACACTTTCAAGCTTGCAGGAAACTCTTCCATCACTTTGCCTTTATATTGATAGGATGTACAGATCTTCAACGTTTCGATGCCTGTCAAAACATCGATCGAGTTCAGTGACAAGTCCGTAATTCCACTTACACGTCGTGCATGCCGGACAACTACACTGTCAAACCATCCTACACGTCTTGGTCTTCCTGTAGTCGTTCCGTATTCATTACCGACTTCACGGATCTGGTCTCCGGTCTCATCATGAAGTTCTGTCGGGAATGGTCCATCTCCAACTCGTGTGGTATACGCTTTGGATACACCGACAACATGATGAATCTTTGATGGTCCCACACCTGAACCAATCGTAACACCACCAGCTATAGGGTTGGATGAGGTAACGAATGGATATGTTCCTTGATCAATATCAAGCATGACACCTTGAGCTCCTTCAAATAGGACACGGCGTCCGTTATCAAGTGCATCATTTAAGGTAACTGAAGTATCCGTCACGTATTTTGCAATTTGTTGACCATATTCATAATATTCATCGAGGATGTCTTCTAATTTCAATCCCTCAACTTCATATACTTTTTCAAACAATCGGTTTTTTTCGCGTAAATTACGCTCAAGTTTTTCTGCGAATTCTTCCTTATCCAGAAGATCTGCGATTCGGATGCCTGTACGAGCTGCTTTATCCATATATGCAGGCCCGATGCCTTTTTTCGTTGTACCGATTTTGTTCTCGCCTTTGCTTTCTTCCTCTAAAATATCAAGCTTTAAATGATAGGGAAGGATGACATGCGCACGATTGCTGATCCGTAAGTTATCTGTGCTGACGCCATGATCGTGAAGATATTTCAATTCTTCCACGATCGCTTTCGGATCGATCACCATTCCATTTCCGATGACACACGTTTTGTTATCGTAAAAAATTCCAGATGGAATCAAGTGTAGTTTATATTTCTTATCATTGAACACGATGGTATGACCGGCATTATTTCCGCCCTGATAACGTGCAATAACTTCCGCATCATGCGATAAATAATCTGTAATTTTTCCTTTTCCTTCATCTCCCCATTGGGTACCTACTACAACAACAGAACTCATATTTACACCTCCAAGGTTATGTAACAGTTCGTCTATTGCCTTAAAAACAATGCTAAGTGTATCAATTTAACGCACTAATGTCAATAAATCCGAACATTGATATAATATCTTTTTAATATGTTCGTCATTAGTAAGCGAAATGCTTCTATTTTTTGTAACACATCGTTATTATCTTTTCCATAATCAAAGGTTTTTTTATTCATTTTTTGCTCGTTTCTTCAGAATTCATTCTTTTTACGTAGGCGATACAAAAGCCTCCTCCCCTACACATGGATCTCAACACAAAAATGAAATCATTTCGTGTCTGTGATGAGAATTGTAGCAATGTCCGTTGAAACAGAATAAGACAGAGCGATCGAATCGCTCTGTCTTTATGCCCCAGGCGGCATTTCATTCTCATCGAAACGCCGTTCCAAATTGACGAATTTATTGTATTCTTTTACAAAAGCAAGTTCAACTGTTCCGACTGGACCATTACGTTGCTTTGCGATGATGATCTCAATGATATCTTTGTTTTCACTTTCTTTATCATAATAATCATCACGATATAGGAAAGCAATGATATCTGCATCCTGCTCGATACTTCCCGATTCACGTATATCAGACATCATCGGTCTTTTATCCTGTCGAGATTCCACTCCACGCGAGAGCTGGGATAGAGAGATGACCGGCACTTCAAGTTCACGCGCTAAACCTTTCAGTGAACGTGAAATTTCCGATACTTCCTGCTGTCGATTTTCTCCCGACTTTCCGCTTCCAAGGATCAATTGCATGTAATCGATCAGAATCATGCCAAGGCCTTTTTCCTGCTTTAAACGACGGCATTTCGCCCGGATATCACTAACCCGTACACCTGGCGTATCATCGATATAGATACCGGCATTTGAGAGGCTTCCCATCGCCATTGTGAGCTTTTGCCAGTCTTCAGACTGCAGATCTCCTGTACGGAGACGCTGTGCATCGATGTTTCCTTCTGCACACAGCATACGCATGACGAGCTGTTCGGCTCCCATTTCCAAACTGAAAATTGCTATATTCTCATCCGTCTTCGTTGCGACGTTTTGTGCGATATTCAACGCAAAAGCCGTTTTACCCACAGATGGACGGGCTGCAACGATGATCAAATCATTTCGTTGGAAGCCAGCCGTTATCCGATCAAGCTCGACGAATCCTGTAGGGATACCTGTAATATCCCCTTTTTTATTTTGAAGCATTTCGATATTATCGTAGGCTTGGACGAGAACATCTTTTATCGATTTGAATACACCGGTGTTTTTCCGCTGTGCAACTGCAAGTATATTCTTTTCAGCTTCATTCAAAATCTGTTCGACTTCATCTTCACGGGAATAACCGTTAGCTGCAATATCTGTTGCTGTACGGATCAATCGTCTAAGCAAAGATTTCTCTTCAACGATTTGCCCGTAATACTCAATATTCGCGGCTGTTGGTACTGAATTGGCAAGATCGCTTAAATACGATACCCCGCCCACTTCCTCCAGAAGCTTACGATCCTGTAGTTCCGATGTGACTGTTACTAGATCAATAGGTTCCCCTTTTTCTGATAAATCGACCATCACAGAGAAAATTCGTTGATGACCTGCCCGATAAAAATCTTCAGGCATCAGAAGCTCTGTTGCAGTCGTCAACGCTTCAGGCTCTAGAAAGACAGCCCCTAGGACTGCCTGTTCTGCTTCAATATTATGAGGAGGGATCCGATCTGAGAAAAGATCACTCATTGCTTTTCCTCCTGTTCATTCCAATTATTTCTGTTCTGTTACATGTACTTTCAATGTAGCTGTCACTTCTGGATGAAGTTTGATAGGTACATTCGTATATCCTAACGACCGGATTGGGTCTGAAAGTTCGATTTTCCGCTTATCAACTTTATAGTTTTTCTTTTTTAGCTCAGCTGCAATTTGCTTGCTTGTGACTGAGCCGAATAAGCGGCCGCCTTCACCTGCTTTGGTAGAGAGCTCAATCGTAAGCTGTTCCAACTCATCTTTGAGCTTAACAGCTTCGTGGCGTTCTTCTTCTGCTTGTTTTTTCTCACTTTCTTTCTTTTTCTCGAGTGTTTTCAGGTTGCCTTTATTCGCTTCCTTCGCAAGGTTGTGTGGGAATAGGTAGTTGCGTGCATACCCTTCCGAAACGTTCTTCACTTCACCTTGTTTTCCTTTGCCCTTTACATCTTTAATAAAGATAACCTTCATTCCTCATCTCCCCCTTCAAAATATTGATCTATGATTTCTTTCAATTGTCGTTCCGCTTCATCAATCGTGACATCTTCCAATTGTGCTGCAGCATTTGTCAAATGACCGCCGCCATCAAGCTTTTCCATGATCATTTGTACATTGACGTCTCCGAGAGAACGTGCACTGATACTGATTTTATCATCGATACGCCTTGATATTACAAACGAGGCCAATACCCCGGTCATGGATAGCAGCGTATCCGCAGCCTGGGCTATAAGGACTTGACCGTATTCTTCATCTTCTTCGCCTTTCGCGATTGCAATTCCACCTTTATAAATGTGGGAGTTCTCAATCAACTTGGAACGTTTTACATACCGCTCGATGTCTTCTTTAAGGAACTTTTGTACAAGAATCGTATCAGCCCCATGAGAGCGTAAGTAAGAAGCCGCATCAAACGTCCTGGAACCCGTCCGTAACGTGAAACTCTTCGTATCTACAATAATACCAGCTAATAAAGCAGTTGCCTCTAGGATTTCCATTTTTCTAAGTTTTGGTTGGTATTCTAGTAATTCGGTGACTAGCTCAGCCGTAGACGATGCATAGGGCTCCATGTACACAAGTACCGGATCATCGATGAAATCTTCACCGCGTCGGTGATGATCGATGACGATTACCTTCTCAAGCTTGTTAACGAGTTTCTCTTCAATGACGAGCGATGGCTTATGGGTATCCACAACGACAAGCAGTGTATTTGGCGTTGCCCGTTCCAGTGCTTCCTCAGGGGTAACAAAGTGTTCCCAAAGCTCTTCTTTTTCTTTAATTTCCTCCAACAATCGTTGAATGCCGATATCAACATCATTCTGATCCAGTACGACACTGCATGGCTTTTCATTGATGGTTGCTACTTTCAATATCCCGATACTGGCTCCTAGAGCGTCCATATCCGGGTTTTTATGACCCATCACGATGACTTGATCGCTATCCAATACAAGCTCTGTGAGGGCGTGTGAGATCACTCGTGCACGGACACGGGTGCGTTTTTCCATTGGATTCGTTTTCCCGCCATAGAAACGCACTTTTCCATTCGTCTGCTTGATCGCAACCTGGTCACCACCGCGTCCTAAAGCAAGATCCAAACTGGATTGGGCGAGCTGGCCAAGTTCAGGTAACATAGCCGAACCGCTGCCGAGTCCGATACTCAGGGTCAATGGGATATTCTGTTTCGACGTAAGGTCCCTCACTTCATCCAATAACGCGAATTTTGTTTTTTCAAGTTCAGCTAAAGTCCGTTGATTCAATACAGCGATAAATCGTTCGGAAGAAGTCCCTTTCAGAAAAATACCGTAATCTGTCGCCCATTGATTCAAAATTGAAGTCACTTTACTGTTAATGTTACTGCGAACCTGATCGTTCATCCCCTGGGTCACTTCATCATAATTATCTAAAAAGATGAGACCGATGACGGTTTGTTCTTCATCATAAAGCCTTTCCACTTCCACTTGTTCTGTGACATCCGTGAAGTACAACAACCGCTCTTCCCTTTTCAGATATACACGGTATTTCCGCTTATTCACCTTGATGATTTCTTCTTTTTCTTCCCCTTTGATGAAGGGTACAAGCTCTTCAGAAATCAGATTAAGGGAATTGCCAATGAACGACTCCTGTTCAATGATCGTCGTCAAATAAGGATTTGTCCATTCGATTTTATACTGTTCGTCGTAAAGGATGATCCCGATTGGCATTTCCATCAGGGCTTCTTCCCCTACTTTTTTCACGCGATGCGAAAGCGTAGTAATATAATCTTCTATATTCGAGCGGAATTCAATTTCCTTTATCAACGCAAAATAAACCGTCACTCCTAGTATGACAAAAGCGACGATGCCCATTATCCAATTGTAATAGGTGATGATCCCTATGAACACAGCTAAAATTACAAGTAATAAAAGTATATGTAATTCCTGCCATCTCTTTTCAAAAAACTTCGGCATGATGGTCAGCTCCTACGCTTCAGGCTTTATCCGTTTTCTTAAATCAAACCCTAAGTCAATTATACCTAAGATTCGTACCACATGTAATCCCACAGGTATGATAAAAAGGCTTATGGTAACAAGTACCGGTATCGTCTTCCCTTTTTTCTTCACCCAGAAATAGAAATAGATGAATGCCAATCCCTGGATGGCGAGAACGATTTCCAAAACAATATATAAATTCATCGTGACAATATAAAGGGCAGATCCTTGTTCTGGGTTCGTCATATAAAGCAAAATCGTAGCAAGATAATACCAAATGATGCTTTTTGGAAATGACCAATTTCTGAACGGCTCCCAATGCGGAACTTCAACTCTGAACCTCTTCATAATCAGGTTGGTCACAAAAATAGATGCTAACGCAAACACCACCGATAAGATCACAAACAATGCTGGTATGAGATATGGAACGATTTCTACGAGTTCCCTCAGTTGTTGAATGGTCGCCTCAGCATCGCCACCCATTGCACCACTGAATTTTTCTGTGAGCACAATCGTCTCTTCAATCGATTGTTTCATTGTATCAATCAAGTTGATCTCTAATAAAAGGATACTAACGACATAGATTAAAATAAAATTCGCCAGGTAGGTCAAAGCCGCTCCTGCCAAAAGACCGAAAGCGGAAATCTTCTTCCTGTAAAGATGACCCATTACTACTCCAACTGAGCCAAACAAAATCGGGACATTGATTGCAGTGACAGATCCTAAAATGATAGTCAGTACCATTGTTGTCAGCACAAAAACCATACTTTTTTTCAACCCATGCCGCACTGTATAGATCGCATAGGGCAATGACAGTAAAAAAATCGTAAATAAGGATAATACCGGCAAAAAAAGTGTTATTAGAAATAATACAGCATAAAGAGAAGCGAGTATAGCCCCTTCTGTTAAAGCTCTTGTTCGATTCACGATGTCACCTCATCTGTAACTTAAATCCTTTTCTATTGTATGGGTTAATCAGTTCGTGTTCAAATATTAGTGTCTACCCTAAAAGAAATATTCCTTACTGTCCATACTAGCCTAGAAACTGTGGATTTATCCTTTCTTCTCGCACTTCCCCATCCTTTAATATCAAGTTATAAGCAGATTTCTTCTTCCTTGAGGAAATGATATTCTCAAGTTTTCCATTTATATAATGAAGGGCAACCCCATCATCTGCTGCTATTCCTTCCTTTATGGTACCAGCCTTTAGATGGTGATGGAATGCCGGACGACGTGCTTCCTCTCCATCATAATGCGGACAATGACTCCCCCTCAGGAATCCCAAGCATGTAATCGGTGAGATTTTACCTGGGAATGAATCAGTTAATCCTTCTTCAAACCAACAGATGGAACCGGCACTAAGCCCCGCTAACACGACTCCTTTTTTCCAAGCCCGATACAAGATGGCATCCAGTCCCCATTCTTTCCAAAGTGCGAGCAAATTCTTCGTATTGCCCCCGCCTACATAAATGATATCTTGTTCCATCACGAATGATTCCAGTGAACGTGGAGGTTTATAAAGTGATAGATACGTCGGAATACAGGATAAAGCTTCAAATGAACGCATAAACCTTTCGATATAACCATCAGCATCTCCACTTGCTGTCGGGAGAAAACAGATTTTCGGACGATTCTTTCCTGTTTGAGCCAAAATGTATTCGTCGAGGAGCAGATGATCGGGTTCCATCGAAAACCCGCCTCCACCCATGGCAATGATGTGTGTATCCATCTCTTCAATCCTTTTCATTAGAATCTATAACATGATACTTTCAATACTTAGCTCCCATCTCCTTCAAATTAATTTTATATATGTATACATCAGGTTTACGATGTATGACTATGTAAATGTAAAAAGGACCCGCCCAGAATGGCCATAGTCCTTCATCATATGTGTAAAAATTTATTATTACCTTGGAGCAGCTAATAGAAACATGTGCCTGGAAGCCGGTTATATATGATCATCGTGTGTCAAGCGATCGAGGACCCTTCTTCACTGGAGCTTCGGATGAGGGTTCATTAAAGGAGAATGAGGGGCTTCCATTCCATGAACGATTAGCTGACTCACACTACATAGTATGTAAAACGGACAAGTCTGTTTGGACAAGTGTTGACGTCTTCAGCACATTTTTTAATTTTTGGTGAGCTTAATTTTAACGAGATTAACTGCCTTTCTGCTGGCGATCCTCAATCCTCCTCACTTGCCTGCTTTTTCTGCAGGAATCTAACATATTTCCACTGCCAAAAGGTTTCAGCATCTTTCTTTAAAACATTCCATTAACAAACAAACTTTTAGAAACAGCCTTAAGAAACAACTTCTAGTAAACAGCGGTAAGAGGAATAAGCCTCCCCCTTATCGAATAAAACCTATTGTATTCAAAGGAGGGTAGAGATGATTATCATGATAAACGGGGCTTTTGGAGCCGGTAAGACAACCATTGCTCAACAACTAGCATCAACATTAGAGAACTGTATGATATACGATCCTGAAGAAGTGGGTTACATGCTGCGTAATATCATAACTGATGAAATCAAGTTACCTCATGAAAAGACAGATGATTTTCAGGATATTGAGATTTGGAAAACCTTGACGGTTCAAGTTGCAGATCTTTTGAAAAAGACATATGGAAAAGACTTGATTATTCCGATGACAATTCATAATGAGTCTTATTTCGCATACATAGTGAATGGGCTGAAAAGTATTGATGAGAATACCTACCATTTTTGCCTGACCGCAAGTAAAGAAACCATTTATGAAAGACTGAAGTTCCGCGGTGAAGCAGAGGGTAATTGGTGTTTCCAGCAAACAGATAAATGCATCCAGGCTTTTCAAAACACCTGTTTTCAACCATATGTAGAGACAGATGGTATCAGTGTCCAAGAGATAATACACAATATAAAAAAAGCGATAGGGATTTAAAACCCTATCGCTTCATTATTTCTACTCAGCTGAGTAAGGAAGCAATGCCATTTGACGGGCACGCTTGATTGCTCTTGTCAATTGGCGTTGATACTTCGCAGAAGTTCCAGTTACACGACGTGGAAGAATTTTTCCACGCTCGGAAACGAAACGCTTAAGAAGATCAACATCCTTATAGTCGATGTAAGTGATTTGGTTCACTGTGAAAAAGCAAACCTTTTTACGCTTTCTACGTCCTGGACGAGGCATTCAAAACCCTCCTTTACATTTTTGTTAATCGCTCATAATCGCTGATGTCCATCAGAACGGTAAATCGTCATCCGAGATGTCGATTGGTTTACCATCATTTGCGAAAGGATCATCATTAAAGTCGTTTTTACGGTTCTGATTGCCACCGCCAAAATTCTGATTACCAGAATTTCCGTAGCCTCCTCCTTGGCTTCCTTGTCCTGCGAAAGGATTATCCTGATCACGATTGCCACCCTGATTAGATGAACCTGATCCAGATCCTGACCCCTTAGGCTCAAGGAATTGAACACTTTCTGCCATTACTTCGGTTACGTACACTCGACGACCTTCATTATTATCGTAAGAACGTGTTTGCAAACGGCCATCTACACCAGCCAAGCTTCCTTTTTTCAAGAAATTAGCTGCGTTTTCTGCTTGTCTGCGCCATACGACGATATTAATGAAATCCGCTTCACGATCCCCTTGTTGGTTCGTAAATGGACGGTTAACCGCCAGTGTAAAGTTTGCTACGGCCACGCCATTCGGTGTGTAACGCAGCTCCGGATCTTTCGTTAGCCGGCCGACAAGAATAATGCGGTTGATCAACAGAACCACTCCTTAAATTACTGCTGTTCGTTTACGATTGTCATAAAACGAAGAACGCTATCATCGATCTTCATTAGACGGTCAAATTCGTTAATAGCTTCAGTTTCTGCATTTACATACATAACTGTATAGTAGCCATCACGGAAATCATTGATTTCATAAGCAAGACGACGCTTACCCATGTCATCAACTTTATCGATTTCAGCACCGTTATCAGTGAGGATATTTTGAGCCTTTTCAGTTACAGCTTTCTTAGCATCCTCTTCTAGATTCGGGCGCAGAATGTACATGATTTCATATCTACGCATTCCGGTCACCTCCCTTTGGTCTTAGCGGCTTTTACTCTTGTAAAAGCAAGGAGAGTCAATTATCTTAACAATAATAACTCACACCGACTTATTATAGCAAAAAGTCCAAGCTCAAACAAGGGGATTTCGTGATTCCAAACCGTTAAGTGTTTTGATTCCTCACTTTTCAACTACACATTAAGGACGATTGTTATTTTTCTGATGCTAGAATTGTGATTGGAGGCAGTTCCTGAACATAGAGATTTCAATGGATATTAGAACGTTATCTGTGACAAAAAGGGGTATTTCAAAAAATTAGAGGACATCATTCCGCTATTTTGGTGAAAAGTCACAGATTTTCAATGCTTTCCAGTAAATAAGGTCTCTGATGTCCTCTATTTTTGCAAAGGTTGTTTTCGCAAACTTGGTTGCTCTTGAAAGTCGTTGATTTCCGCCCCAGGATGCTCGCTTTCCGCGGGGCGTGCGGTGAGCCAACTCGTCGCCTTGCTACCTCAGGAGTCTCCTTTTCAAGGAAGCATTTGTGCTCCTAGAAAGTCCTGTCGAAGCGAGCTTCCTCGTCGCATGCCTTGCGAGGAGATTATTCAGGTAGTAGGCACGCTGATCCCGCAGGATAAGGAAAGCTTCGGCAGCGTTACATCGCACGAAGAAAATGCGATTTTCATTTTCGAGGAGTCTCGCACCTTGCTCTCCAATCAATTTGCACAAGGTGAGTTTTGTCCGCTAAAGTCGTATGATTTGGGCGGTCTTTAAACGTTGAATCGGAAGTGGATGACGTCTCCATCCAAAACAACATAGTCTTTTCCTTCTAAACGGACTTTTCCGTTCTCACGGGCTACTGCCATTGAACCTGCTTCTACCAATGCATCATAAGAAACGACTTCCGCACGGATGAATCCACGTTCGAAATCGGTATGGATGATGCCTGCCGCTTGAGGTGCTTTCGTACCCTGTCTAAACGTCCAAGCTCTTACTTCCTGTTCACCAGCAGTGAAATACGTAGCTAGACCAAGTAGATTGTAAGCTGCACGGATCAATTGGTCCAATCCGCTTTCTTCAATTCCAAGCTCTTCTAAAAATGCTTCCTTTTCCTCTCCATCTAGTTCAGCAATCTCTGATTCAACTTTCGCACTGATGACAATCACTTCTGCATTTTCGTTGGCTGCATAATCCCTAACACGTTCAACAAGCTCATTACCGCCTTCGAGCAAGTCGTCTTCTCCGACATTCGCTACATAAAGGACAGGTTTCATGGTAAGAAGATGAAGACCGTGGACGAATTTCTTTTCTTCTTTCGTCAACTCTACACTTCGAGCTGGCTTCTCTTCTTCAAATGCGGTCTTCAATTTTGATAAGACTTCGAATTCATACGATGCTTCTTTATCTTTTTGGCGTGCCAATTTTTCCACTCGTGTAATTCTTTTCTCCACCGTTTCCATATCGGCAAAGATCAGTTCGAGATTAATTGTTTCAATATCATCGATCGGATCGACTTTCCCTGATACATGAGTAATGTTATCATCCTCAAAACAACGGACGACATGGGAAATCGCATCGACCTGACGAATGTGGGATAAGAATTGGTTTCCAAGCCCTTCTCCTTTACTTGCACCTTTTACAATCCCGGCAATATCAGTGAATTCAAAATGTGTCGGTACTGTTTTTTTCGGATTCACCAGTTCAGTCAGTTTCTGCAAACGATGATCAGGTACATCAACAATCCCTACATTCGGATCGATTGTACAAAACGGATAGTTCGCACTTTCCGCACCAGCCTGTGTGATCGCATTAAATAAAGTCGATTTTCCTACGTTCGGCAATCCCACGATTCCAGTTGTTAAAGCCATCTATATACACTCCTTTGGTTGTCCACCTGTTATACATCCTTTCCAATTATAGAGAGAAGTGCTGAAAAAGACAAGAGTAGAAAGCGCGTCCGATGCACTCATCCATTCGGTTATTACAGTTGTGAAATAGGATGTTCCACGTGAAACATCCACGCCATTCTGACGCCAAATTAAAAAGCAAGCCTCGATGGCTTACTCTTTATCCTGAGTGATCACTTTCTTCAACTTTCGAACGAATTCCCGTCTCGGAAGTAAGACACTATGTTCGCATCCCATACACTTGATTCGTATGTCAGCACCTAACCGGATTACTTTCCAGCGATTTTCTCCACAAGGATGAGGCTTTTTCATTTCGACGATATCATTAAGATCAAACTCTTTTGTGTGACTCATAGCATCTGTCCCTCCATTCTATATCCAACGGCTATTACGTTACTTCTATATTACAAAGGATATGCCCTGTACGCAAGATACTTCAACATCTTACGTTTTTTCAGCACGGTTCAAGAACGGCTGAAGGATGATCGCTGCTAAAATGTAGAGGTTAACGATCCCGTAAATCGGGTATAAAACCGCTATAAGAGTCGAAAAACCGAAGATCGTCAACGGCATCATGACTACCAGCAAGACCGCACTCATTAACCATAACGGCATTGTGGTTTTATTTCGAAATCTCGAAACGATTCCAAATACGCCGGATGCTGCTGTCGTATAAATCGCAATCCATAAAAGGATCGACATGATCAGCACCCAGAAATACGGGTAATGTTTCAAAATCCCAAACAATGGAATTTCATAAAGCATGATCTCATTTGCAATGGAGATCAACGATTGGTTATATAAGAGCGAAATACCGCCAAGTACCACCCCGCTTCCAATGCTTGCTATGAGAATTTCTCCTTTATGGTGAATCTGGTTCCCTACCGCTGATAAAACAGCTATGAGAGGTAAAATGTTAAGTGCCGTAAATGTAAAAGCTGCCGGCCAATTAGATTGGTGACGCAAATCGATTGGAAACTGATCCATGTGATTCTTTGTGAATAAAAATAAAACGAACAATAACAAAATGACCAGGATTGGAATGACAAAAGCGTTCATGGAAATCATCCCTTCCACATCCCAAAAGAATAACAAGACGAGCAAGGTGACGATGAATAGGACACCAGCCCAATAGGGTACCCGGAAGGTATGCAAGGTAGCTCCTCCACCTGCCAGCATGACTACTGTGGTTGAGAATAAATACAAGATGATCAATATATCGAAAAGTCCGCTTGCTCTCGTTCCAATCAATCTTTCTAAAACGGGTCGGTAATGGATCGTTTTCTGCTCATAACCCATTGACATGATGACGTAACAACAAAAACTGAACAATAGGGAAAACAAGACGATGGCAAGTACACTTTCTTGCCCAAAAAATTGCCACAGTTCTCTTCCTGAGGCATATCCTGCTCCTATTACGGTTCCTAAGATTAGGAACATCCATTGCAATCCTGATCGCACCAATTCTTTATCCTCCCTAACGTTTAGTATTTATCGGATTTATGTATAGAGTCCAAATTTTATCCGTATACTGATACTACTATTACAAAGGAGAGGGTCCTATGAATCTAAAACGGAGATTACTTTCAAAAAAACCGTTTCAATATAAAATTCATCATGAAGACCAGGATGCGATTCAAGAAGTCACCCGTAATCTAGTCAAGCTTCTTCCACCATCAAGACCGATCGTCATAGTTTGTATCGGAACCGATCGTTCAACTGGAGACTCATTAGGACCACTAGTCGGTACGAAATTAAAAGCAAAGCACTCCGCTCATTTTGAAGTGTATGGAACCCTCGAAGAGCCTGTTCATGCAGTAAATCTTGAGGAACGGTTGGAGGAAATCAAAGGCAAACACATCAATCCGTTCATCATTGGAATTGATGCATGTCTCGGGAAATTGAGCAGTGTGGGAATGGTCTCTTTAGGAGAAGGACCAGTAAAACCTGGAGCGGCCGTAAAAAAGCAACTGCCTCCCGTCGGGGAAATCCATCTTACCGGGATTGTCAATGTCAGTGGATTCATGGAATATTTTGTTCTCCAAAATACCCGCTTAAATTTAGTGATGAAAATGGCTGATCTGATTGCGGAGGGCATCTATTTGGCCAGTGTACGAAACAGCTTCCAAAAACGTTCCGCTGCTGAAGCGACATATACGAATGACCTTGCCGAATTACAATGACTATAGTAAAAGGGTGCTGACATCAATCAGCACCCTTTTTCGCACTGAAGAAAGTATAAAATACTTTCTTCAGTCTAAGCGCAACTAAGGATCAGCCTGCGCCAAAGGCTTGGCTTTGCCAAGTTTCCTTTATTCTTTTCATTTTATAAAATAAAAGAAAATACATTCAAGAAAGCTTGTTTATATTGAAGGAGATAGACAAGAACTGCTGCGACCAGCAAGCTTGGCAAAAGGTTCAAAACCTTTACATGAAGTACCTTCAACAAATTAAGACCGATGGCACAAATGAGTATTCCCCCAGTTGCCGTCAATTCCGTAATTAATGTTTGGAGTTGCTGAGGGTTAAATAAGTTCTGTATCTGTGTTGCAAGTAAAGCGATTGCTCCTTGATATAAAACGACAGGGATTGCAGAAAAAATGACACCGAAACCCATCGTGGTCGTGAATATCATCGATATGAACGCATCAATCAACGATTTCGTATATAATACTTCATGATCAAGCCGTAGACCGCTATCTAATGCCCCAACGACCGAAAGTGCACCAATGACGAAGACCAATGTCGCTGTTACGAACGCTTTTGCAACGCTGCCTTCCTTCTTAGCTCCCGCTTTTCTCTCGATCCATGAACCTAAACGGTTCAAATGATCATCCAAGCGTAAACTTTCACCAATGACTCCCCCAATCGCAAGACTAATGATGACAAGAAGAATATGATTGCTTTCGAAACCCATTTTCATCCCTAAAAGAACAACCGCAAGGCCCATTGCCTGTAAGACAGTTGTTTTCGTGCTTTCTGGAATTTTGGTGAAAATGAGACCAAGTACTGTTCCAACTACAATTGCCAACCCATTTACAATGGTTCCAAGTAAAACCATGGTGCCCCCTACTTTCATCTTTATCTGTTCAAAAATTGTTCAATCTATCATACCATTAAGGGAAAAAATTCAAAACGAATGTGCTTTCATTTAAGTAAAGCTCTGTTATTCTATATTGTGGATCTGCGAATTTCACTTAATCATCTCTAAACCAATCAACATTAAGTTCAGAGCCTTAAGTAAAGGCACAACTCTCAATCGAGGATTTTTATTGATTCATAGGTTTTGTGAAGATGAGCCGATTTGTATACAAGGCTGTTTTCGCCTAGTTTGAGTTTAGAAAACAGTCATATGCAAAGAAAAAACCATCGTATTCGATGGTATGTCCTACTCTTTTCCTTCCAGCATTTCTAATATACGGTTGAGGTCATCTTTTGAGAAAAAATCAATTTCAATTTTTCCCTTTTGTTTCGTCTGTTTAATCGAAACAGAAGTGCCGAACCGTTCACGGAGTGTTTCTTCCTTTTCTTTCACAAACACATTTTTTTCAGGTTTTCGTTTCTTTGTTTCACGTGAAACATTTTCATTCATTTTTTGTACAAGCATTTCTACCTGACGTACACTTAGATTTTCTTTTACAATCCGTTGCACAAGCGGACTGATTTTGCTTTTGTTCTTGACTGCAAGTAGCGCCCTTCCATGCCCCATCGATAATTTTCTTTCGGATAATAATTGTTGGACCAGCGAAGGCAATTGCAACAATCTTAAATGATTGGCGATATGAGGACGACTTTTTCCTAGACGATGAGCCAATTGTTCTTGAGTGAGTTCGAGCTCTTGCATCAAGCTCGCATAAGCTTGTCCTTCTTCAATTGGATTCAAGTCTTCCCTTTGCAAGTTCTCAATTAACGCTAATTCCATCATCTTCTGCTCATTCAGATCTTTGATGATGGCAGGTATACTTTCTAGTCCTAATTCCTTTGCTGCACGGAACCTGCGCTCTCCGACGACGATTTCATAACCCTTGATGCTTTTACGGACGACAATAGGCTGGAGAATACCGTGCGTTTCAATAGATTCTTTTAATTCATCGATGGCTTTTTGATCAAACGATTTCCTGGGTTGATAAGGATTTGGACGTATTTCACTTAATTTGATTTCTTGAATCTCATGTTCCTTCTCTAATTCGTTAGCTGGAAATAACGCATTGAATCCTTTCCCTAATCCTCTAGCCATTCGTCATCACTTCCTTTGCGAGGTCTAAATAAACTTCAGCTCCCCGAGATTTTGGATCATAGATGATAATCGGTTTCCCGTGGCTAGGCGCTTCACTTAAACGGACATTCCGAGGAATCACAGTGCCATAGACTTTTTCTTGGAAGTACTTCTTAACTTCATCGATTACTTGCATACCAAGGTTCGTCCTTGCATCGAACATCGTAAGCAAAACGCCTTCGATCATCAAATGCTTATTCAAATGTTTCTGGACTAGCCTTACTGTATTAAGCAATTGGCTTAATCCTTCCAGCGCATAATATTCACATTGCACTGGTATGAGTACAGCATCTGCTGCAGTCAATGAATTGATTGTCAAAAGACCGAGTGATGGCGGACAATCAATAATTATGTAGTCAAACTGATCGGTTATATGCTCGATGGCACGTTTCAAACGGACTTCACGTGAAATTGTCGGTACAAGTTCAATTTCAGCGCCAGCTAACTGTATAGAAGAAGGAATGACAGATAACCCTTCAACATTTGTTTGTTGTACGACTTTCCGTGCATCGACATCATCTACAAGAACATCGTAAATACACTGTTCAATATCCCCTTTATCGATTCCTACACCACTTGTGGCGTTTCCCTGGGGGTCAATATCAATGAGTAAAACTTTCTTCCCTAGATACGATAAACAAGCACCTAGGTTCACAGATGTGGTTGTTTTGCCAACCCCGCCTTTCTGATTGGCAATTGCTATGACTTTCGCCACAATGTCACCTACCCTTACCCTACACTACTTTGATTTTATTTTATCATGAAAATATGAGGAGGAATGGATTTTTTGTCGAAAGAAATACAAAAGAGTCTCGCCTGGCTTCCTTTTCAAAGGAGTGAGTCAAATTTCCCTTAAAGAAAACTTGGCAAAGCCAAGCCTTTGGCGCAGGCTGAGCCATAGTTACACTTATACTGAAGAAAGTATTATATGATTTCTTTAAGTGTAAAATCAACAAAGTCCGATAGCAGCGCCAAAAAAAGAAGAAACTCTTAAAGGTTTCGTAAATTGACTGAATTTTAGTACGTTTTCATTCGGTATAGATAGATATAATTGCCACTTCTTTTGTCAAAGAAAAAAGCTCTTTTCTAAAAGATTGTTGCTTTTGAGTTATTTTACAAAACTCACCTAGTGCAAGTTGATTGGAGAGCAAGGTGCGAGACTCCTCGAAAATCGCATTTTCTTCGTGCGATGTAACGCTGTCGAAGCTTTCCTTGTCCTGCGGGATCAGCGTGCCTACTACCTGAATAATCTCCTCGCAAGGCATGCGACGAGGAAGCTCGCTTCGACAGGACTTTCTTGTAGACACAGGAGCACAAATGCTTCCTTGAAAAGAAGACTCCTGAGGCCGCTAGGCGACGAGTGGGCTCACCGCACGCCCCGCGGAAAGCGAGCATCCTGGAGCGGAAATCAACGACTTTCAAGAGCAATAAAGTTTGCGAAAACCGCCAAGGAAAAAGAGCTGTCCAGGTTGTGTTTCTCCAGTCTTTTGGAGAAGTCACAACTTAACAGCTCTTTCTAAAATGCTGATTTTTTTGCCGTCCTGGCTATCCCCAGGAATGTCGCGAATTTCACTTAAAGATTTTTCTATTACATTACGATTATTTTTTAGGGATTTTGATCGTAATCTGATAATACTCATCATGGTCTTCTTCAGCTGTATCAATTGTCAGGCCAGTCTGGTGAACCATATCGATCGATTGGCGGATCGTATTCAAAGCGAGCCGAGTATCCTTGCTGACAGACTTTCGCTTTGGTTTCATTCTCCGTTTCTTATCAGGGTCTTCTGATTCCATGAGTTGCTTGATACGTTCTTCTGTTTGTTTTACGTTCAGACTTCGCTCTTTGATTTCTGAGAGGACTCTTTCCTGTTTTTCAGGTACTTTCAACGAGATAAGCGCTCGAGCATGGCGCTCTGTGATTTCTTTATTTAAAAGTGCATGCTGAACAGCTTCAGGCAGTTTCAATAGACGAAGCTTGTTTGCAATCGTGGACTGCCCCTTACCAAGGCGCTGTGCAAGGCTTTCCTGGGTCAGACCATGGATTTCAATCAACTTTACATAGGCTGTCGCTTCTTCGATTGCTGATAATTCTTCACGCTGCAGATTTTCAATCAATGCAATCGATGCCGTTTGTGATTCGTTGAATTCTTTGACAATCGCAGGAATGGAATCCCAACCTAGTTTTTGGACTGCACGATAACGACGTTCACCCGCTATGATCTCATATTTATCATCTCTTCTTCGTACGACGATCGGTTGGATGATTCCGTGGGTTTTGATCGTTTGTGATAATTCTTCGATTCGTTCGTCGATAAAGACCGTACGTGGTTGATATCGGTTTGGCACAATCTCTTCGATAGGTATTTGAAGCACTTCTTCGTTTCCACTGAACTCTTCTTGTTCTTCTACCGGTCCCTCTTCCGCTTCAGCTTCTGAAGACTTTTCTCCTAAACCAAACAATCGTGAAAACGGATGTTTCATCTTTCACACCACCTTTATCAAACTCCATATAGAACATTCTACAGATTGAATCTCTTTTCCTTTAGTAACCATCATCTTTATTCCGACAAAATCTGAATGTTTCACGTGAAACTATAGCGGGTTCCGGTTTGGTGTCCCTGGTTTTCTAGGGAATTTTTTCGGTGTCGATTTTTGTTTCCGGACAAAAATAAGATTGCGTTCACTCTCTTCAACCGGAAGCAAGAACTGTTCGACTCGGTCCAATTCACCGCCTAATTGTCCGATTGCACGCCTCGCATCTTCGAGTTCATCCTTCGCGTTCGCTGCTTTCATCGCTAAGAATGTACCATCCTGTTTTACAAGAGGCATACATAACTCTGTAAGGACCGACATCCGTGCCACAGCGCGAGCAGTGACAAGGTCATATTTTTCTCTGTGCTCTTTCTTCCTGGCAAACGTTTCGGCACGGTCATGGTAAAAATGTGTCTGTTTCAATCCTAGTTCCTGGGAAAGATGTTCTAAGAATGAAATGCGTTTTTTCAAAGAATCGACGATCGTCAAATCGAGATGTGGGAAGCAAATCTTCAGTGGGATGCTTGGGAAGCCTGCTCCTGCACCAACATCACAAATCGTTTTGATGGGATTGAAATCGAAATAAAACGCTGCGGAAATGGAATCATAGAAATGCTTCAGATAGACCCCTTCTTCATCGGTAATCGCAGTCAGATTCATCTTTTCATTCCACTCTACTAATGTCTTGAAATATGTATCAAATTGTTGAAGCTGTTCAGGAGAAAGGCTGATTCCTTCCTCCTCCAGCTTTCGTTGAAACATTTCACTGTTCATGAGAGTCCCCCGTTATTTTGCAAGTTTAGCGATCTTCCCCTGTTCGAGATAGACAAGCAGAATCGAAATATCTGAAGGGTTTACCCCAGATACCCTTGATGCCTGCCCTACTGACAAAGGACGTACCTCGGCAAGTTTTTGCTTTGCTTCTGTCGCAAGACCATTGACCGAAGAATAATCGATGTCTTCCGGGATTTTCTTTTCGTCCATCTTCTTCACTTTTTCAACTTGTTGCAGTTGTTTATCAATATATCCAGCATACTTGGTCTGAATCTCAACTTGCTCCCCGACTACATCAGGAAGTTCAGTTTCAGCCGGAGCAATTTCCTTAATCACATCATAAGTGATTTCTGGTCTTCTCAATAGCGAAGCTGCGCTCATCGGCTCTTTCAATGCACTGCTGCCCGCTTTTTCAAGGATGATTTGTGTGTTTTCATCAGGTTTGACCGACGTATGCTCGAGGCGATCGATCTCCTTGGCAATCTGTTCTTTTTTATACTCGAAACGTTGGTAGCGATCTTCAGGAATCAATCCGATTTCATAGCCTTTTTCCGTCAATCGAAGATCAGCATTATCGTGACGCAGAAGTAAACGGTATTCGGCTCTTGATGTCAGCAAGCGATAAGGTTCATTCGTGCCTTTTGTGACAAGGTCATCAATCAGGACACCGATATAGGCTTCGGAGCGATCTAAAATGACTGGTTCTTCCCCTTTCGCCTTTCGTGCAGCGTTTATACCCGCCATGATCCCTTGACCGGCTGCTTCTTCATAACCACTCGTGCCGTTCAATTGACCAGCTGTAAACAGATTTTCCACGAGTTTTGTTTCCAATGATGGCCATAGCTGTGTTGGTACGATCGCATCATACTCTATGGCATATCCGGCACGCATCATTTCTGCTTTTTCAAGTCCTGGAATGGATTTCAACATGTTGCGTTGCACGTCCTCCGGAAGACTTGTCGATAATCCTTGTACATAAACCTCTTCTGTATTGCGCCCTTCTGGTTCAAGGAAAATCTGATGGCGAGGCTTATCGTTGAACCGAACAATCTTGTCTTCGATTGACGGACAATAGCGCGGTCCGGTCCCCTCAATCATACCCGAATACATTGGAGAGCGCTCGAGATTATTATTGATAAGTTCATGCGTAACTTCACCAGTATAGGTCAACCAACACGGAATCTGATCCATGATGAATTCTGTCGTTTCATATGAAAAGGCTCGTGGAACATCGTCACCAGGCTGGATTTCCGTCTTGCTATAATCAATTGTATGAGAATTGACCCTTGGCGGCGTCCCCGTCTTGAAACGGACCATGTTGAATCCAAGCTTTTTCAAATTATGAGAAAGATTGATAGAAGGCTGCATATTGTTCGGTCCGCTTTCATACGTCAATTCACCAATGATGATTTTTCCTCTCAAATAGGTACCTGTCGTAACGACAACTGTTTTTGCATAATAAGCAGACCCGGTTTTCGTTATAACACCTTTACAGATTCCATCTTCTATAATCAACTCTTCGACCATTCCCTGGCGGAGAGTCAGATTTTCTTCCTGTTCCATCGTTTTTTTCATTTCATTCTGATACAAAAATTTATCCGCCTGCGCACGCAGTGCTCTTACAGCAGGACCTTTCCCTGTGTTCAGCATTTTCATTTGGATATGCGTTTTGTCAATGTTCCTTGCCATTTCTCCACCGAGCGCATCGATTTCACGCACGACGATCCCTTTGGCTGGTCCCCCGACAGACGGGTTACATGGCATATATGCAATTGTGTCCAAATTCAATGTCAAGACGAGTGTTTTCGCACCCATCCTTGCAGAAGCTAACGCCGCTTCTACCCCTGCATGACCGGCACCTATGACGATGACATCGAACGTGCCTGCATCATATTGTTTCATAGTTGGAACCTCCTATTGTTCCTAAAATTATTTCCCGAGACAAAATTGAGAGAACAACTGATCAATCAAGCTTTCTGATACAGAATCCCCAATAATCTCTCCTAATATTTCCCATGTTCTTGTAATATCGATTTGCACCATATCTACTGGAAGTCCGGCTTCGATCCCTGCAAAAGCATCCTCTAGAGAGCGTTTCGCCTGTTTCAATAGTGAGATATGACGTGAATTAGAAACATACGTCATATCTCCTGCCTCGACATGTCCAGTAAAAAAGAGTTCTTTTATCGATTCTTCGAGCTTATCGATTCCTTCTTCTTCTTTTATGGAGGTAGAGACGACAGGATGATCTTTTGCTAATTCCCGTACCTCTTCCATGTCGATTTCTTGGTTCAAATCGGTTTTATTAACGATGACTATGACGTCCATTCCCTTAACAGCTTCAAACAACTTCTTGTCCTCTTCAGTTAAGGATTCACCATGATTCAGCAGCAATAAGATCAGGTCAGCCTCTTTCAAAACTTGGCGAGAACGTTCTACCCCGATCCGTTCTACAATGTCTTCCGTTTCCCGAATCCCTGCGGTATCCACAAGCCGTAAAGGGACCCCTCTTACATTCACATATTCTTCAATGACATCCCTTGTCGTACCTGGAATATCTGTCACGATTGCTTTGTTTTCATGGACAAGACTGTTCAACAACGAAGATTTCCCGACATTTGGTCTTCCGATGATGACTGTTGATAGACCTTCCCTCAGGATTTTCCCTTGCTCTGCTGTTTGTAGCAACGACTCGATTTCCCTTTTTACATATCCTAATTTTTCGGTCAGCAGCTGGTGGGTCATTTCTTCAGCATCATACTCTGGATAATCTATGTTCACTTCGACATGCGCGACGGTTTCCAGCAATGTTTGTCGAAGCTTCTGGATAAGCTTTGATAGCCGTCCCTCCATCTGGTTGAGCGCGACATTCATAGCTCTGTCTGTTTTTGCCCGTATCAAATCCATGACCGCTTCTGCTTGCGAAAGATCGATTCTTCCGTTCAAAAAAGCGCGCTTGGTAAATTCACCTGGTTCAGCTAAACGGGCTCCGCTGTTCAAAGCAATTTCCAACACCCGATTGACAGAGACGAGCCCCCCATGACAGTTGATTTCGACCACGTCTTCACGAGTGAACGTTTTCGGCCCCTTCATAACCGTCACCATTACTTCTTCAGCTTTTTCACTTGTATCAGGGTCAACGATGTAACCATAATGGATCGTATGGCTTTCTACCTCTTTCAACGCCTGTTTCCCCCGATACATTTTATCTGCAATATCAAGTGCTTGCTCTCCGCTCAAACGGACAATCGCGATTGCCGCCTCCCCCATCGGTGTCGATATCGCGGTTATCGTATCTCCTTCCATGGATTCCACCTCTTTTCTTTATCGTTTCCCGAATCATGCTTCCTAACTCAATAGAATAGCATACTTTCGCTTATCTATAAATTCTCGATATGTTATGCACATTCAGTCCTGTATTTTAAAACAACTCTTATCAGTATTTATCCACAGTGGATAAATTCAAACAGAATTCTTGGGTGTTTTTTTGAATTATCCACAACTAACTAGTTTAGTTCTTTCTCAGACAAGAATCAATCTTTATCTTTGGCTCTTTTCTAAAAGATTGTTGCTTTTGAGTCATTTTTAAAAATTCACCTTGTGCAAGTTGATTGGAGAGCAAGGTGCGAGACTCCTCGAAAATGAAAATCGCATTTTCTTCGTGCGATGTAACGCTGCCGAAGCTTTCCTTGCCTGCGGGATCAGCGTGCCTACTACCTGAATAATCTCCTCGCAAGGCATGCGACGAGGAAGCTCGCTTCGACAGGACTTTCTTGTAGACGCAGGAGCACAAATGCTTCCTTGAAAAGGAGACTCCTGAGGTAGCAAGGCGACGAGTGGGCTCACCGCACGCCCCGCGGAAAGCGAACATCCTGGAGCGGAAATCAACGACTTTCAAAAGCAACAAAGTTTGCGAAAATAGCCTTATCTTTTGAAGGAAGAAAAAGTCTACAAAAACACAAAAACCTTCCTCTGATTACCACAACGAATGTACTGTGGTTGAACTAAAAAAAGTGCCCGGCTCTCTTTTCGAGAAGCTGGACACTTCATAAAAACACTCTATTATTCGAATGTCGGACTGATGATTACCCTTCGATGCGGATCGCTGCCTTCCGAAGAAGTCTGTACTTTGTTGTTTGATTTCAATGTCATATGAATGACTTTTCGTTCCATGGAAGGCATCGGTTCAAGGGATACCTTTTTATTGATTTTTAGCGCTTTTGAAGCTAAACGATGAGCAAGTTTTTCGAGAGTTTCTTTCCTTCTCTCCCTGTAGTTCTCCGCATCTAAGATAATACGTTTGAATTCATCTGAAGATTTATTCGCCACCAAGTTGGTGAGATACTGCAACGCATTCAAAGTCTGACCGCGCTTTCCAATCAGGATCGCGATCTTCTCACTCTCCATTTCGAGGATCGTACCATCTTCATCTTCTTTTACCGTGACAGTAACTTCAACACCCATTTTAGATGCTACCTTCTTCAGGAATTGAATGGCATCATCCAATGGATCTGCCTTGACTGTCACTTTTACTGTTGCCGGTTTAGAACCTAACCCAAGAAACCCTTTCTTGGATTCTTCGATGATTTCAATTTCCACTTTATCTTTAGATGTCTGTAGCTGGGCTAGTGCCTCTTCTACTGCTTCTTCTACTGACTTGCTCGTAATCGTCACTTGCTTCACTTTTTCGCGCCCCCCGTAGCATTACTTTCCTTATTTTTCATTGGAAGTGTAATAAAATAGGTTTGTGCAATCATGAATATGTTACCGACTACCCAATATAGGGAAAGTGCAGCTGGAAATGTAATCGCAAATACGACGATCATGATCGGCATGATGTACAGAAGCATTTTCATCTGCGGGTTCGCTTCCATGCTGTCTGTTCCACCCATCATGATCCGTTGCTGTAAGTATGTTGTTAATCCTGCAATCAACGGTAACAAATAGATTGGATCAGGATTTCCAAGGTCGAACCAAAGGAAATTATGATTCGCAATCTCTTCTGTCCGCATGATCGCATGGTAAAAGCCTAATAAAATCGGCATTTGTATGATCAATGGCATACAACCAGCCAATGGATTGACGCCATGTTTCTGGAATAGCTGCATCGTTTCTTGTTGTAACTTCTGTTGAGTCTTCTGGTCTTTCGAGCTGTATTTTTCACGCAATGCCTTGATGTCCGGTTGGATCCTTTGCATTGAGATCGAGCTTTTTGTCTGTTTGATCATCAGCGGTAAAAGTACTGTACGGATCAAAATAGTGACTATAACGATCCCAAGTCCATAATTACCATTGAAAAACTCAGCAACCTCTATGATCAGCCATGATAATGGATAAACGAAATACTTATCCCAAAAACTATCACTTTCACTGGTGATAGGTTGATCAAGGGAACAACCTGCTAGGAACATTACCATCAAAACGGCTGGAATTAATAAGCCTATTCTCTTTCTCACTTGCTAAATCCTCCTTACAACGATACCTTTCTTCAAAAAGGTTATCCCTGTTCCTTCTTTTCCTTTTCAGGTACAGGATCAAATCCTCCTGGATGGAACGGATGACATTTCAAAATCCGCTTCACGGCCAACCATCCCCCTACCAGTGCACCATGTTTTTGGACTGCTTCCAATCCATATGATGAACAAGTCGGGTAGAATCGACATGAAGGCGGAGTAAATGGTGAAATGCATTTCCGATAAAATTGAATCAATGCAATCAATATATATTTCATACCATCATCCTCTAGGTCCCCTCATTAGTTTAGAACGTTTCATCACATGGATCAAACTGCTCTTAACCTCATGAAAATCCATTGAGGAAGTAGGTTTTCTTGCGATAATCACATAATCATATGAGTCCTTGATATTCTCTTCCAACTCGTGAAAAGCTTCACGAACGAGACGTTTGATACGATTTCGAGTGACAGCGTTTCCGATTTTTTTACTTACGGATAAACCTAATCGGAAATAATCCTGATCAGGCTTTCTTAAGTAATATATCACAAACTGGCGATTTGCGAATGATTCTCCTTTACGGAATACCGCCTGGAACTCTTCATTTTTTTTTATCCGATATTTTTTCTTCATCCGGATTCACTCCGACACTACTTCTTCATTTTTAAAGAAAACTTGGGCTTTGCCAAGCCCTTGGCGTAGGCTGAGCCATTAGTTGCACTTATACTGGAGAAAGTATTCTATACTTTCTTTAAGTGGAATAATAGGCTCTGTTATTTTTCACTGTTGATTTTTGTTGAAATTCACTCCATTTCAGCGGGCGATCCGCAGGAGTATTACGAATTTCATTTGTTAAAAACAACATTAAAAAACGAACAAAGCCAAATAATAAATCCATGTGAAAAAAGACCACTGTTTATTCAGTGGCCTACGCTGATAATACTTTTCTTCCTTTTTGACGACGACGAGCTAGAACTTTACGTCCATTTTTCGTGCTCATTCGCGCACGGAATCCGTGTACTTTCTTACGCTTACGATTATTTGGTTGAAATGTAGGTTTCATTTATTACACCTCCTCGAGGATTTCAAGTACATTTAGACAGTCCTAGTAATTATAAGAACATCTCACCTTTCTGTCAAGTTCAGGAGCAATCTTTCTATTATTATGAAAATTAAATACCTCTGCGATCCAAGTCTTGATTATGAAGATTTTCTTCCCCTTCTTACTTTCTACAATTTTTGCTCTGATCGTTTTTATTATTGTTTTTGTAGACGCCGGAAATATACTCGCTTTCCACGGGCAATCCGCAAGGCGACGAGTGGGCTCACCGCACGCCCCGCGGAAAGCGATCAACGACTTTCAAGAGCAACAAAGTTTGCGAAAACAGTTAATAGAAAACTTACTAACACGAAATTTCCACATCCACTGATAATTCTCCAAAAAAATCACTCTGGAAAACGTTGTGGATAATTTTTCGACACATTTTTCAATATCCACATCCATTATCGACAAATTACACACAAAATCTAGTGCTGTGGACAACTATATTCCACAAGGTGTTGTAATTGTGGATAACCATAAAAAACTCATTGCAACAACTGAATCCTTTTGATATGATTATTGTGTTTTAACTCGTTCAAAACTTCCTCGAATAAACAGTTTATCCACACGCTGTGGATAAAAATGTGGACATTCATGCACCTATGTGTATAAGCTTGTCCACAAATTTGTGTATATAGAACATATCCCCTGTTTCTACTATATTAAATGTTATTCACATTTGCTGTGAACAGACTCGACACAATGGGGTGACTTTTTTCAAGGTCAACCTCTTCATTTGATACTTAAAATTTCGACAAAAAGGAGGGTTAGGATGGAAAATATCACAGATTTATGGAACAAAGCGCTTGCCGAAATTGAAACGAAACTGAGTAAGCCTAGTTTCGAAACATGGCTGAAATCGACGACTGCCCATTCCTTACAGGATGATACGCTTATCATTACCGCACCGAATGAATTCGCCCGTGATTGGCTTGAATCCAGATATTCGAATTTAATTTCAGAGACCTTAGATACAATCACTGGGACGAAGCTCGCAGTGAAATTCATCATTCCTCAGAACCAGACCCAAGAAGAGCTTGATCTTGACCAGGCTGCGAAGAAGAAAGCGAAGGTTGAAGTAGAAGCAGCCGACGAGAATTTAACGCAAAGCATGTTGAATCCAAAATATACGTTTGATACATTCGTCATCGGTTCTGGTAACCGATTTGCCCATGCTGCATCACTTGCTGTCGCTGAAGCTCCAGCAAAAGCATATAATCCCTTATTCATCTATGGGGGGGTTGGTCTTGGTAAAACCCACTTGATGCATGCAATCGGGCATTATGTCATTGATCACAAACCAAGTGCGAAAGTCGTCTACCTTTCCTCTGAAAAGTTTACGAATGAATTCATCAACTCCATCCGTGACAATAAAACTGTCGATTTTCGCAATAAGTTCCGGAATGTTGACGTTTTATTAATTGATGATATTCAATTCTTGGCCGGAAAAGAACAGACTCAAGAGGAATTTTTCCATACATTCAACGCTTTGCATGAAGAAAGCAAACAAATTGTCATCTCAAGTGATCGACCGCCTAAGGAAATCCCGACACTTGAAGATCGGTTGCGTTCACGTTTTGAATGGGGCTTGATTACAGACATCACGCCGCCAGATCTTGAAACACGTATTGCCATCCTTCGTAAAAAAGCCAAAGCTGAAGGTCTTGATATTCCGAACGAAGTGATGCTTTATATTGCAAATCAGATTGATACCAACATTCGTGAACTGGAAGGTGCACTGATTCGTGTGGTTGCGTATTCATCTCTCATCAACCAGGATATGAATGCAGATCTTGCCGCAGAAGCTTTGAAAGATATCATTCCGTCGTCAAAACCGCGTACATTGACGATACATGATATTCAAGAAATGGTCGGAGAACAATTCAATGTACGTTTAGAGGACTTTAAAGCGAAGAAACGAACGAAATCCGTTGCGTTCCCTCGACAAATTGCGATGTATCTCTCAAGAGAAATGACGGATTTTTCTTTACCGAAAATTGGAGAGGAATTTGGTGGACGTGACCATACAACAGTGATTCATGCCCATGAGAAAATCTCTAAATTATTAGCAACCGATCAGCATTTTCAAAACAAAATCAAAGAAATTCAAGACTTGTTGAAAAACTAGCAGCTGTGAACGAATGTGTATAACTAGAATCCTTGATGTGTTTTTATCAACACTCTATCCACATGTGGACAACCTTTATAAAAACGACATTGTTCGACTTATCCACAAACTCACAGCGCCTACTATTATTACTGCTATATTTTTATTTATTATTAAAGAATAATATGTCCCGGATTTTAATAGATTCTAATTAATTTGCGCGTAACAATTTTGGAAGTTTAGGATATAGAACTTTTCAGCAAGTAACGAGGAAATGCTGAGGAACGTTTAGGAACCAAGTAAAGACTAACTTAAGCTAACATACGCCAAAGACATGGCTTTGCTAAGTTTTCTTTATCAGGAACTGAGGAGGAAATCAATTCATGAAATTCATAATGAACCGAGATCAGCTTGTCGATAGTGTGCAAGATGTGATGAAAGCTGTTTCTACTCGTACAACCATTCCCATTCTGACAGGGATTAAAATTGAAGCCCATGAAGATGGTGTGACGCTGACAGGTAGTGACTCTGATATCTCGATTGAACGATTCATACCTGCAGAAGAAGATGGTTATGAACATGTGGAAGTTGAAAAACCAGGGAGCATTGTCTTACAGGCGCGCTTTTTCTCTGAAATCGTAAAAAAATTACCAGATTCAAAGATTGAACTTGAGGTGTATGAACGCTTTGCAACCAGGATCCGATCAGGTTCTTCGGAATTCAATCTGAATGGATTGGATCCACAGGAATATCCGAGATTGCCTGAAGTACAGGAAAATAATAAATTCAGTGTTCAAGCGGACCTACTGAAAACATTGATTAGACAAACCGTGTTTGCAGTGTCCACCTCAGAAACACGCCCGATATTGACAGGTGTAAACTGGCATATCGAAAACGGTGAATTGAACTGTGTTGCAACAGATAGCCATCGGCTGGCTTCTAGAGTCGCAACTGTAGAAGCAACGTCAGAGGAATTAGAGTTTTCAAATGTCGTCATTCCTGGAAAGAGTTTGACGGAGTTATCCAAAATTCTTGATGATTCAAGTGAATTGATCGATATCGTCCTTACAGAAAGCCAAGTGTTATTTAAAGCAAAGAACATCTTATTCTTCTCAAGATTATTGGATGGAAATTACCCAGATACATCAAAATTGATTCCAAATGAAAGTAAAACGGTAATGGTGATTTCATCGAAAGAATTTTTACAAGCAATTGATCGTGCTTCCTTACTTGCAAAAGAGGGAAGAAACAACGTTGTCAAGCTTTCGACGTTAGACGACGGTGAGGTTGAAATTTCCTCAAACTCTCCTGAAATCGGAAGAGTATTCGAACATGTGTCAACACAATCCTTCGAAGGAGATGAATTGAAAATCTCCTTTAGTGCAAAATATATGATGGATGCTTTGAAAGCGATGGATTGTTCTGAAGTGCAAATCCAGTTTACAGGAGCAATGCGGCCGTTCGTACTGACGCCGATTGAAGAAAAGACAATCAAACAACTGATTTTACCTGTACGAACCTATTGATAGATGAAGAATAGCTAACCTTTGGTGTAAACGGAGTAACTAGATTGAAGAGCTACTAGTGACAATAATAAGTGTCCTAGTAGCTTTTCTTGCACATGATAGAAGGACAAGATCGGAGGCAGATGATATGGAAATCAAAATCAATACAGAATACATTACCCTTGGCCAATTATTGAAGCAAGCAGATGTGATTCAATCTGGCGGCATGGTAAAATGGTATTTGGCAGAACATGACGTATTTGTAAACGATGAACCTGAACAGCGCAGAGGCCGGAAGCTGTATGAAGGGGACACCGTTTCAATACCGGATACTGGAACATTGGTCGTAACACGTTGAATGGGGGTTTCCCTTTGCATTTAAAAGAGCTGCAGCTGAAAAATTATCGTAACTATGAAAGTGAAGAAGTCAGTTTTCAAGATAATGTGAACGTCTTTATTGGCGAAAATGCCCAGGGTAAGACGAATATTATGGAAGCGATCTATGTTTTGGGGTTCGCGAAATCCCACAGGACACCGAGAGATAAAGAATTGATACGCTGGGACTGTGAATATGGTAAAATAGAAGGTAGGGTCCAAAAAAGGAACGGTCCGCTATCTTTACAGATTGTCATAAGTCAAAAAGGTAAAAAAGCGAAATATAACCATATCGAACAACGGAGACTGACGGACTATATCGGCGCATTGAACATCGTCATGTTTGCACCTGAGGATTTAAACTTGGTAAAAGGGAGCCCTCAGGTGCGACGTCGTTTTATCGATATGGAAATCGGCCAGATCAGTCCAGTCTATCTGCATCATTTAAGTCAATATCAGAAGATTCTCCAACAAAGGAATCATCTATTGCGTGATTTAGCCCGACGCCGAAAAAAAGAACAGGAAGTGATGCTTGATATTTTGACAGAGCAACTTGTCGAACATGCTGCGAAAATCGTTTCCAAGCGCTTTGATTTTCTGGAAATGCTGCAAGAATGGGCGTCACCGATCCATTCAGGGATCACTAAGGGGAATGAATTGCTTAAAATAGAATACAAATCCTCAGTACAGGTATCAGAATCGACGGATATGACGAAAATGATAGAAGAGTATAATCAGAAATTTACTAAAATAAAAGAAAAAGAGATCGATCGCGGTACGACGATGGCTGGTCCTCATCGTGATGACCTCCTGCTGTATGTAAATGGGAAGGATGTTCAGACATATGGTTCCCAGGGGCAGCAGCGAACAACAGCTCTCTCTTTGAAACTAGCTGAAATAGAACTGATCAAATCTGAAGTTGGTGAATATCCTCTTTTGTTATTGGATGATGTATTATCAGAACTTGATGACAGTCGGCAATCCCATTTATTGAACACGATTCAAGGAAAAGTACAAACCTTCGTCACGACTACAAGCGTGGATGGAATTGAACACGAAACACTGAATGATGCAAGTCTTTTCAATGTCGAACATGGGAAAGCGACGTTAATAAAGTGAGGTGAGCAATCCTGTTTATACATCTGGGAGAAAATGTCGTCGTACAAGCCAGGGATGTTGTTGCAATTTTCGATTATGAGATTGCGAAAGGATCTGAAGAAACGAAAGAATTTCTAGATCACCATAAAAGCGGTGATACGTTGGAAGTCATCAATCCTGAATTGATCAAATCCATTGTTTTAACGACAGAAGAAGTGTTCCTATCACCGTTATCGTCTGTAACTCTGAAAAGAAGGGCAAGAATCAATCAAAACTTCGAAAAATTATTGAATGGTTAAAAACCAGAGAACTTATATAGATTATTTTGTTTATGATGTTCGAAAAAAGAAGCAGGTGAAAAATAATGAGTATTGACCAAGGTACAGAAAAACAAACATATGATGAGAGTCAGATACAGGTACTCGAAGGACTAGAGGCTGTCCGTAAGCGTCCGGGTATGTATATCGGCTCTACAAGCAAACGAGGATTGCATCATCTCGTTTGGGAAATTGTCGATAACAGCATCGATGAAGCATTGGCTGGATACTGTACAGAAATCCGTGTTTCGGTCGAAAAAGACAACAGCATCACAGTCCAGGATAATGGACGTGGAATTCCTGTAGGAACTCATGAAAAAACAGGACGCCCGGCTGTAGAAGTAATCATGACAGTGCTGCATGCCGGCGGTAAATTCGGCGGCGGTGGTTATAAGGTTTCAGGCGGACTGCATGGTGTAGGTGCATCAGTCGTAAACGCACTGTCTACTGAGCTTGAGGTCAAAGTACATCGTGATGGGAAGGTCCATTATCTGAAGTTCCATCGTGGCATACCTGCTGAAGAACTGAAAGTCATCGGAGAGACTGACATTACGGGAACGATCACCCACTTTGTCCCTGACCCGGAAATTTTCTCTGAAACAAAAGAGTATGACTTTGAAATCTTAGCAAACCGATTAAGGGAACTTGCATTTTTGAACCGTGGACTTACAATCATCGCTGAAGATAAGCGTGAAGAAGAACCAGTTGAACATGTGTACCATTATGAAGGCGGAATCAAATCTTACGTGGAGCACATCAACCGTACGAAGGAATCTCTTCATGAACCGATCTTTGTCGAGGGGATGCGTGACGATATTTCTGTTGAGATCGCAGTCCAATACAATGATAGCTTTGCAAGCAATCTTTATTCTTTTGCGAACAACATCAATACACATGAGGGTGGAACCCACGAATATGGGTTTAAGACCTCTTTAACGCGTGTCATCAATGATTATGCACGAAAGAATAATCTTTTGAAGGAAGATGGGAACTTATCCGGTGATGATGTAAGGGAAGGTCTTACTGCGATCATTTCCATCAAGCACCCGGATCCACAATTCGAAGGACAGACAAAAACAAAACTGGGTAACGCTGAGGCGCGGACAGTAACGGAATCTGTTTTTGGAGAAAAGTTCTCCCAGTTCCTATATGAAAACCCGACTGTAGCGAAACAAATCGTAGAAAAAGGAAGCATGGCGCTGCGGGCTCGACTGGCTGCGAAGAAAGCGCGTGAACTAACGCGCCGTAAAAGTGCGCTTGAGGTTTCTGCATTGCCAGGAAAACTTGCCGATTGTTCGTCGAAAGACGCATCCATTTCCGAGTTGTACATCGTTGAAGGTGACTCAGCAGGTGGTTCAGCGAAACAAGGTCGAGATCGACACTTTCAAGCGATTCTTCCATTACGAGGGAAAATCATCAACGTTGAAAAAGCACGATTGGATAAAATCCTATCGAATAATGAAATCCGTGCGATCATTACGGCTCTTGGTACCGGGATCGGTGAGGAGTTTGAATTGTCCAAGGCTCGGTATCATAAAATCATCATAATGACGGATGCGGATACGGATGGCGCTCATATCCGTACATTATTGCTGACATTCTTATATCGTTATATGCGTCCATTGATTGAAAATGGGTATATTTATATCGCTCAACCACCTTTATATAAGATTCAACAAGGTAAAAAAGTGATTTATGCTTATAACGATAAAGAAAAAGAGCGAGTGCTGGATGAATTATCAAAATCTCCAAAACCATCCCTTCAACGTTACAAAGGTCTTGGTGAGATGAATCCGACGCAGCTTTGGGAAACGACAATGAATCCGGATGAACGGACAACCCTACAGGTTGAACTCCAAGATGCCATGGAAGCGGATGAAATTTTTGAGATTTTAATGGGAGATAAGGTAGAGCCACGTAGAGATTTCATTCAAGGGAATGCTCAATACGTGAAAAACCTTGATGTCTAATCCAACTAGTAGAACTGATTGATACATGATATAGACAATGAAGTGTAATTGGAGGTAAGCGGGAATGGCCGATATCGAACAATCTCGAAAGAAAGAAATCAATATCAGCGATGAAATACGAACATCGTTCATGGATTACGCGATGAGTGTAATTGTCAGCCGTGCTCTTCCAGACGTTAGAGATGGTCTGAAGCCTGTACATCGCCGTATTCTGTATGCAATGAACGACCTCGGTATGACAGCAGACAAGGCGTATAAAAAGTCTGCTCGTATCGTCGGGGAAGTAATTGGTAAATATCATCCGCATGGTGATTCAGCCGTCTATGATGCGATGGTACGTATGGCACAAGATTTCAACTATCGCAATATGCTGATCGATGGACACGGTAACTTCGGTTCTGTTGATGGCGATGCAGCAGCTGCGATGCGTTATACAGAAGCGAGAATGTCCAAAATTTCGATGGAAATGATCCGTGACATTCAAAAGGATACAATTGACTATAAGGAAAACTATGACGGAAGTGAACAAGAACCGGTTGTCCTTCCTGGACGTTTTCCGAATCTTCTCGTAAACGGTGCGGCGGGAATCGCCGTCGGAATGGCGACGAATATCCCGCCACATCAGCTCGGTGAAGTCATCGATGGTGTCCTTGCTTTAAGTGAAAATCCTGATTTAGAAATCCCAGATTTGATGGAATACATCCCTGGCCCAGATTTCCCTACTGGTGGAGAAATTTTAGGCCGCGAAGGTATACGTCGTGCTTATACGACTGGTCGTGGATCGATCATGACCCGTGCCAAAGCACATATTGAAGAAAAAGATAATGGCCGAAAATCGATCATCGTCAACGAAATCCCTTACCAGGTCAACAAGGCGAAATTGATTGAAAAAATCGCTGAACTTGTACGGGACAAACGGATTGAAGGAATCTCCGATCTTCGTGACGAATCAGACCGCAACGGTATGCGCATCGTCATCGAAGTCCGGAAAGACGCAAATGCTAACGTCCTTTTAAATAATTTATATAAACAAACAGCACTTCAGACAAGCTTCGGGATCAACCTGTTAGCTCTTGTGGATGGACAACCGAAAGTCCTGAACCTGAAGGAATGTCTTCACTATTATTTGAAGCATCAGCAGGAAGTTATTCGTCGACGTACGATTTTTGAATTGAAAAAAGCTGAGGCACGTGCCCATATCCTTGAAGGATTGCGCATTGCGCTCGATCATATCGATGAAATTATTGCGCTCATCAGAGGTTCACGTACGACAGATATCGCACGTGAAGGATTAATGGAACAATTCTCGTTATCTTACGAGCAGGCACAAGCAATCCTCGATATGCGTCTGCAACGTCTTACTGGTTTAGAACGCGATAAAATCGAAGACGAATACAATGAACTTGTGAAGTTGATCGCTGAACTGAAAGCGATATTGGCAGATGAAGAAAAGGTTCTCGAAATCATCCGTACAGAGCTTTTAGAGATTAAAGAAAAATTCAATGACCAACGTAGAACAGAAATCACAATCGGTGAAAATGCGATTGAAGATGAAGATCTCATCCCTCGCCAGCAGATTGCGATCACCGTTACACATAATGGATATATCAAACGCCTTCCTTTATCCACTTACCGTGCACAACGGCGTGGAGGGCGAGGTATTCAGGGAATGGGAACGAATGATGATGACTTCGTCGAACATCTATTATCGACGAATACACATAACACGATCTTATTCTTTACGAATCTCGGTAAGGTTTATCGTCTAAAAGGATATGAAATTCCTGAACTCGGAAGGACCGCAAAAGGGATCCCAATCATCAATCTCTTGCAGATTGAAAAGGGTGAATCGATTTCAGCGATCATTCCAGTGGAAGAGTTTGTCGATAACTGGTATCTCTTCTTCGGCACAAAGGACGGCATATGCAAACGTTCACCACTATCCGCATTTGCCAACATCCGTCGCGGCGGCCTCTTTGCCATCAATCTCCGTGAAGGGGATGAATTGATTGGCGTCAGACTGACAGACGGTAACAAAGATATCATCATCGGTACAAACAGCGGAATGGCTGTCCGATTCCATGAAACTGATGTCCGTTCAATGGGAAGAACTGCAACTGGTGTTAAAGGAATTTCCTTACGTGAAGAGGATTATGTCATCGGGATGGAGCTTCTCAATACAGACGAAGAACGTGACATCATGATTGTTACTGAAAAAGGGTTCGGTAAACGTACGCCAATGGAAGAATACCGTGTACAATCACGTGGCGGGGTCGGTCTCCGAACATGTAACATCACGGATAGGAACGGGAAAGTGATTGCACTGAAAACCGTCACCGAAGAACAAGAAATCATGATCATAACCACGACCGGTATCGTTATCCGTATGGCAATCGGTGACATCTCACAATATGGACGTAATACACAAGGTGTCCGATTGATCAAATTGAACGAAGGTGTCGAGGTCGCAACGATTGCAGTCGTCGATAAGGTTGATGAAGAGGAAGAGGTCGAAGGAGAAGAATCTCCAGCTGACGAAGTAACAAATGAACAAGAAACATCTGAAGAACCTATTCAAGATGATACAGAATCGTCCGATACAACTAATGACGATGATTCCTCATCAGATGAAGGAACCGAAGAGTAATCAATGACGGAGGGAAATCATTTTCCTCCGTTTTTTGAACTCTGTTTTTCTATTCATAGAGATAAAGAAAACTTGGGCTTTGCCAAGCCCTAGCGCAGGCTGAGCCATTAGTTGCGCTTATACTTTCTTTAAGTACGAAAAAAATTCTTTTTTAAAAAGGGGGCGGGTCTATTGAAAGTACTTGTACATAATTTAAATCCAGGTGTAGTTTTGACAAGCGATGTGTTTTCCCTGACGAGTCGCCCAATCATTACCCGTGACACGGAGTTGACTGAGGAACATATCGAAGTGTTGAAAGCATTTTCGATTACTGAGGTTGAAGTGAAGAGCCCCAAATCAGCTGCTAAAAAACAAAAAGATGAATATATGACATCCAGCACGACGAACACGGAACAAAACACAGATTTTCATTCACTTTATAAAAAAGCAGTCATCCAGTATAAAAAGCAGTTTGAAAATTGGCAAGCTGGTACAGCAGTTGATCTCTATCAGGTCCGTCTTGAAATCGTTCCACTTCTTGAAATTGCATTGGATAAGCCGAAAACGATCCTTTCACTGCATCACTTTTCTGAGGCTCAGCATTATATTTATCATCATGCAGTATCTGTGGGGTTGATTTCCTCATTCTTAGCAAAGAAACTCTCCTATTCAAAAGGGGATATCATCCAACTCGGGCTAGCCGGTGCTCTTATTGATTGTGGAATGTCGAAGATCCAGCCAAGGATCTTTAATAAAAGGGACAACCTTACACAATCAGAATATGAAGAAGTGAAACAACATCCGATTCTCGGCTATAAAATGTTAAAAGGCCTCACAGGTATAAAAGAAAGTGTCCTACTGAGTGTATTACAGCATCACGAACGCGAAGACGGAAGCGGTTATCCATTAGGGACAAAAGGAAGTCAATTGAATCAATACAGCCGCATTGCAGCCATTGCTGATGTATTCCATGCCATGACCTCGGAACGGATTTACCGGACCAAACAATCTCCATTTAAAGTACTGGAGCAAATGCAAATGGATCAATTCGGGAAATTCGATACGAAAATCTTAAACATCCTAGTAAATGAATTAACTGCATTTTCGGTCGGAACCAAAGTTGAACTTACGAACGGTCAGGTTGGGGAGATCGTCTTCATCGATCCACAATCACATACCCGTCCAATGGTGAAAATCGATGGAGTGGATGAAATCATTGCACTTACGAAACGTACAGACTTATATATCGAGACCATTTTAACCTAAGGAAGAGAAGTATTTTTCTCTTTCTTTTTTTTTTGGCTTTGTTCTTCTTGATGAAATTCACTCCCTTTATACGGCAAAACGTAAGCATCTTCGCTCACTTCCACAGGATGTGCTGGACTCGAGGTTCACAACAAGACCATGGACTTCAGAGTTAGCAAATTTCGCTTAAAGGCCTTTCTAAAACAAATCAACATTAACCTTAATTTTTATTTAAAAATATAGTTGAACAAGCTTAAGAATCATGATATAGTTATCAACGTTGCTCTTAAAACAACCGATAAAATAATTACAAAAAAGTTATTGACGGGTGTTTCAAGAGATGTTATATTATTTAAGTCGCCTCAAAACGGGGCAACGAAAATCAGCTCTTTGAAAACTGAACAAAAGCCAAGCGTGAAACGGGTCTTTTTAAAAAGAACCCTGATCAATTTTTAAGTTTTACATTAATGAGCAATCAAACACTTTATTGGAGAGTTTGATCCTGGCTCAGGACGAACGCTGGCGGCGTGCCTAATACATGCAAGTCGAGCGGACCAACGAGGAGCTTGCTCCTCAGAGGTCAGCGGCGGACGGGTGAGTAACACGTGGGCAAC